>JAGTRV010000161.1 GCA_018262245.1 Pseudomonadota bacterium | reverse complement strand
CAGGAAGGCGCCTGATTTTTGAGCGCGACTGCTAAGTCCTTGGCCTGGCAGGTCTTCTCAAAACTGCCAACGGCCAGTCCACAGAGTTATCCACAGAAAATGTGGAGAAACAGCACAGCTAGTATTGGTGCATGAAACTGGTGTTCGCGCACTTTATGGGTGCCTGATCTTTCTCACAATCCAGTCCCATAGCGCCTCGCCAAGATAGGGAAGAACTGCGCCACAACTCAGTACGACAAGCATTTCAGGCTCTAGCATTTTGATCACCCCGATGCCTATGAACGAACACGCTAATTTATACGCAAATAACGTGCCAATTTGACTGAGCCGTTGGCTGGATGGTGTATTTCGGTGGGCAGGGTATCCCGTTTACTGTTCGACAAATGCCCGTTCGATCACATAGTCACCGGCAACGCCGATGTGGGGCGATATCTCGAAGCCGAAACCGTCGAGCATGCTGGATATTTCTTTCAGCATGGCCGGGCTGCCGCAGATCATGCCGCGGTCGGTGGCTGGATCAAGCGGCGCTTCGCCAATGTCCTCGAACAGTTTTCCAGAGAGGATCAGGTCGGTCTGTCGCCCTTCATTGCGGAACGGCTCACGAGTTACCGTTGGGTAGTAGATCAGCTTTTCGCGAAGCAGTTCTCCCAGATACTCGTGTTCCTTCAAGTCCTCTTCGATATAGTCGTGATAAGCGAGTTCGTTGGTCCAGCGCACGCCGTGAATGAGAATGACCTTCTCAAAGCGCTCGTAGGTTTCCGGGTCGTGGATCAGGCTCATGAACGGCGCCAGCCCCGTGCCAGTCGCAAACATGAACAAGCGCTTGCCTGGCTTCAAGTCACGCAGCACAAGGGTGCCCGTCGGCTTCTTGCTGATCAATAGCGGATCGCCAGGCTTGAGGTGCTGCAGGCGGGAGGTCAGCGGGCCATCCTGGACCTTGATGCTGAAGAACTCCAGATGCTCTTCGTAGTTGGCGCTGGCGACGCTGTACGCTCGCATCAGGGGGCGACCGTTTACTTCGAGACCGATCATTACAAACTGACCGTTATTGAAGCGCAAGCCGGGGTCGCGCGTCGTCCGGAAGGTGAACAGGTTGTCGTTCCAGTGATGAACGGAGAGGACTTTTTCGGTAGCAAAGTTGCTCATGGTCGTGGCGTTCTGGTTGGCAATGTCTGCATGCTAGGATGACTTGCTAATTTATGGAATCGTGCAATTTATATATCGCTTACCTATAATGCAGATATGAGATTAACACTGCGCCAATTGGAGATTTTTGCGCTCATTGCCAAGACGGAGAACGTATCCCGTGCCGCCGACCGTCTGGCAATGTCGCAATCAGCCGCGAGCAATGCTCTGGTCGAACTGGAGAAGGCTTACGATTGCCCGCTGTTCGACCGGATTGGCAAGTCCCTGCGCCTCAACGCCACCGGTCAGGGCTTGCTGCCGCTGGTCGAAAGTCTTCTTTCGCAAGCCAGGGATGTCGAAGCCTACCTGTCCGGCGGAAAGCTCGGGCCGGTCAGCGTCGGTGCCACCATGACCATCGGCAATTATCTGGCGACGCTGATCATCGCCGATTATATGCATCTGCATCCGGAAGCCCCGGTCGCCTTGCATGTTGCCAATACCGATGCCATCGTCGAACGATTATTGCGCTACGAGTGCGATGTGGGCTTGATCGAAGGGGAGGTCAGTCATCCGGATCTTTTGATCGAGCCCTGGATGGATGATGAGCTGGTTGTCTTTTGCGCTCCCGGCCATGAGTTGGCAGGGAGCGGGCCAGTCGATAATGAAATTCTGGCTCGGCAGCTATGGATACTGCGTGAACGCGGCTCCGGAACACGGAGCCAATTCGATCGCGAAATTGGCTGTCATCTGGGACATGTCAAATTGCGCCTGGAGTTGGAGCATACCGAAGCGATCAAGCGTTCTGTCGAATCCGGATTGGGTATTAGCTGCCTTTCCCGACTGGCATTGCGCGAGGCCTTTCGTCGTGGCAGTTTGGTCGAGATCGAGACGCCACAGTTTTCCCTGGGCCGGCGTTTTTATTTTGCCCGGCATCGACAGCGTTATGAAAGTGCAGCCGCCCGCAGTTTTCGTGAGCTTTGTGCTTCGGCTACAGGGGGGGCAACCAGTACGGCAGGTCTTCAATTGCCTTTTATTCCCTGATGTCATGATGGCCGCCGGCTTTTCCGAAAAGATGTTGGCAGGCAAGTGATGAAAACAATAAATCGGCGTGTAATAAGTCGCGTTTGCTGTTTCTGTTGATTCGGGTGCAACGGATATTTCTGGAATATTTTGTGGAATGGTGTAGAGTTTGAGCAGGAGTATTTGTTTACAGAGGTGACAATATGGCTATTCAATCAGTGACTTCCGGTGTCAGTGCCTATGCCAATACCGGTGCTCAGGCCAGTCAGACGCAACAGTCTCAGCAGGCGGCTCAGGCCCGTCAGGCCGAAAAGCGTGAACCTCGTCCCGAGGACCGTCTAGAGCGCAAGGAAGAGCCGCAGCGTCCGGTGGTGAATGCCCAAGGACAGCCAACTGGTACCCTGATCAACGTGGTTGCCTGAGACTCGGTGGCCTCCGTTTAACGACAGGTCGGAAATAAAATGGCGGTAGCGTCATTGTCCAGTGGTCAGTCGGTTGCTGGTGCGCTGTGGGGGCAGATTCAGCAGCAACAAGCCCAGCGTAGTGCAGATCAGGCCGAGCAACGCGCCAATGCCTTGCAGCAGCGGGCTCGCGAGGCGCAAGGGGTGGCTGATCGTGCGCAGGAAAATGCCCGTTCGCTGAAGGTCGAATCGAACCAGGCTGAGGGCGAGGCTACGCAAGCGAAGCAGGGTTTGGCCGAGCGAGCCTCGATGGCCAAGGTGCAGGCAGGACTGAGCGATTTGCACGAGCAGATAAGTTCGGTGCTTAAGGCGGAAAGCACCACCAATGCCTCGGCGATATCTGCTACTTCGGCAAGCCTGGTGCCGGTGCTTAATTCGTTGGGGCAGTCGACCGGAACCTTGGTGAATGTGACTGCCTGAGCTTGGTTATATGTTTATTGTCGTTCGATGGGCGCGTAGGCGCTTTTTTTTTGCCCGGGTGATCATGCTCTTGGTGTAATCGTGTTCAAAATATTTGGGAGCGCTGATCAATTTATTCGGCGTTTCCTTGGAAAAACAGGGAAGGAGTTCGTATTTGCTAGCAGATCATTGGTGTGCGTCCGTTGATGCCACCATTCAATTGCGTACTGGGTGCAATCCTCTTGAGAAACACGGACCTCAGGCCGTGCTCGTTCATGCTGATGCCTGGGCGCCGATGGATGCGGTGGCAGATCCGCACGATATTCGTCAGGTGGTCGATTATGAGGTGATTTTTCTGGCCATTCGCAAGCTGGAAGCCAATGTCCATTGCGAGTGCCTTGAATCGAGCATACTGGAAGTGATGGATGCCATTTTCGGTATGTCTATCGTCAGTTCTGCCTTTGTCTCCATGCATAAACCGCATGTTTATAACGGTCAGGGTACGCCGGCCATTTCGCTTTCCTTGACGCGCGAGCAATGGCAAAAGACGAAACGCTGATCTCGGCCATCGGTGCCGTGGCCAGCAATGGCATGCTCGGCTTGGCTGGCTGGCTGCCTTGGGATATTCCGGAGGAGCTCGCCTATTTCGAGAAGACGGTGGCGGGGGCTGCCCTAGTGATTGGTCGGCTGACCTATGAGTCGATGGATGTGGTGCCGGAGGATTCTTTTGTGGTCAGCCGCCAGGCAGATCTTGTGGTGCGCCCGGGATGCTCCCGCGTTGCTTCAGTCGAGGAGGGTCTGCATCGGGCGCTGGCGACTGGCAAGCCGGTATTCGTCATTGGTGGCGCTTCGGTTTATGCCGCTGCCTGGCGTTATTGTCATCGCTTCTACCTGACGCGGATCGAGCGGGCTTTCGATGGCGATTCACGCTTCCCGGAGTCGGTGCAGTTGAGCGACTGGAAAGTCGAAAGTGAAACCGTACGGCAGTTGCGCGAATACAAGAGCAATACCGACGTGACCTGCCGTTTTCTGATATATCAACAAATAAACCCGTTATCGCTACCTGAGACCGATTGCATTTCAGTCACCGGCTGATCAGAATGTGCTGACAATCCAATTAGAAGCGTTGATGAGTGGAGACAATGCCTAAGCAGAATGCCCGCTACGGGCACCGATTGTGGTTTGCCCTGCTTGCTCTGGTGGGCGGTGGCTGCGTCCTGCTCGCCTATGTTTTGTGGTCGGCCTATCAGGATGTCTGGAGCGAGGCCCGGTCGGTGGCGAGCAGCCAGGCAGAACTCCTTGAGGCTCGCTTCGACTCGACCTTGCGTCGTGTCGATGTGACGCTGGAAGACATGGCGGAGCGCTTTCCTGCCGAATCCTTTTCATCAGGGGCAGTGCAACGATACCGCACGCCCATCGAAGAGCAGTTGGAGCGTTACCAGCATGCCTTTCCTGAAGTCGCGGGTTTCAGGATTATCGATGTGAACGGGGATGTCATTTACCGTTCGGGTGGAGGTGACTACGCCAGTTTGGCTGATCGATCGTATTTCCAGATACCCAAGCAACAGTCCGGAACTGGAATAATTTTCTCCGAGGTGATTACCTCGCGCATCACCGGGCGGTCGACGATCGTCGCCGCCAGGGCTGTTCGTGCCGCTGACGGTCGTTTTCTTGGGGTAGTCAGTGCAGCGATCGAACTTGGTTATTTTGAAGAACTGTTCAAGGCGGTTCGCCTCAGCGCTGCGGAGGTGTTGGTCATCCGGCGCAGCGACGAGCAGACAGTGGTGGTCAGGCATCCGCCGCTAGCCAAGGAGGCGAATCTACCCCTCAGTGCATCCCACCCGATTGTGCAAAGA
Source organism: Pseudomonadota bacterium (assembly GCA_018262245.1). Lineage (GTDB taxonomy): Bacteria > Pseudomonadota > Gammaproteobacteria > Burkholderiales > Rhodocyclaceae > Azonexus. The sequence goes on along the minus strand of JAGTRV010000161.1, from coordinate 2,643 downwards.
CTGCAAGCGGGGGAACGCAGTGGTGTTCTTGAGTTCGTTTCGGAGTCGGATGGCATCCGGCGGATTTATGGCTATCGCGCCCTGGAGCGCTATCCATTTTATGCCGCGGCTGCGCTGTCCGAGGCTGAAGTCATGGCCACCCTGCGTCAGCGCGTGATCTTTGTCGCCTTGCTGGGATGCAGCATGTTTGTCTGCCTGATCGCTGTCGTGGTTGGCCTGTACCGCTCACAGCGGCGTGAGCAACTGGTTTCTCAACAGTTGTTGTTGAAAGAGGAGCGCCTGACTGCAGCCCAGCGTATTGCCCAACTGGGTAGCTGGGAAATCCATCTGCCCTCGATGCACGTGACGTGTTCGGACGAGCTCTACCGGATTTTCGAATTTACCAAACGCGAAACCGGCTATCAGTATCAGGATTTTCTAGCGAAGATTCATCCCGAAGATCGCTCGGTCGTGGATAAAACGCTTCATGACTCCATCGCCTCGCGGCAGGCTGCTTCGCTGAAACATCGATTGCTGATGCCAGATGGCCGGATCAAATATGTGCTGGAATCCTGTGAAACCGAATACGGCAGGGATGGAACACCGTTGCGGGTCATTGGTACCTCGCAGGAAGTGACTGACCAGCAGGAGATGCTGGCGCAGATGCAATTGCTCGCCAGCGCAGTCCAGTATAGCGGCGAGGCGATCCTGATTACCGATGTCAAAAACAAGATACTTACCGTCAATCCGGCATTTACCCGCCTGACCGGCTATACCTCCGAAGAGGCTGTGGGGCGCGATCCGAGCTTCCTGTCAGCCGGGCGCACGACGCCCGAAGAGTATGAGCGGATGTGGAATGGGATTGCCGAACGAGGTTTCTGGCAGGGGGAAATCTGGGATAGGCGCAAGGATGGCGGAATTTATCCGAAGTGGATGTCGATATCCGTTATCCGGGGCGAAGACGGGATGATCCGCTACCATGTCGCGCACTTTACTGACGTCTCGTCGGAGCGTGCCGCGGAAGAGCGCCTGCACCATATGGCGCACCATGATGTGCTGACCGGCTTGCTTAACCGTCTGAGTCTCAAGGGGCGTCTGGATCAGGCGCTGGCTGCCGCACGACGCGACGGTTCGCGGGTGGCCGTCCTGTTCGTCGACCTGGATCGTTTCAAGGTAATCAACGATACGCTGGGGCATCACGTCGGGGACGAGTTGCTGATCGAAGTGGCAAATCGTCTGCGAGAGGGTGTGCGAGACAGCGACGTGGTGGCTCGCGTTGGTGGTGATGAATTCGTGATCATGCTGTCCGGTGTCGAGCACACCAGCGCGGTTGCCATGGTTGCTGAAAAACTGGTGTTCAGCGTTGGTCAGTCCTATCAGATCGGGGGGTACGATCTTTATTCGACGCCCAGTATCGGCATTGCCATCTACCCGACTGACGGTGAGGACGGCGATATCCTGATGAAGAATGCCGATGCGGCGATGTATCACGCCAAGATGGCTGGCCGGAACAACTTTCAGTTCTTTGACGCCAAGATGAACGAGGCGGCACTGGAGCGCCTTAATACTGAGCATGCCTTGCGTCGGGCGCTGGCCAATCAGGAGTTTTGCCTTTATTACCAACCAGTCATTGATCTGGCTAGCAATCGCGTCGCCAGCCTGGAGGCGTTGATTCGTTGGAATCATCCGGAGAAAGGCCTGTTGTTGCCCGGTAAATTCATCGGAATTGCCGAAGAGACCGGTCTGATCCAACCGCTGGGTGAATGGGTACTCTGGGCGGCTTGCCGGCAGATGGCTGACTTTGCCGCAGCGGGCATTTCCGGTATCAAGATGGGTGTCAATATTTCGGCCATTCAGATGCGCAATGGCAACCTGCCGCTATTGGCTCGTGGGGTAATCGAGGCTTACGATATTGATCCCCGCAACCTTATCTTCGAAATTACCGAATCGGTAGCCATGGAGCAGCCAACCGAGACGGTGCGGATTCTCGATCTCCTGAACGCCATGGGGGTTAGCGTGGCGATTGACGACTTCGGCACGGGCTATTCGTCCTTGAGTTATTTGCGCATGTTTCCGATCAACCATCTCAAGCTGGATCGTTCGTTTGTCGAACAGATTGGCGAAGAGGTCGACGGTTGCGTCATTTGCGATGCGACGATTGGCCTGGCTCATAGTCTTGAGTTGAAGGTGGTGGCGGAGGGGGTGGAAACCCAGGCTCAGCTTGACTACCTGCGCAGTCGCGGCTGCGACATGGTGCAAGGCTTCCTTTTCAGTCGGCCGGTACCGGCCGACGAAGTCCTGGCCTTCATTCGTCAATACAATTCCTGAAGCACAAATAACGCTTGCAAAGGCAAGTGCTTTTTCCTATGATTCAAACGAACGTATGAATCATAGGAAAAAGTCATGGCCGAAGTCCGCTCTGTAGATACTCGTGAACGCATTCTTGATGCTGCTGAACGGCTGTTCATGGCACACGGGTACGAAGGTACTTCGATGCGCCAGATCACCGGTGAGGCCGGCGTTAATCTAGCGGCGGTCAATTACCACTTCGGCTCCAAGGAATCGTTGATGCAGGAGGTCTTTCGTCGCCGTCTGGATTGGCTCAATGACGAGCGGATGCGTGTACTCAATGCCTATGAAAAAGAGGCCGCCGGCAAGCCATTG
>JAGTRV010000354.1 GCA_018262245.1 Pseudomonadota bacterium | reverse complement strand
GCCGACGCGTTCGCGTCGGGGGGCTCGGTAGGTTACGACCACAAGGGTATGGGCATCACGGCAAAGGGCGCCTGGGAAGGCGTGAAGCGGCACTTTCGCGAGCTTGGGATGGACATCCAGAAGCAGCCTTTTACCGTGATTGGCATTGGCGACATGAGCGGAGATGTCTTTGGCAACGGCATGCTGCTGTCGAAACACATCCGCCTGCAGGCAGCGTTCAACCACCAGCATATCTGTCTCGACCCGGATCCCGACGCCAGGTCCAGCCTGGCCGAACGCAGGCGGCTGTTTCGCAAACCCCGTTCCGGTTGGGATGACTACCGGCGAGACCTGATATCAGCCGGCGGCGGCGTTTTTTCCCGCCAGGAGAAAACCATCCCGATCAGCCCGCAGGTCAGGAAGTGGCTGGGTACGGAAGAAAGCCAGCTGGCGCCGCATGAACTGATCCGCCGCCTGTTGCTGGCGCCCGTTGATCTTCTCTGGAACGGCGGTATCGGCACCTACGTCAAGGCCAGCAGCGAAAGCAATGCGGACGTGGGTGACCCGTCCAACAATGCCTTGCGGGTGAATGGCGGAGAGTTGAAATGCCGGGTCGTGGGAGAGGGCGGAAATCTGGGGTTTACCCAGAAGGGACGCATTGAGTTTGCGCTGGCCGGAGGGCGGATCAATACGGATTTCATCGACAACTCGGCCGGTGTCGCCACCTCGGACCACGAGGTCAACATCAAGATTCTCCTGGCCCAGGCGATTCGTGCCGGAAAGCTGGCCGAAAAGGACCGGCCCAGGCTGCTTGCATCCATGACCGACGAGGTCGGCGCCCTGGTGATGCGCAGCAATTACCTTCAAACCCAGGCGATTTCCATGATGGAGACGCTCAAAGGACCCCGGCTCGGCGCCAAGCAACACTTCATTTCCGTGCTGGAAAGCGAGGGCGTCCTTAACCGGCAGCTGGAATTCCTTCCTGAAGATGAGGAATTGACCGAGCGTCGCATCCGGGGGGAAGGTCTCACGCGGCCTGAACTCTCGGTATTGTTGTCGTACAGCAAGATCGTCCTCTACCAGCAACTTCTCGAATCCGACCTTCCGGAAGACCCCTACCTGTCGCGCGAGCTGATCCGGTACTTCCCGGTGGCGCTACAGGGCCGATTTGCCGACGTCATGCAGGAGCATCGGCTGAAACGCGAGATCATCGCCACGCAGGTGACCAACAGCACGATCAATCGCATGGGCGTCAGCTTTGCCCTGCGAATGCAGGAGGACACCGGCGCAGACCCGGCCGCCGTGGCCAAGGCTTTCACTGTTGCGCGCGAGATTTTTGAAGCGCGGGAATTCTGGGCAGAGGTGGAAGCGCTGGACAACAAGGTCCGGGCCGAACTGCAAACCGGCGCGTTGCTGTCCATGTGGCTGCTTCTGCGCCAGGCCACGCGCTGGGTGCTCAGTCGCCATGATCGAAAGCTGGACATCAATTACCTGGTTGAGCGGCTGGCGCCGGGCGTGTCCGTCATGCGAAATTCAGTGCAGACCGGGGCTACCGAAGCCGAACTCACCCGTATCGGGGTAGAAGAAAAGTCCTACCTCGACGGCGGCTTTCCGCCGGAACTGGCACGCAAAACGGTGGCGCTCCACGGCCTGTTTCCCGTGCTGGATGTCGTCGAGACTTCGGCGCAGCGGAAAATGGATGTGCAAGACGTGGCCCGGGTTTATTTCGGCATTGGTGAGACACTGCGGTTCAAGTGGCTGCGCGAACAGCTCGAGGACCTGGCTGTCAAGGGCCAGTGGCACGCCCTGGCACGATCCAACCTGAGGGACGAGTTGTTCTCCATCCAGAATGTGCTGGTCGAACAGATCCTGCGCCAGGAAGGAAAACGACCGGACGCCGTGGCCCGGTGGGCAGCAAGCAGGGAAGCCGAAGTCGGCAAGGTGGTGAGCATGCTGAGTGATATTGAATCGCAGGGCCTGCTGGACTATGCAACGGCAACCGTGGCGGTGCGCGCACTGGCCACCCTCGTAAAGACGGCGGGACAGGGGTGATGACTTGATCCCCACCGGATGTACTGGCTGATGGAATACCAGCACGTACACTTCATTGCCAGTGCAAGTTCACAGGCACAGTCCGCCTTGCGGACGATGTTGCGCCGCCATGGACAGAGCGAGCTTGCGCAGGCAGACGTCATCGTTGCCCTCGGTGGTGATGGTTTCATGCTGCGCACCTTGCATCGCCTGCTTTCGGCTGAGCTGCCGGTTTACGGAATGAAGCTGGGAAACGTGGGTTTCCTGATGAACCGCTATCGTGAAACACACTTGCTGGAGCGGCTGGCCAAAGCCAACGTGGTGGAGCTTGCGCCGCTGTGCATGCTGGCCGTCACGGAGGGGGGAGGGGAAACCCGCGCGCTGGCCATCAACGAAGTGTCACTCTTGCGGCAAATGAACCAGGCGGCGCACATCCGCATACTGGTCAACGGCCAGGTCAAGGTGGAAGAGCTGGTGTGTGACGGGGTGCTGGTGGCGACAGCAGCGGGCAGTACGGCTTACAACCTGTCGGCGCACGGGCCCATACTGCCTCTTGGCACCGAAGCGCTCGCGCTCACGCCCATTTCACCTTTCCGCCCCAGGCGCTGGCGTGGCGCAGTTCTGCCGAGCAGCGTCCGGATTCGCTTCGAGGTGCTCGACTGTTACAAGAGACCGGTCAGCGCAACAGCGGACGCGCAGGAAGTACGCAATGTCGTCAGCGTTGACGTGC
>JAGTRV010000353.1 GCA_018262245.1 Pseudomonadota bacterium | reverse complement strand
CTGCACGCGCCGCTCGCCTACCACTGGACGCGGATGATCGAGATGCTGCACGCCGCCGAGGTGATCAAGGAACTGCTGCACGACGACGACCTGCTGTCGGATAACCTGATGGTCGAAGGCGAGCGCCAGATGGAGGGCGTTGGCGTCATCGAGGCACCGCGCGGCACGCTGTTCCACCACTATCGCGTCGATGAAAACGACCTGATCACGATGGCCAACCTGATCGTGTCGACGACCAACAACAACCAGGCGATGAACGAGGCCATCCGCCACGTGGCACGGCGCTACCTGCATGGGCGAGAAGTGACGGAAGGCTTGCTCAACCATATCGAGGTCGCCATCCGCGCCTTCGATCCGTGCCTCTCCTGCGCGACGCATGCGCTCGGCAAGATGCCGCTCGAAGTTGAGCTGGTCGATCCGGAAGGTCAGATTGTCCATTCGCTGAGCCGCGCATGATTCGCCCAGTTGTCGTTTTCGCGGTCGGTAATCCCAGCCGCGGCGACGACGCGATCGGCCCTGAGCTCTGCGGTCGGTTGGAAAAATGGCTCGACCATGAAGGACTGGGCGAAAGGGTCGAACTCATCGAAGACTTCCAACTGCAAATCGAACACGCGCTCGATTTGCAGGGGCGCCAACTCGCCCTGTTTATCGACGCCGGCGCCAACACCCCGGCGCCCTACACCTTTCAACGCATCGTGCCGGCCACCGGCAATGCATACACCACGCATGAACTCCCGCCGGAAGCAGTGCTGCAGGTTTATGTGCAGACCGAAAATGCCGAACCACCACCGGCTTTCGTACTCTGCGTGCGTGGTGAGCAGTTCGAGCTGGGCGAAGGGTTCTGCGTCGCAGCCGCTCTCCACCTTGATGCAGCGTTCGATCTGCTGACTCGACTCTTGCAGCAGCCGTCACTAGCCACTTGGGTGCAGGCGTCGCGTACAGCAGCGGGTTAATGATTTCCTTTTCCTACACCTGCCACCAACGGCAGGTGATGTGATCGGAAGTTCGCCATGAAATCAGCCAGTTTCTCGACGGCTGATAACTCAAGCCCGTTATAGAGTGAGGCTCGAATGCCGCCGATGCTGCGATGCCCGGCCAGACCAGAAAATCCGGCGGCCAATGCGCTGGCGATAAATTCCGCCTCCAGCGCCGGAGTCGGCAGGTTGAAGGAAACATTCATTTTGGAACGGTCGGCGCGGGCAGCTTTTCCGGCGTAAAAGCCGTTGCTTTCGTCCAGGGCTTGATACAAGGTCTCGGCCTTGCGCGTGTTGATGGCATCCATGGCGGCCAGGCCGCCAATCTGGTCGCGTAGCCAGCGGGTTACCAGCAGGACGACGTAGATGGAAAACACGGGCGGCGTGTTGTAGATCGAATGGGTTTCAATCTGGGTGCGGTAGTCGAGAAAGCCGGGCAGGTTATCCGGGGTGTCCTTGAGCAGTTCTTCCTTGACGACCACCACGGTGACGCCGGCTGGCCCGATATTCTTTTGCGCATGGGCATAGATCATCGAAAAGCGTTCGAAGTCGCCGGGGGCTGAGAGAAAGTCGGAAGACATGTCGCAGATGCGCGGCACGTCGTCGCGTCCGAGAACCCGATGAAACTGCAGCCCTTCAACAGTCTCGTTCGAAACGTAATGGATGTACGGCGCATCGGCGTGGAAATCCAGTTCCTCGTCAGCAGGCAGGCGCCCAAAGCCGCAGGATTCGCCGCTCCATACGACGCGTACCGGGCCTTCGCGTCGGGCTTCGGGCAGTGCCTTGCCGCTCCAGTAGCCAGTGTGCAGGTATTCTGCCGGGTGTGTCTTGCCGGCCAGAAGGGCCATCGGCAGCATGGAAAATTGCTGTGTCGCGCCACCTTGAAGGAATAGCACGTGATAATTTTTCGGCAGCTTAAGTAACTGCCGAACGTTGTCTTCCAGTTCGGCCACCACGGTAGCAAACCAGTCCGAGCGATGGCTGATGCCAAGAATCGACAGCCCGACCTCAGGAACGGCCAGGATGGAGTCTTGCACCTGTTGCAACACGCTTTCCGGCAGTACGCCCGGCCCACCGGAAAAGTTCAGGCCATTCAGCAGGTTTGAGTGTAGCAGGCTCATTTGGCGGTCTCTGTTGTCAGGCTGAATAGAAAGTCTTCAAAAGCCTGCCTGACCTTGCGCATATGGACTTGTTTGTAGGGGAAGATGTCTTCCGGGTCCATCGCGTGCACTACCATGGCGTGGTCAATTTCAAAGATCAGCAATTCGCCATTCCGGGTTTCGGCACAGTCGATGCAGATGTAGTCCAGTTTCGACCGCTGATAAATGGCTGCCAAAGCCGCTTTGTGGTGCTCGGCGAATTCCGCGAAATTGTCCATAAAGCGCGCCTCTTCAGCGCGCTTTTCAGCATTTTCATACATCCCGGCATTCAGATAATGAATCATCCAGTGCGCCGAAATGCCCTCGTGGCAGGCAAAGGGCTGGCCGGCAATCAAGGCAATGCGGAATTTGCGAAACAGCCCGTCATCGCCGCTGTAGTCGATGAAGCGTGACAGGAAAAAGGTCGACTCATCGACCTTGGCTAAATAGTCAGTGATGCCCTGAAGATCATCGACTTTGTCCAGGTCACGTCCTGCATGCGAGCCGACCGGACGCAGGATAATCGGGAATTTGCAGCCATCAAAGACATCATTGATCAGCACTTCTCCGCGAATAATGGCCTGCAGTATTTCGCGGTCAATCTGGCGAGTCGGCGGCATGAGCAGGCC
>JAGTRV010000160.1 GCA_018262245.1 Pseudomonadota bacterium | reverse complement strand
AGCCTGGATATTCCTGCCAACCGCATGGTGGGTCTGATTGGCCCCGACGGCGTCGGCAAGTCCAGCCTGATGTCGCTGTTGACCGGCGCGCGGAAAATGCAGCAGGGCCGCATCACCGTTCTGGACGGCGACATCGCAGACGCCGCGCATCGCCGAGCTGTCTGTCCGCGCATTGCCTATATGCCGCAGGGGCTGGGAAAGAACCTTTATCTCACCCTATCGGTGTTCGAGAATGTCGATTTCTTCGGCCGGCTGTTCGGCCACGAGCAGGCCGAGCGTCATCGGCGCATCACCGAACTGCTCGAAAGCACCGGTCTGGAGACGTTCCGTGACCGCCCCGCCGGCAAACTCTCGGGCGGCATGAAACAAAAACTGGGTTTGTGCTGCGCACTGATCCACGACCCCGACCTGCTGGTGCTGGACGAACCGACCACCGGTGTCGATCCACTGTCACGTGCCCAATTCTGGGAGTTGATCGAGCGTCTACGCGCACGCCATTCAGGCATGAGCGTGCTGGTTTCCACCGCTTACATGGACGAGGCCGAGCGATTTGACTGGCTGGTGGCGATGGATGCAGGCAAGATCCTTGCCACCGGCACCGCGACCGAACTGCGTGCGCAGAACGGTGCCGACACGCTGGAAGCGGCCTTTATCCGACTGCTGCCGGAAGCAAAGCGCCAGGGCCACAAGGACATTGTGATTCCGCCGCGAGACACCAGCGGGGAACCTGAAATTGCCATCGAGGCGCATCATCTGAGCATGCGCTTCGGCGATTTCACCGCCGTCAATAACGTCAGTCTGCGCATCGAGCGCGGCGAGATCTTTGGCTTTCTCGGCTCCAACGGCTGCGGCAAATCGACGACAATGAAAATGCTCACCGGCCTGTTGCAACCGAGCGAAGGCGATTCGCTGCTGTTCGGCCAGGCTGTCGATGCCGGCAATCTGGCCACGCGCAAGCGCGTGGGCTACATGTCGCAGGCGTTCTCGCTGTACTCAGAGCTGACCGTGCGCCAGAATCTGGAGCTGCACGCCCGCCTGTTTCACTTACCAAATGCCGAGATTCCCACCCGCATCGCCGAGATGGCTCAGCGTTTCGGGCTCGGTGCTGTCATGGACAGCCTTCCCGACGGCCTACCTTTGGGTATCCGCCAGCGCTTGTCGCTGGCGGTGGCGGTGATCCACAGGCCGGACCTGCTGATTCTCGACGAGCCGACATCCGGCGTCGATCCAGTGGCGCGGGACGGTTTCTGGGAGTTGATGGTCGAACTCGCCCGCCGGGACCAGGTCACGATCTTCATATCCACCCACTTCATGAACGAGGCCGAGCGCTGCGACCGCATCTCGCTGATGCACGCAGGCAAGGTGCTCGCCAGCGACGCCCCGGCCAAGCTGGTGGAAAACAGCGGCCACGCCACGCTGGAAGAAGCCTTCATCGGCTATCTGAAGGAAGCAAGCGGGCTCGACGACGAACCGGCGACAGAGGCCCCAGCCGCCAGCACAGTCGCCCAGACCTCGGCTCCGACACATAGCCACTTCGCCCAGCCCGGAGCACGCTTCAGCCTGTTGCGCTTGTTCAGCTACACGATACGCGAAGCGCTGGAATTGCGCCGCGACCCCATCCGCGCGTCTATAGCGCTGTTCGGCACGCTGTTTCTGATGGTCACGTTCGGCTACGGCATCAGCGTGGATGTCGAAAACCTGCGTTTTGCCGTGCTCGACCGCGACCAGACCATGGCCAGCCGCAACTACGCGCTAGACCTTGGCGGCTCGCGCTACTTCATCGCAAAACCGCCCATCGCCGACTACGATGAACTCGACCGGCGCATGCGCAGCGGCGAACTGAGTTTGGCCTTGGAAATACCCCCCAATTTCGCGCGCGATCTTGCACGCGGCGACCCGGTCAAGATCGGGGCGTGGATAGACGGGGCGATGCCCACCCGCGCCGAGACCGTGCTTGGTTACGTGCAGGCCATGCACCAGGGCTGGCTGCTCGAACAGGCGCGCCGCCATGAACCCGGGCGCGTCCCCGCCGGAGTGATGACCATCGAAACGCGGTTTCGCTACAACCCCGACGTCAAGAGCCTGCCGGGCATCGTGCCGGCAGTGATCCCGATGCTGCTGATCCTGATTTCGGCCATGCTCAGCGCGCTGAGTGTAGTGCGCGAAAAGGAGCTAGGCTCTATCCTCAACCTGTACGTGACCCCAGTGACCAAGCTGGAATTCCTGATCGGCAAGCAGCTGCCCTACATCGCCTTAGGGATGATCAACTTCTTCTTAGTCTGCGCGCTGGCCGTGTCCGTTTTCGACGTGCCGCTCAAAGGTAGCTTCCTGCTGCTGACCTTGGCCGCGCTGCTTTATGTGACGTCCGCCACCGGTATCGGCCTGCTGATGTCGGCCTTCGTCCGTAGCCAGATCGCCGCCATCTTCGCCACCTCGATCGCCACGATCATTCCGTCCAACCGTTTTTCCGGCATGATCGACCCGGTGTCGTCGCTGGAGGGCGGAGCGCGCTTCGTCGGCGAGGTTTTTCCGGCCACGCACTTCGTGACCATCTGCCGCGGCGTCTTTTCCAAAGCACTCGGTTTCGCCGACCTTAGCCCATATTTGCTGCCACTCGCCCTCGCCATCCCGGTGATCTTAGGGCTTAGCGTCTTGCTGCTGAAGAAACAGGAGCGTTAGCCTTGCACACCTGGCTCAATATTTTCCATCTTGGCGTCAAGGAACTGCGCAGCCTCGGGCGCGACACCGTCATGCTGGTGTTGATCGTGTTCTCGTTCACCGGCCAGATCTACTTGACGGCTACCGGCGTCCCCGGAGTGCTGCACAAGGCGCCGATCGCCATCGTCGATGAAGACCGCTCGCAACTGTCGATACGCATCGCCAACGCGTTTTATCCGCCCTACTTCCTGACACCGGCGTTCATAGCCCCCGACGACATCGACCCCGGCATGGATGCGGGCCTTTACACCTTCGTCCTGGACATACCGCCCAATTTCCAGCGCGACGTGCTGGCCGGACACCAGCCGGCAATACAGCTCAACGTCGATGCCACCCGCATGTCGCAGGCCTTCATCGGCAACGGCTATGTGCATAACATCGTAGGTGCCGAGGTGGCGGCCTTCTTGCAGGGCCATAGCGCGGCCGCAACCCTGCCCGCCGAGCTTGAAGTGCGTGCCCGCTTCAATCCGAACCTCGACCCTGTGTGGTTCGGCTCGGTCATGGAACTCATCAACAGCATCACCATGCTGTCCATCATCCTCACCAGCGCGGCGCTGATCCGCGAGCGCGAGCACGGCACAATTGAGCATTTACTGGTAATGCCGCTGACCCCGTTCGAAATCATGATGGCCAAGGTGTGGGCCATGGGCCTGGTGGTGGTCGTGGTGGCGACGACGTCGATCGTCTCCGTCGTGCAGGGGGTGCTCGAAGTGCCCATCGAAGGTTCGATCGGGTTGTTCGTCATGGGGATGGCGCTGCATCTGTTCGCCACCACGTCGATGGGCATCTTTCTCGGCACGGTCGCGCGTTCGATGCCGCAGATGGGCCTGTTGATGATCATCACGCTGCTGCCCTTGCAGATGTTGTCCGGCGGATACACCCCGCGCGAGAGCATGCCCGTACTGGTGCAAAACATCATGCTGGTGGCACCGACCACCCATTTCGTGTCACTCGCCCAAGCCATTCTTTACCGCGGGGCCGGTTTCAGCATCGTCTGGCCGCAGTTTCTCGCCCTGATCGCGATCGGCAGCGTCTTTTTCGTGCTGGCGCTGAGCCGCTTCCGCAAGACAATCAGCTCGATGGCCTGATCCGCCTCGCCCTCTCCATGAGAACCGTGCCCGTTAACATCAGTCTTCATAAGATCCTCAATTTACATTGCTCTACAGGCAAAGTAAGAGCGAGATAAGCAGCGGCTCATGGCGGCAGGGCAAACGCTGCTCTGGAACAAAGTACCGGCAATCAGCGAAGCTTGGAACCGACAGGCCTGCTGGCGTTGAAATGCCTTATGGGCGCCAACGTAAGGTAGGCAACGCTCCGCTTGGCCGCAGCGGAAACAGCGAAAGCCCTGAGGTCAGCGAGCCTGTTCCAGCGCATCCTCGCATTGCGCCTCGGTGCCAAACTGTTGCAGAAATGCGGGCAAAGACAAGCAAGTTGGAATTGAATACGATTCATCGCCATAACAGGGTGCTATCGGTAGATTGAAGACCAATATGCGTTTTATAATAGAAAAATACGGGTGGCTGACTGGCTGAAGAAGCTTTCTAATCAGGAAATCTTTTGACCACCAACTTACGCCAAATCATGACGCTTCACATTATTGGATTTAAGCATGTTCAATTATTTCTCGTCCCTTCCTTACCCCAGGCTCAAATTAGCCATCGTGGTATTAATAACACTCAACGTCGTTATCTATGCCATGGTCGATACCTGGAACAGCGCTGTTGATGCCCTGGCCTGGCTGGCGTTGCTGATACTGTATGAACTGGAAGCCAATGGCGCAGCTCCGGTGAGTGAAAACACGTTGCATCGGATACGCTACGTCTTGATCGCGGTTATTGCGCTGGTATTTGTCAGTTATGTTCATGACAGCGAATGGCTGGATGTAGTCAATTCTGCGCTCTGGTTTGCATTGATCGCTTTGCTTGAACTGGAAGTGCGTTGGCCGGACAAAGTGTTCACATACCGGCAAAGCTATTGGCTGGCAACCGTGACTGTTTTCACAGGACTGGTTGCGATGGTTATTGCCTGGACCTGGCAATCGGCATGGCTGGATGTTTACGATGCGACACTGTGGATAGTTGCATTTGCCTCCATTGAAGTGGACATTTTTCAACTTTTGCAACGCAAACACGCGTAGCCCGGGCGTCGCATTGAAACAGCAAGCCAGGTAGATACTGAAGCTGAATTTCCATAATTAGGCTGATAGGGTTGACTGGTTTTAAGTACGCCAAAGCATGACTGAACCACAACTGCATGACAGCCCCGAGCCCGGACATTTTTGTTCTTACCCCTTCTTGCAGGCGTTGATAAAGTGCCTTGAGGCGTGGATTGGGCTAAGTTGTTACAATGACAGCCATATATAGCACAACGCGAATATGGCCGGTTCCTGCTTTAGATAACTGTGAACGTCCGAGAACGGAGGTTTGTCGGACTGGCGCTCCACCCACGCCAGACTGCAATAAGCGACCATTTGTCCGGCGGATTGAAGATGATGGTTATGCATCAACGCCAACGAGTTGCAGTGCAATCGCACAATTGAAAAAATGTTTATTGACGCTCTTTTTTGCATGATTGTTGTATTGATCTCTCCTGCGTGAAATCAGGCGATTTTGTCCGTATTTTCTAAAGTTGATACGTATCGGACATATGCTTTTCGCGCCCGCCACTAAACTGCCAATGACGGGCAGAACAACCTTGCTTGCCCTGTTCGCCTCAAGGAATAAATTATTTTTGCTCAAAAAACAGGTTATAGGCAAAAAAACCCAGATAAATTGCAACGACCATAATGACTGATTCCAATGACAGCAAGCCCAGACCGGTAACAGCAGGGCCCGGGCAATAACCGCTCATCCCCCAGCCAATGCCAAAAATGGCTGCGCCAAGCAGCAGTGGCTTATCAACCGATAATTTTCTGGAAATGTGAAAACTCTCCGCTAATATCGGGGTCGGGCGTTTAAGAATCCATTTGAAAGAGACAAAAGCCACGGCCAATGCACCCATCATTACAAATATCAGGCTGGGGTCCCAGTTGCCGGTAATATCCAGAAAATTGAGTACTTTGTTTGGATTAATCATTTGTGAGAGCGATAGCCCTATGCCAAAGATTATGCCGCAGAGCAGGGCAATGAGATTTTGTTTCATGCGGCAAGCTCCAGGCTATGGCGAATAATATAAACGGTTATCATGCCAGTCGCCATAAAGGTCAGCGTGGCAATTAGGGAACGAATCGATAAATTGGCAATGCCGCAAATACCATGTCCACTGGTGCAACCGCCGCTCATGCGCGTGCCGAAACCGATCAGAAAGCCGCCTAATCCGAGTAAAAGCAAAGGGTAATTCTGACGAGGTATATTAAAGTCCGGCACCAACATCTGAAAGATAAAGGCTCCGAGAACAAGTCCGGCAAGAAAGATTAGTCGCCAGATACGGTCATTTTTTGGAGCAAAAAACACACCATTCATGATGCCGCTGACACCCCCAATGCGGCCGTTAAAGAGTAGTAGTAAAGTGACACTGATGCCGATCAGTGCACCACCTGCTGTTGCCGAAAGAGGCGTAAAATTTTCCATGGCGTCTCAAAGTAAAGGTTAATACGAAGTCTACCGAGCCGTTAAGTCTATACTCGGGAATGAATGGGATATTAGCATGCCCTACTATTTTATGAAAAGTCGTTATATCAACCGATTTTTTGGCTACTATTGATGGCGGTACAGTTTAACGTTAAGCCTTTTTGGTTGCCCCGGCTCAAGTGGGTAACCGATTGCTTGAATGAGATCTTTTATTGTATCCATGGCGCATGGCATCAAGAATTGTGAAGAAACTATCATCCAGCTGCTACAATACGCCCATTTCAAACCGTACAAGAAGTTAAAAAATGGACGTAATCCAACGCATTGCCGAAGAGTTATCTGTTAATAGCAAACAAGTCAGCGCAGCTGTTGCATTGCTGGATGAAGGCGCTACTGTCCCATTTATTTCCCGCTACCGGAAGGAAATGACCGGGGGCCTGGATGATACTCAATTAAGGCAGCTGGAAGAACGTTTAGGTTATTTGCGCGAGCTAAACGAGCGGCGCAAAACCATTCTGGACAGTATCAGATCGCAAGACAAACTGACACCTGAACTGGAAAAAGCCATAAGCGAGGCTGACACCAAAACCCTGCTGGAAGATTTGTATTTGCCCTACAAACCCAAACGGCGCACGAAAGCACAGATTGCCCGTGAAGCAGGACTCGAGCCACTGGCTGATGCAATCCTGAATGACCGCAGCCTGATTCCGGAGCACATCGCCGCCTGTTATATTGATATAGACAAGGGTGTGCCCGATACCGCTGCTGCCCTGGATGGCGCGCGGCAAATCATCATGGAACGCATTTCTGAAGATGCCGAATTATTAGCTGAACTGCGCGAACGGGTCTGGCAAAAAGGTACACTTCATGCCAGCGTCGTCACAGGAAAAGAACAGGCTGCCGAGAAATTCAAGGATTATTTCGATTATCAGGAGGCCATAAACAAAATTCCCTCACATCGTGCGTTAGCCCTGTTTCGTGGACGTAATGAGGATTTATTGTCATTGACGCTAAAACCCGGCGCAGAAGACAAGGAAGAGCATGTACTTTGCGCCCAGTTTGTAGCCCGGCATCTGGATATTAAAGATACATCAGAAAATCAAGCTGTTTACTCGCATTGATCTGGACTTAAAACTCAGGCTTCGCGAAGCGGCTGAACTGGAAGCCATTCGCGTTTTTGCCAGTAATTTAAGGGACTTGCTATTGGCTGCACCTGCGGGCCCCAAAGCCACGATGGGGCTGGACCCCGGTATACGTACCGGCGTAAAGGTTGCCATCGTCGATCCAACTGGAAAACTGCTGGCTACCGAGACTATTTACCCACACCCGCCGCGTAAACAATGGGATGAGTCAATTGCGACATTGGCAAAACTGATCCAAAAGCACAAAGTGGATCTGGTCAGCATAGGCAACGGCACGGGTTCCAGGGAGACTGATCAACTGGTTGCGGATGTCATGAAGCGCCACAGCGAACTTAAGTTTACAAAAATTACGGTTTCAGAGGCGGGTGCATCGGTTTATTCGGCGTCCGAACTTGCGGCCAAAGAATTTCCTGATCTGGATGTGTCACTGCGCGGCGCCGTTTCTATCGCCAGACGCTTGCAGGATCCGCTGGCAGAACTGGTTAAAATTGATCCCAAATCCATAGGCGTGGGCCAATACCAGCATGATGTCAATCA
>JAGTRV010000005.1 GCA_018262245.1 Pseudomonadota bacterium | reverse complement strand
GACGAGCTGATGCAGCACAGCTACCACCTGCTCATTCTCGACGAGGCGCAGACGGTCAAGAACGCCCAGAGTCAGAGCGCCGAGGCAGTGCGCAAGATCGACGCCCGCCATCGCTTGTGCCTGACCGGTACGCCGCTCGAAAACCACCTCGGCGAACTGTGGAGCCAGTTCGACTTCCTGCTCCCCGGCTTCCTCGGCACCAGCAAGCAGTTCAACCGCCACTGGCGGGCGCCAATCGAGAAACAGGGCGACATGGCTCGACGCAGCCTGCTCGCCCGGCGCATTCGCCCCTTTATCCTGCGCCGCAAGAAGGAAGATGTAGCGCAGGAACTGCCGCCGAAGACCATCATCATCCGCAGCGTCGAACTTGAAGGCTCCCAGCGCGACCTCTACGAAACGGTGCGCGCCGCGATGGACGCCAAGGTGCGCGATGAAATCGCCAGCAAGGGTTTCGCTCGTAGCCAGATCGTCATCCTCGATGCCCTGCTCAAGCTGCGCCAGGTCTGCTGTGACCCCCGCCTGGTCAAGGCCAGTTCCGCCCGCAAGGTGACGGAACGCGCCAAGCTCGACCTGCTGATGGCCATGCTGCCCGAACTGGTCGACGAAGGCCGCCGTGTCCTCGTCTTCTCGCAATTCACCAGCATGCTGTCATTGATCGAGCACGAACTGGACAAGGCCGGCATCACCTACGTCACGCTGACCGGCGACACGGTGGACCGCGAAGTGCCGATCCGCCGCTTCCAGGAGTGTGAAGTGCCGATCTTCCTGATCAGCCTGAAGGCCGGCGGCGTCGGCCTGAACCTGACTGCAGCCGATACCGTGATCCACTACGATCCGTGGTGGAACCCTGCGGTCGAAAACCAGGCCACCGACCGGGCCCACCGTCTCGGCCAGGACAAGCCGGTCTTCGTTTACAAGCTGATCGTCAGCGGCAGTATCGAGGAAAAGATTCTCGCCCTGCAGGAGCGGAAAGCCGAACTGGCCGCCGGGATTCTGTCCGAAGACCACCGCGTGGACGTCAAGTTCGGGACCGACGACCTGGCCGCACTATTCGAACCATTGCCCGAGTAAGTGCCGCTGGGGCGCGGCAATGCCTACAATAGCCTCAGCAGCGTTTTCTAATAGAGGATTTGCCATGCACCGCTTTGTCGCTCTGCTTTGCCTCGGACTCTTCATCGCGACCGCCCATGCCGAGGAATGGATGGTCAGGAAAAAGTTGGCGACAAACTTCGACGATGCCAAGGAAGCAGTGGTCATGGCCATCGAAAACCGGGGGCTGGTCATCAATTACACCTCGCATATCGCCGATATGCTGGCCCGGACCGGCGCTGACATTGGTGCCACTCGGCAGGTCTTTGAAAAGGCGGAAATCATCGAATTCTGCTCGGCCAAACTGTCGCGCAAGATGATGGAACTGGACCCGCACAACATCGTGCTCTGCCCTTTCGCCATCTCGATCTACACGCTGCCCGGTGAAAAAAATGCGACTTGGGTTGCCTATCGGCTACCCAAAGGCGAAGCGGCGAAGCTGGTCGAACCCTTGCTCAGGGAAATTAGCGCCGAAGCGGGGCAATGAGCCCTGTCTGAAACGGCAAGAACTCAGGCTGCAAACATTCGCGTCAGAGCCCGGCGGAAAAATCCAGCCACCGTAGCAAGGCTGCGTACAACAAATCTGGATTGACCGGCTTGCTGACAAAATCGTTCATGCCGGCAGCCATGCACCGTTCGCGATCTTCGGCAAAGGCGTTGGCCGTCATGGCGAGAATGGGCAGGTTCTTCCGGTTTTCAAGGAGCCGGATGCGCCGCGTCGCCTCCAACCCGTCCATACGCGGCATCTGCATGTCCATCAGGACCAGTGCGTAATTGGTTTGGCTGACCTTATCGAGCGCTTCACACCCATCTTCAGCCACATCGATAGCCAAACCGACCTCTTCGACCATCATCTGGGCAACCTCCCGATTGATCGGATCGTCCTCGACCAGAAGTACAAGACGGCCGGCATAACGCTGCCGCAACGCGGCCTCAACATCGCGGCTGGACCCTGTGACCAGCATCCCTTTATCAGACGCCTGAACTTGATGGCGCTTCAGGCGCGCCGTAATCCAGAAGAGACTGCCTTTACCCGGCGAACTTTCCGCGCCAGCAGCGCCCCCCATCAATATCGCCAAGTGACGGGTAATGGCCAGACCCAAGCCAGTCCCTCCGTACTTCCGGGTCGTCGACGAGTCGGCTTGTTCAAACGGAGTAAACAAACGTCCCAAGGCTTCCGGGGAAATACCGATGCCCGTATCTTCCACTTCGAGGCGGACGAGTATGCTTTCATCGTTCTCCTCGATCACCCTGCTGCGTAAAGTAATCGCCCCATGGTCGGTAAACTTGATCGCATTATTGGCGTAATTGATCAGCGCCTGGCGCAAGCGAGTGGCATCGCCCAGCACATTGAGCGGCCATCCCGCAGACTCGACGCGGACCGCCAGATTTTTCTCCTGAGCCCGTCCCCTGAGCATTTCCGCCACCTCTCCCAATAACTGGGGGAGCATCAGTGGCGCCTCCTCAAGCACCAGCTTGCCGGCTTCTATTTTGGAAAGATCCAGAATATCGTCGATGATTGACAGCAGATGCTTGCCGGAAGCTTCAATCCGCTCCAGAGGTTCGTTCAGTGCGGCATCCGTGAGCCCACGGCGCATCAGGTAAGTAGAACCGAGAATGGCGTTCATCGGCGTCCTGATCTCATGGCTCATATTTGCCAGGAATGCGCTTTTGGCCTTCGTTGCCTGCTCGGCCAGCTCTTTCGCCTCACGCAACTCCTGTTCGGCCCGTTTTCGTTCGCTGATATCACTGACGAATGTAATGTAACGAGCAGGCTCCTGAGCGGTTTCAGGCCGATAGTAAATATTGATACTGACTGGAACCATATGCCCGTCACGATGCCGGTGTTGCGCATCCAAGGACACCCGGCCGGCCTGCCTGATTTTTTCCGTCGCGGCGCCAAAGCCTTCAATCGTGAAATCGGGATGGATATCCGGCACGCTTAATCGCATCATTTCGTCGACGGAATAACCGAGCATTGCGGCAGCAACCCGATTCACATAGATAAAGTAGCCTTGGGTGTCCACCCAGTGAATACCGATGCCGACGCGGTCCATGGCAAATACGGTCTGTTCGAGTTGGACATTGGCCTGCGCCAAGGCATGCGTACGTTCCGCCACCAGCGCTTCCAGATGCTGCCGATGCCTGTCAAGCTCGGCTTCACTGGTCCGCAAGGCATCCTCGACCCCCCGCCGCTCGGTGATTTCCCGGGAGATACCGAGGATACCGATCAAATATCCCTCTTTATCGCGCATCGGCGTTTTGATCGTCTCAAACAGACCGCGATAACCACTATCACCGAAAGTCAGCCACTCCTCGTTGATCGTCGGCCCGCCGGCCTCTGCCGCGGCACGATCGTTCTCCCGGAAAAAATCGGCCAGCTCCTTGTCGATAAAATCATAGTCGGTTCGGCCGACAATGTCGTATTCGCTGGCATTAAAAAACCGTGAAAACATCGGGTTACAGGAGAGATATACCCCATTCAGATCCTTGACCCAGACCAGATCAGGAATCGCGTCATAGAGACTATCCAGAAAAGCGCGTTCGCGTTCGCTCTGGGCCAGGGCAACGGCCAACTCCGCACGCGCATCATCTCGGTCTGCAGCCAGAGCCCTGGTCAGACGCTCATTATTGCAACAGAGAATAATTGCCTTGGCCAAATTGGCCAGCACGGGCTGAAATATCTGGGTCAACGGCAGGCCGCCTGACGGCTCACCCGGCGCAAGCAGCAGGATAGTTCGCTGATCGTCGATGGGCAGGCGCAAGGCGTGCGTATAAACCTGATCCAGCGAAAACGGACGCAACATTATGGAATCAGCCAGAAGCTCAACCTCGCTGGCCAGCACGCCCTCCGAAAGATTGATGCCGGTACCGCAACGGTCAGCCAACATGTAATCACCAACGGCTTTTTCCAGTGTCGCAATAACGCCGAACTCGGAACGATGTGGGGCCGCCAGAACCACACCGGTCGGGAACGAGGTATGAAAAAGCAGTCGCTGCAGCGTCTTCTTGAGCAGACTGTCGAGATCGAGTTCTCCGCCAATCGTCAGCGACAGGTCATAGAGAATGCTGAGAATCTGCTCGCGGTTCATGCCAGCCTCCACGGCGAGCAGACCAGGGTGGCGTTGTGGAACATTGGATAGCCCCAACGGACCGTGCTGCCGATCTCACCCAGCGACAAAGCCCCTGCCATCTCGCCAACGCCAGTCGCCATGTGCAATTCAGCCAATTCCTTTTCGGCCCCCTGGCCAAGGTGCATACGCCGGCCGGCGCAATAGAAGGTCAGCAGTTGAGCGCCTGCCAGGTCACCATGAATACCGCGCAGATTATCGGCCAGATGCGCTATGCAACCATTAGCGCCGGCCTCCGGAGCCTGCAGCAGAACCAGCATCGAGTTTTCTGGAATTTCCCCGACGCAGAACAAGGAACCATCTTCAGCCAGCGCCACGGGGATACGCACCACAACGGCCCCATTGGCACGCAGGATGCCAACCGGAAAGTGCACGGCGTACTCATAGAAGTTTTCCCGCGTCAGGGCTATGCCGTATTGCGCCTTGATGATTTCCTGATAGACATCGAAAGCCGGCCGCCAATCGATCGTCGCAATCCGGTTGCCTTCAGTCGACGTTGCGCTCATGGCATGTTCAGGCTGCCGAAAACCGTGCTCCAGCACCGGCGCCATATTGCCAGGCAGCAACATGGCAAGCACGCCGTCGCCAACGACCTGCGACGTATCGAACAGACAAGGCATGGGCTGAAAGGTTTCGCTTCCGGCATTGACACCGGCGTATTCGACGCGATTCGACAGTTCCAGATAGAGTTCATCGAGAATACTGGCGATATTCGGCAACATGCCGTCGAAAATCATGAAAAGCGTCGGTTTCGGCGCATCGGCCGGATAGCTTTTCCACCCGCTGAGCGCCGCCGAAACCAGTCGATCAACGGCAGGCCTGCCTTCCACATTGATCGCCGGCAACAGAAAATGCGGCGGCATCTGGTCAAAATACAACAACCAGGCCCCTTTTTTGGAAAAACCCTGCCGCTCGATCAGCGCCGGAAAAATGCCGCCGACCAATGCAATCCCGCGTCGGCAACAGGCGCTCTGCAGCAGCGGTAGTTGCTCCTTTTCGGCTTCCGGCAGTAAGGCCAAAACACCAGCCCCGCTCGACGGAGGGGCCCAATCATTCAGGGCCTGCTCGATGGCTTCCGCCGTCAATTCAATGTAGCGCAACGATGACAACCCCCAAAGTTCAGGCGGGATTTTTTGCAATTTTGCCAATTACTCGCCGATTGTCCGCCAATAACCTGCCAAACTCAAGTCAGAACGGGAGAAGCTCCGATACGCGCCAGCAAGCTGGTCAACGCATATTTAACCGACTGTTCGCGAACAGCGGCCCGATCCCCGGCGAAATGACAGGTGCAGGCTTCACACCCGGCGTCGCGCCCAGCCCAGGCAAAACAGACCGTGCCAACAGGTTTTTCCACCGAACCTCCGGATGGCCCAGCAATGCCCGTGATCGCCACCGTCCAGTCCGCCCGGCTATGCACCAAAGCCCCTTGGGCCATGGCTCTCGCCGTGGCTTCCGAAACAGCACCATGGCGATCAAGCGTCGTCTCCGGTACACCAAGCATATCCACCTTGGCTGCATTGGAATAAGTCACGAACCCCCGATCAAACCAAGCTGAACTCCCGGCAATAGCCGTTACCGATTGAGCCAGCCATCCGCCAGTGCACGACTCGGCCGCAGCAAGCCACTCACCGCGCTCAAGAAGCACAGCACCGAGTTGTTCGGCAAGTTTTTCCAGTTCCGACATAATGCACGATCCTAGCACGTTACCCATCGCTGGATGCCTCTCGCCAAACCTGCTGTTTCCTGTCTGCCCAAGCCATCCATTACCGGTGTCATTCTTGCCGGCGGACTGGGCCGACGTATGGGTGGCGTCGACAAGGGCTTGCAGATGCTTGACGGCCGGCCGCTGATCCGACATGTCGCCGAAAGACTGGCCCCGCAGGTCGACCGCCTGCTGCTCAACGCCAACCGCAGCCATGAGCAGTACGCCACGCTGGGTTACCCGCTGATTAACGACGTAATCAGCGGATTTGCCGGCCCCCTGGCCGGTCTGCACGCCGCGCTGGCGGCGGCCGAGACAACGCTGGTGGCGACCGCCCCCTGTGACTCACCGTACTTGCCACTCGATCTGGTCGACGGCCTGCTCGCCGGTCTGCAAGCCAAGGGAGCAGATCTAGCCATCGCCTCGGCCGGTGGGCGCATCCACCCGGTATTCTGTTTGTGCCGGGCGACGCTGCGCGACGAACTGGAGCACTACCTGCAATCCGGGGGGCGTAAGGTGGCCATGTGGTGCGCCGAAATGGGGGCTGTTGAGGTCGAATTTTCCGACAAGCCGGAAGCCTTCAGCAATTTCAACACGCTGGCTGACCTGAAAAATAGCTAAGCCATCAGGCAGCAATTGGCACCTGTGGAAAACCGATATTGCACCGCAGCATTACTTGACTATACTTGGCATGCAGATATAACTATTACCCATAGAAGGGGAACAGCCATGAACGTCAAAATCCACTATCGCATCACCCAGGACCGCGCCGGCATCCCGCAAGACTACAACGGTGCCCGCCACTTCGTCGTTCGCGAAGGCGAGGCTGTCGAAGACACGGCACGAAGCCAGCTGGCCACCGATTATCAGGTGCCGCACAGCGCTGTTGAAATCTGCCGGATCGAAAGCTGATCGTTTGCCGACAGGCAAAAATCATCAAGGTTCGACAATAAAACCGGAGCGCTCCGGAACAAATTCACATGGAATTATTGCAACGCAACATAAAATCCCTCTAGCCACTGGCAACATTCTGTTACAGAAGGCTACGAAAGGACGACAGACGAGAGCGGCACGGATGCCTAAACTGCAACTGTGCATTGAACCCCTCCTCTCGAAATTCCCCCTTTCGAGAATTTTTCACCCCGCCGCTGGCGGGGTTTTTTTTGGCTGAGTTCCGACGGACCGTTATAATCGCTGTTTTATTATTCGCACTGGGGTCTTCGGCATGGCTGAACAAAACTCTTCCAAGAGCATCATGTGGAAAACGATCGGCGTGGCAGCAGTACTGATTGCCATCATCTATCCGCTCACCAACAGAACTTACCACTCGGCCGCCGATGCAGCCAAGGGCACCGACGAATCCGACGTCCGCATTCAACCGGTTGCCAAGTTCGAACTGGCCAAGGCCGCACCTGCAGCCAGCACCGGCCCCAAGGACGGCCCCACCATTTTCAACACGGTTTGTGGCGCTTGCCACAACACCGGCGCCGCTGGCGCCCCCAAGGTCGACGACAAGGCCGCCTGGGCACCGCGTGTAGCCACTGGCAAGGAAGCACTCTACAAGAGTGCCCTCGGCGGCAAGAACGCGATGCCGGCTCGGGGTGGCGCAGCCGACCTGTCTGATGCTGAAATCAAGGCAACCGTCGATTACATCCTGACCAAGGTCAAGTAAGACCTTCCGACCCGGATTCAAGGGAGGCTGCGGCCTCCCTTTTTCGTAGACGAAGAAAAGGCGCCTCGTGGGCGCCTTGGTCAGCGCGGCTTTTGGAGGGCCGCCACTGACTTCCTGCAGGGATCTGTTACTTCGTGGCCTGCTCGGCAGCCTTGGCGGCGTCCGGAGCAGCCTTCGCTTTGGCCGTCTTGGCGGTCTTCTTCGCTTTCTTCACCGGCTTGGCGGCAGGCTTGGCTTCTTCCTTCTTCACTTCCGGCGCAGCAACAGCCGGCTTGGCTTCCGGCGCCTTGACCGCTTCAGCGGCCTTCGGGGCTTCGGCCTTGACGGTAGCGGCAACCGGTGCAGCAGCCTTGGCTTCGGCGGCAGCCGGTTTGACGTCGGCGGCGTGAGCGATACCGAACGCAGCGGCAAGGGCGATGGCGATAAGTTGCTTGGTCATTTTTGAATCTCCTGATGTTGTTAATTCGGTGTTTGATCCGGCTTTGCATGAATGCGCTGCCTTATACCGAATAACGCAGGCGATGACAGCCCGGATGTCATAAGGAGAGTAACCCGCTGTAACGCGGTGTAACGAAGCGGTTAGCGCTTGTTTCCGGCCAGCATGGCCTTCATGGCATCAAGACGGGCGTTGCCGGTTTCCTTGTCGGGCGGCGCAGCATCCTTGCCGCCGGAGAAGCGGACGTCCTCCTTGCCCATTTCATCGATGAACCGTGACGGTTCGCAGGGGATGAACTCCCGCATCTGCTTGCGTCTTTCGCAGTAGGAAATATTCAAGGTGTGCTGGGCACGAGTGATGCCGACGTACATCAGGCGGCGCTCTTCCTCGATCTTGGCCGGATCGACGGATTCCCGATGCGGCAGGATGCCCTCTTCAATCCCGACCAGGAAGACGTGCTTGTACTCCAGGCCCTTGGCCGCGTGCAAGGTCGACAGCTGAACTGCGTCGTAGTCTTCGTCCTTCTGCTTGTCCAGCATGTTGATCAGGGCGATGCTCTGGGTCAGGTCGATCAGCGTCTTGCCTTGCTCCTCGCCCTTTTTGTTCAGCCAGTTGGCAAACTCGCAAACATTGCCCCAACGCGTCTGGGCCGTCCGCTCCTCTTCGTGATCGTAGAGGAAGGTTTCGTAATCGATCGCCTTGAGCAGATCGGGCAGCACCTGCTGTGCCGGTTCGGTTCCAGCCCGGTGCTGCAGGCGGTTGATGAAGTTGCAGAATTCGAGCAATGGCTCCAGTTGGCGCGCCTGGACGCGCTGCGCGAAGCCTTCTTCAAACGCCGCCTGAAACAGCGAAATATGGCGCTCGCCGGCATAGGTGCCAAGCACTTGCAGCGTCGCCGCACCGATACCGCGTTTGGGGGTCGTCGCCGCCCGGATAAAGGCCGGATCATCATCCTCGTTGGTCAGCAGGCGTAGATAGGCGGTGATGTCCTTGATTTCCGGCTTGTCGAAAAACGATTTGCCACCGGAGAGCAGGTAGGGAATGCGGTGATCCCGCAGATACTCCTCGAAACCTCGGGCCTGGTGATTCGAGCGGTAAAGAATCGCATAGTCCTTGAACTTGCCACGATGCTGGAAGCGATGCGCCTGCAGCTTCATGACCACACCTTCTGCTTCGGCATCGTTGTCGCGACAGGCAGTCACGACAATCTGCTCACCGTGGCCAAGATCCGACCACAGCTTCTTGTCGAACAGCTTTTCGTTATTGG
This sequence comes from Pseudomonadota bacterium, assembly GCA_018262245.1. Taxonomy (GTDB): domain Bacteria; phylum Pseudomonadota; class Gammaproteobacteria; order Burkholderiales; family Rhodocyclaceae; genus Azonexus. Next base: position 31,414 of record JAGTRV010000005.1, on the reverse strand, counting down.
CAATGACGTTGTTGGCTGCCTTCAGGATACGCACCGTCGAACGGTAGTTCTGCTCCAGCTTGATGACTTTCAAGGCAGGGAATTCAGCCGGCAGCTTTTTCAGGTTATCGATGTCAGCGCCCCGCCACCCGTAGATCGCCTGATCATCGTCACCCACCGCCGTAAACTGGGCGCGGACGCCGGTCAGCAGCTTGAGCAGTTGGTACTGGCAGGCGTTGGTGTCCTGGTATTCATCGACCAGCAGGTAGCGCAGGCGGTTCTGCCATTTTTCGGCAATGTCCGGGTGCTGCTGGAAGAGGACGACCGGCAAGCCGATCAGGTCGTCGAAATCGACTGCCTGATAAGCCTTCAGGGTGGCTTCATAGCTCAGGTAGGCGTGGGCGGCCAGCGTCTCATGATCATCCTTGGCTAGCTTTAGAGCAGCCTCGGGCGTGATCAGACCATTCTTCCAGTTAGAAATAATCGACTGCAGGTGGCGCAGCGTTCCCTTGTCGACGGTCTTTGCCGCTTCGCTGATGATGCCAGCACAATCGGCTGAATCGAAGATCGAGAAACGTGGCTTGTAACCGAGTGCCTTGGCTTCTTCACGCAGGATGCGCACGCCCAGCGAGTGGAAAGTTGAAATCTGCAGATCGTCGGCTTGCGGCTTCGACAGAATCTTGCCGATCCGCTCCTGCATTTCCTTGGCCGCCTTGTTGGTGAAAGTGATGGCGGCGATGTTGCGTGGCTGAAAGCCGCAATCCTGGACCAGATAGGCAATTTTCTGCGTGATTACCCGTGTCTTGCCCGAACCAGCCCCCGCCAGCACCAGCAGGGGGCCGTCAAGATAGTGGATCGCTTCGCGTTGCTGGGGATTGAGACCGGACATGGACCTGGGGAAAAGCAGCGCCCCGACAAGGCGGGGCGCATTGATTCGGACAGAGATTCTACCGCAGTGCCAGGGGTGTGGAAATTTGTCCCAGGAAAGACCGAACGCCGAAGGAACTCAGACCTTGTCATCAACGATATGAATCGCTGTCGCCACGGGCACCGGCCTGATCAGCGCATCGACGGCCGAACCAAGCACCGCCAGTTGCGCTGCAACATCGCGGGCGCCCTGCAAGACCTGCTCACCACCGTTGAATGGGCCAATCGCCCCCGGGTCGATTTCGGCAATCTCCTGCTGCAGGCTGCGCTGGCGGTCGCCTTCCACACCTTCAAGTGCCTCGACGCGGCGAACCTGCTCATCCGGTCGATGACGCGCCCGCTCGATGGCATCCTGCGTGGGGCGCTGCGTAGTCGAGGCAAGGCGGTTCAGTTTCATTTGACGGGCTCCTGAACCCGTCTACGACATCCGAGCCGCCCAGCTTTAGGTCAGAGCGCGCCGAATACCTTCTTCAGCAGGTCGCTGCCGGCCCCAACCGGGTTGGCACGCAGTTTCTTTTCCTCTTCGGCGATCATCAGGAACAGGCCATCCATGGCCTTTTGCGTCACATAGCTGTCGATGTCGGCATCCTTCTTATCGACCAGTCCGGCACTGGCCGCCTTGCCGGCAAATTTGTTGTATTGCTCGGCCAACTGCAGCTTGTTGGTTTCCGTCTTGACGATGGGCATGAACTTGGCCGTCAGCTGATCGGTGGAGGTGCGCTTGAAATACTGCGTCACGCTGTCATCTCCGCCGGTCAGGATTCCCTTGGCGTCCTGCACGCTCATTTTCTTGATCGAGTCGACCAGAATGGGCTTGGCCTCGGCCACCGCATTTTCGGCGGCGTGATTCATCGTTTCGACCAGTTGATCGGCCTGCTTGCCCATGCCGAACATGCGAAGGGCCGAATCGGCCTTTTGCAGATATCCAGGCAACGGAATCTTTACCTTGTCGTTGCCCAGAAAACCGCCATTCTTGCCGAGTGACGAAACCGCGTAATCAGCCCCCTTGGCCAGCGCTTCCTTGACGCCGGCACTGGCATCCCCTGAAGAAATGGCGTCGAGCGCCCCGGCCTGGGCCAGTGCGGCGCTGAGCGAGAAGATCAGGGCAAAAACGGGTTTGAGCAAACGACGCATGGCGCTCTCCTAAACGGGTTCAGACAATATCCAGATGGCCGATACCGGTCGTCAGGTCGCGATCCTTGGATTCCTTGCCGTGCAACTTGATTTGCAGGCGCAGGTCATTGAGCGAATCGGCATTGCGCAACGCATCTTCGTAGGTGATCTTGCCGGCCTCGTAGAGGTCGAACAAGGCCTGGTCGAAAGTCTGCATGCCGAGTTCGCGGGACTTCTTCATGACCTCCTTGATCTCATGGACCTCGCCCTTGAAGATCAGGTCGGAAATCAGCGGCGAGTTGAGCAGCACTTCGATCGCCGCCATCCGACCCTTGCCGTCCTTTTTCGGGATCAGGCGCTGCGAGACCATGGCGCGCAGGTTCAGCGAGAGGTCCATCAACAGTTGCTGACGTCGCTCTTCCGGGAAGAAGTTGATGATGCGGTCAATCGCCTGGTTGGCACTATTGGCGTGTAGCGTAGCGAGTGCCAGGTGGCCGGTTTCGGCGAAGGCGATGGCGTAGTCCATGGTGTTGCGGTCGCGGATTTCGCCCATCAGGATGACGTCCGGTGCCTGACGCAGCGTGTTCTTCAGCGCCGGCCCCCAGTCGTCGGTATCGACCCCGACTTCGCGCTGGGTGACGATGCAGTTCTTGTGGTCATGGACGTACTCAATCGGGTCCTCGATCGTGATGATGTGACCGTAGGAATTCTCGTTGCGGTAATCGACCAGCGCCGCCAGTGAGGTCGTCTTGCCGGTACCGGTGCCGCCGACAAAGATGATCAGGCCGCGCTTGGTCATCGCCAGATCCTTCAAAACCGGCGGCAACTGCAGTTCGTCGAGCGTCGGGATGCTCATGTTGATCGTCCGGCAAACGACGCCAACCCGCCCCTGCTGGACCAATGCATTGACCCGGAAACGACCTATGCCAGCCGGCGAAATGGCAAAGTTGCATTCCTTGGTCGCTTCGAACTCGGAGGCCTGGCGGTCGTTCATGATCGAGCGTGCCAGTTCGGCGGTATGCTGCGGCGTCAGAATCTGGTTCGAGACAGGCGTGATCTTGCCATCGATCTTGATGGCCGGCGGAAATCCAGCCGTGATAAAAAGGTCAGAGCCTTTCTTTTGCGACATCAGGCGCAAAAGATCGTGCATGAATTTCATTGCCTGATCGCGTTCCATATTTTCCCCTCTATTGTTCTATTCCCGGCCTGATCAGGCCGGGAATGCATCCTTGTTGGCTGCCTTGTAGCGTGCCTCGTTGCTCGACACCACATTGCGTCGCACCATGTCGATCAGATTCTGATCCAATGTCTGCATGCCGAAATTCTGGCCAGTCTGAATGGCTGAATACATCTGGGCAATCTTGTTCTCACGAATCAGATTGCGGATAGCCGGCGTACCAATCATGATTTCGTGCGCCGCAACCCGGCCGCCCCCATCCTTGGTCTTGAGCAGCGTCTGCGAAATGACGGCGCGTAACGATTCGGACAGCATCGAACGAACCATTTCCTTTTCTGCCGCGGGGAAGACGTCCACCACGCGGTCGACTGTTTTGGCAGCTGACGAGGTGTGCAAGGTACCAAACACTAGGTGACCGGTTTCGGCTGCGGTCAGGGCCAGGCGGATGGTTTCCAAGTCACGCATTTCACCGACCAGAATGACGTCCGGATCCTCGCGCAGCGCCGAACGCAGGGCATTGGAGAACGACAGGGTATGCGGCCCGACTTCGCGCTGGTTGATCAGGCACTTCTTCGATTCATGCACGAATTCGATTGGATCCTCGACCGTCAGGATGTGGCCGTATTCGTTTTCGTTGATGTGATTGACCATCGCCGCCAGTGTCGTCGATTTGCCGGAACCGGTCGGCCCGGTGACCAGCACGATACCGCGCGGATACTCCGAAATTTCCTTGAAAATTTTCGGGCAATTCAGCTCTTCAAGGGTCAGCACCTTGGACGGAATGGTCCGGAATACCGCCGCTGCACCACGCTGCTGGTTGAAGGCATTGACCCGGAAACGCGCTAGATTGGGAATTTCGAATGAGAAGTCACACTCCAGCGTTTCTTCATAAATCTTGCGCTGGCCATCGTTCATGATGTCGTACACCATGCCGTGCACATCCTTGTGTTCCATGGCTGGCAGGTTGATGCGCCGGACGTCGCCGTGCACGCGAATCATGGGCGGCAACCCGGACGACAAATGAAGGTCTGAAGCCTTGTTCTTGACACTGAAGGCCAACAGTTCGGTGATGTCCATGCGGATCGTCCTCGGAGCGCGTGTATACTTGGTTTGTGGTTAATTCCAAAAGGATTATGAGCGCAATCGCCGACAACCTGCAAGCCGTCCACAGTCGTATCGCCCTTGCCGCAGCTGCGGCCGGACGTTCGTCGGACACCGTTCGCCTGCTTGCCGTCAGCAAGACGTGGCCTTTGTCGTGCGTTCTCGATGCGGCCGACGCCGGTCAGCGCGCCTTTGGCGAGAACTACGTGCAGGAAGGCATCGACAAGATCGCGGCCATCAGCGGCCGCAATCTGGAGTGGCACTTTATCGGACCGCTGCAGAGCAACAAGTCGCGCCCTGTCGCCGAGCGCTTTGACTGGGTCCATTCCATCGAGCGCCTGAAAATCGCCGAACGTCTGTCTGCCCAGCGCCCCGCCTACCTGCCACCGTTGCAGGTCTGCATCCAGGTCAATGTTTCCGGCGAGGCCAGCAAGAGCGGCTGTGCCCCGGATGAGGCGCCTGCCCTGTGCAAGTCGATCGCTGCACTTCCCGGCCTCCGCCTGCGTGGCCTGATGGCCATTCCCGAGCCGACGGACGACCTTGACGCCCAGCGCCTACCGTTTCGCCAGCTCCGGGAAATTTACGAACATATCCGGGCCTCCGGCCTGCCACTCGACACACTCTCCATGGGCATGTCCCACGATCTTGAAGCAGCCATCGCCGAAGGTGCGACCATCGTCCGCATCGGCACGGCCATTTTTGGTGAAAGAAACTACGCATGAAAATTGTTTTCCTTGGCGGCGGCAACATGGCCAACGCGCTGATCGGCGGTATGGTGAAGCAAGGCTTTTCTGCAGCGGATATCCACGTGATCGACCCGGGGGCAGAGGCGCTGGCCAAACTGGCCAGCGCTTATGGCGTCAACTGCCACGCCAGCGCCGATGCAGCACCAGCTTCACCCGATGTGCTTATTCTGGCGGTCAAGCCGCAGCAGATGAAGGACGCTGTCGCACCGCTCGTCGGCAAGCTGGGCAAGGCGCTGATCATCAGCATCGCCGCCGGCCTCGACATGACGGCACTATCACGCTGGCTGGGCGGCCATCGCCAGATTGTTCGCTGCATGCCCAACACGCCAGCCCTGATCGGCGCTGGTATAACCGGGCTGTGCGCCCTGCCGGAAGTAAGCACTGACCAACGCGCTGTAGCCGACCGCGTGCTGCGTGCCGTCGGCACCACCGTCTGGATAGACGACGAAGCAAAGATTGATGGTGTGACCGCCATCTCCGGCAGTGGCCCGGCCTACGTTTTTCTGTTCATCGAAGCGCTGCAACAGGCTGCTGCCGATCTCGGTTTCACGCCGGAGCAGGGCCGCCAGCTGGCCATCGAAACTGTCCAGGGGGCAGCCGCGCTGGCTGCGCAATCGACCGAGCCGGCTTCCATCCTGCGTGAACGGGTGACCTCCAAAGGAGGCACGACCGCTGCAGCCCTGAACGTCATGGCCGAACGCGGCGTAAAAGAAGGCATTGTTGCCGGCTGCATGGCGGCCGCCGCGCGTGGCCAGGAACTCGGCAAGATCCTTGGGGCTGACTGATGCAGGCCATCGCCTTTTTGCTCGACGCTGTCGTCAGCTTCTTCTGCACCCTGTTTTTGCTGCGCTTCATGATGCAGGCGATGCGGGTTTCTTTCGCCGGCCAGATCGGCGATTTCGTCGTCAAGCTGACCAACTGGGCGGTCAAGCCGCTGCGTCGCATCATTCCCGGGGCCGGCGGTTTCGACTGGGCCAGCCTGATTGCCGCACTCGGCGCTCAACTCCTGCTATCAGTCCTGCTTATTGGCCTGGCCGGTCCAGCAATGAACGCCGATCCAGGCAGTATCGCGCTGATGGTGCTGTGGTTCGCCATGCGCGCGCTGCTTCGCCTGACGGTCTATATCCTGATCGGAGCGCTGATCCTGCAGGCCGTGCTGTCGTGGATCAACCCCTACTCGCCACTGGCGGCGCCGGCCTACCAATTAACCCGGCCAATTCTCGATCCGATCCGCCGCATTATCCCAAGCATTTCCGGCATCGATCTGTCGCCGCTGGTCGCCATCCTGCTCCTGCAGGCCTTGCTGATGTTCCTGTGAGTGACTGGTTCCGTCAGGCAGCCAATGGCTGCATCACACTGACCCTGCACATCCAGCCCGGCGCGAAGAAATCGGAATTCGCCGGGCTGCATGGCGATGCCCTGAAAATCCGCCTCGCCGCACCGCCCGTCGATGGCAAGGCCAACGAGGCGCTGATCAGATTCATCGCCGACGCGCTGGGACTAGCCAAATCGGCGGTCCATCTGAAGAGTGGCCATACCTCGCGACGCAAGGTGCTGGAAATCCTTGGTACCAGCACCACGACTATCGCAGGATTGGCTGATCGATAAGACAAACGGCCACCGACGCAGCCGCCTGTCCTGCAACCATACCCGCAATTTATTTTTTCACCGCAGCCTTGGCAGTACCATCACCCACCGTCAACTCACTGCGCAATTTGGCGATGCTTTTCTCGCCAAAACCCTTGACGCCTTTCAAGTCGTCCACCGATTTGAAGGAACCATTCTTGGTCCGGTAATCGACAATGGCCTTGGCTTTGCTGGGGCCGATTCCCTTGACACCGTCGAGCTCGTCGACCGTGGCGGTGTTTAGATTCACCGCCGCAAAAGCCAGGCTGATGCTGGAAAAAAGGACAAGAATCAGGGTCAGTACACGTTTCATCGGTTGCTCCTTCGGATTGAAAATATCGCGCTGCACAAGACAACGGCCTCACCGGAATGCCCGGTGAGGCCGTTTAATTTTAATGCTAACGGAATTTTCTATGCCGAATAAATTCGCCTCACGCTTGATAGACCGGGCGGCCACCAACCAGCGTCGCCTTGACCTTCCCTGTCATCACGTAGCCCAGCCAAGGCGAATTTTTACCGCGGCTCTTCAGGGCGTCCGGTGTCAGCTGCCAGTTCGCTTCCGGGTCGAAAATACAGATGTCCGCCGTTGTACCGATCGCCAGTTGACCGCTGGCCAGACCGAGCACTGCTGCCGGCGCAGACGTAATACGGGCCAGAGCCGTCGGCAGATCGACCTTGGCGGCGTCGGCCCACTTCAGGGTCAGCGGGAGCAGCACTTCAAGGCCGGTGGCGCCTGGCTTGGCTTCGCCGAAGGGCAGCAGCTTGTCGTCGGCGCCAACCGGGGTATGGTCGGAACAGATGGCCGCCCAGCCGGCAACGACGGCGTCGGACAGGGCCTGGCGGTCGGTCTGGGCCCGCAATGGTGGGCAGAAACGGGCATGCGGATTGAAGAAGCCGATGTCGTTCTCGGTGAGCAATAAATGATGCACGCCGACATCGCAGGAAATTGGCAGGCCATCGTGCTGGGCACGGTGCACCAGGGCCATGCCGGCCGCGGACGAGATGCGGGTCAGATGGATGCGGCAACCGGTGTCGCGCACCAACTGGATGATGGTACCGATGGCGATGGTTTCGGCCGCGACGGGAATACCAGCCAGACCGAGGCGACTGGCCACTTCCCCTTCGTGCGCAATGCCATTGCGTGACAGCCAGTAGTCCTGCGGCTGCAACCAGACGGCGAAATCGAAGGTCGCCGCGTATTCCAAGGCACGCAGCAGCGCCTCGGTATCGACCACCGTCTTGTTAGCCTGCGAGAAGGCAACGCAGCCGGCTTTCTTCAAGCCGGCCAGTTCGGCCAGGCGCTCGCCCTTGAGGCCGAGGGTCAGCGCACCGAGCGGCAGGACGCGGGCCTTGCCGATTTCCTCACCGCGATGAACCAGGCGATCGGCCAGTTCCGGCTCGTCGAGCGGGGGGTCGGCATCCGGCGGCACGACGACGGTGGTCACACCACCAGCAACTGCAGCGGCTAGTTCCGCTTCGATTGAGTTCAGGCGGGCGCCAAGGTCGATAAAGCCGGGGCAGACGACACAGCCGGCGGCATCGATGCTCCGGTCGGCGACAAACCCGGCAGGTACCTGACCGATGCCGGCTACCTTACCATCGGCGACATAGAGCGAGGCTCTGCGGTCGACACCGTTTTTCGGATCGATGACACGGCCATTTTCAATAACGATGTTCATGTTCAGTTCCCTGCAACGATGCTCATGACGGCCATGCGAACCGCGATGCCGAAGGTGACCTGGGGCAGGATCACAGCCTGCGAGCCGTCGGCCACTGCCGAGTGAATTTCGACACCCCGGTTCATTGGCCCCGGGTGCATGACGATGGCGTCCGGCTTGGCCAGCGCCAGCTTTTGCGGGGTCAGACCGTAGTGACGGAAGTACTCGCCGGCTGATGGCAACAAGGCACCGGTCATCCGCTCGTTCTGCAAACGCAGCATGATGACCACGTCGCAATCCTTGAGTCCTTCGTTCATGTCGTGGAAGACATGCACACCGAGCTTGTCGAGATGCTTGGGCAGCAGCGTCTCCGGGCCGATGGCGCGGACCTCCGGCACGCCCAGCGTGGTCAGGGCGTGAATGTCGGAGCGGGCGACGCGTGAATGCAGAATGTCGCCGACAATCGCCACGCGCAGTTGCGTGAAGTCCTTCTTGTAGTGGCGAATGGTGTACATGTCGAGCAGCCCTTGGGTCGGATGGGCGTGCCGTCCGTCACCGGCATTGACGACGTGGATGTCATCCCGGCCAACCCGCTGCAGATGCTCGGCAATCAGATAGGGCGCACCACTGGAGGCATGGCGCACCACGAACAGATTGGCGTGCATGGCGCACAGGTTGTCGATGGTGTCGAGCAGGGTCTCCCCCTTGCTGGCCGACGACTTGTTGATATCGAGGTTGATCACGTCAGCCGACAGGCGCTTGGCGGCGATCTCGAAGGTAGTGCGGGTCCGTGTCGAGTTTTCGAAGAACAGGTTAAAAACGCTCTTGCCGCGCAGCAAGGGGACTTTCTTGACTTCACGGGCCGAGACTTCCATGAAGGAGGCAGCGGTGTCGAGAATCTGGTTCAGGATGGCCTTGGGCAGGCCCTCGACGGACAACAGATGACTAAGTTCGCCGTTCTTGTTCAACTGCGGGTTATACATTTTCCAGCCTCCAGGCGAGTTGACCGGCATCGTTGCGGGCGAGGACCAGATTCTGCCCATCGCTCAGGTCCACGCTCCAGACACAGTAAGTGGCGCCAATCGGCAATTCGCGCCCACCGCGGTCAGCGAGCAGGGCCAGTTCAACAGCAGCCGGGCGACCGTAATCAAACAATTCGTTGATGGCAGCACGCGTCGTACGACCGGTATAAAGCACGTCATCAACCAGAATGATGTGGCGGCCTTCGACATCGAAGGGAATGACCGTCGGCCGGCACTGCGGATGCAGTCCCTTTTCGGCAAAGTCGTCACGGTAGAACGAAACGTCGATCATCCCGATGTCTTCCGACAGCGCGAGCAGTTCCTTCAGTCGCTCGGCGACCCAGGCGCCGCCGCTGAAAATTCCGACCAGCGCGGGGTTCTTGTGCAAATGAGGACGAATCAGGTCAGCCAATTGGCGACACTGGGCCTCGGCATCAGGCAGAGGGTTGGGCAGGGATGACATGGTGCGGGCTTTCGAACCAGGTTTGAAGGATAAGTTGAGCCGCTACTGCATCAAGCAGCGGCTTGGCTGATTTACTATTACGGCCGGTTTCACGCAGGCGTGCTTCGGCATCCAGCGAAGTCAGGCGCTCATCGGCAAAGGAAACCGGCAAATTGAAGCGTCTGGCCAGTCGTTCGGCGAATTTTGTCGCCAAGCGGGTCATTTCATGCGGCGTTCCATCGGCATGGGTCGGCAGGCCGACCACCAGTTGTTCCGGTTGCCACTCGGCGACCAGCTTGCCGATCGCGGCAAATCGGTCTTCGTTCGATTCAGCATGGATGGTGGTCAGCGGGTGGGCGGAACAGAGCATGGTTTCACCGGTGGCGACACCGATACGCTTTTCGCCGAAATCGAAGGCGAGCACTGTCCCCACGTCAGGCGTGTCCAGCCACGTCGGAAAGCTGGGTAAAACTGATACCGAGTTTCTGCATGGCGGCAGGCAGACGCTCCTCCGGAGGCAGATCGAACAGGATGCTGGCCTTGGCTGGCACCGTCAGCCAGGAGTTCTGGGCCAGCTCCTCTTCCAGCTGTCCGGCATCCCAGCCGGCATAGCCAAGGGTAACGAGGATTTCCGCCGGCAAGCCGGCACTCCCGACTGAACTCAGCACATCACGAGAACTGGTCAGGCCGACATCGCTGTTGATGGCCAGCGTGGACTGCCATTGGCCGATTGGACGATGAAGCACAAAGCCGCGATCCAGCTGAACCGGCCCACCAAAATAGACGGGCATATCGGCGAGATTCTCGGCCTCCAGCTTGATGTCGATTTTTTCAAGCAAACTGGCCAGATTCATGTCGATCGGGCGATTGACGATAATCCCCAAGGCACCGTTCTCATTGTGTTCGCAGATATAGACCAGCGCGTTGGAAAAGTACGGATCTTCCAGCGTCGGCATGGCGATGAGAAAGTTGTCGGTCAGATTGACGTTGTCCATGACTGGAATTTTAATCGCCGGGGAGGTACAAACCAACCATGAAAAAAGAAAAAGCCTTGGTCTGGTTCCGCCGCGACTTGCGCGACCATGACCACGCCGCCCTGAGCGCGGCCCTCGCCGAGGCGCAGCAGGTGTATTGCGCCTTTGTCTTCGATAGCGAAATTCTCGATCCGCTGCCAACACGCCATGATCGCCGGGTGCACTTCATCCGCGAATCGCTGGTCGAACTGGATGCCGCCTTGCGAGCCAGGGGCGGCGGGCTGATCATTCGGCACGGCCAGGCCGTCGACGAGATTCCTGCTCTCGCCAGGCAGCTTGGCGTATCGGCCGTCTTCACCAACCGGGATTACGAACCCTCGGCGAAACGCCGGGATGCCCAGGTTGCCCGGCAACTCCGGGACGACGACATTGCCTTTCACGGTGTCAAGGATCAGGCCATTTTCGATGGCGACGAAGTATTAACCCAGGCGGGAAAAGCCTTTTCTGTTTTCACCCCCTACAAGAACGCCTGGCTAAAACGCCTGACCACCGCGGATTACGCTGTCTGGCCCTGCGATGGGCGATTGGCCGGCCAAGAACTGGCAGGCATTCCAACGCTGGAAGAGATTGGTTTTACCCCGACCGACCTGGCCCAACTCGGCATCCAGCCAGGCATGTCAGGCGCCAAAGGGCTGTGGGACGATTTCTCCCGGGACCGCATCGAGCGCTACGGCAGCCTGCGCGACTTTCCAGCCGTCAAGGGCGTCTCCTACCTGTCCGTCCATCTGCGCTTCGGGACCATCTCGATCCGCCAACTGGTCAGGCAGGCATTGGCACATCAGGCTGACACCTGGCTCAGCGAGTTGATCTGGCGCGACTTCTATTTCATGATCCTCGACCATTTTCCCCACGTCGCCGGACACGCCTTCAAGCCGGAATACGATGCAATTCAATGGGCAAGCCGTCCTGAAACCTTTGCAGCCTGGCGCGAAGGTCGCACCGGCTACCCGCTGGTCGATGCGGCCATGCGCCAACTCAATTTCAGCGGCTGGATGCACAATCGGCTCCGCATGGTCGTCGCCTCCTTCCTGACCAAGGATCTCGGCATCGACTGGCGGCTCGGCGAAAAATACTTTGCCGAGCAACTCAACGACTTCGATCTGTCTGCCAACAACGGCGGCTGGCAGTGGGCCTCATCGAGCGGCTGCGATGCCCAGCCCTATTTCCGAATTTTCAACCCAGTCACGCAGTCGGAAAAGTTCGATGCGGAGGGCAAATTCATCCGCCGTTATCTGCCGGAACTGGCCAAGGTACCCGATAAATACATCCATGCCCCGTGGAAAATGGGGCGCATCGAACAGGAAGCACTCGGGGTGGTGATCGGACGCGACTACCCGTCGCCGATCGTCGATCACGCAACGGCCAGGGATGAAACCCTGGCCCGTTACGCAGTCGTCAAGAAGCAGGCTTAATGGACTCTTCGCGCCTTGGTATAGCCTTCGACCAGACTGAGCAATTCAACTTCGTCGTACGGCTTGCCAAGATAGTGGTTGGCGCCAATTTCCAGCGCGTAGTTACGGTGTTTGTCGGCTGTCCGTGAGGTGATCATGATGATCGGCACCGAGCGCAGACGCTCCTCGGCGCGAATATTGCGCACCAGATCGAAGCCATCCATACGCGGCATTTCGATATCGGACAGGATCACATCGGGCATCACGTCAATCAGTTGCTCAAGGGCATCGACACCGTCCTTGGCCAGGATGACCTGATAGCCTTCGCGCATCAGCAGGCGGCTCGTGATCTTGCGCACCGTCAACGAATCGTCGACGACCATCACGGTCGGCTGGGTTTCCATCGCCGTTGCGGCCGGCTCTGGCGCTGCCGGCACGGCAGCCACTGCGGCTGGGGCACCAAGCACCGGAACTCGGCTGGCCAAGGCCACCGGGTTCAGGATCAACACCACTCTACCGTCGCCAAGCACCGTGGCCCCGGCAATACCGACCACCCGCGCCAACTGCACGCCGATATTCTTGACGACAACTTCCTGGTTGCCCTTGAGTTCATCGACCAGAATCGCAACCCGTTGCGAACCGGAGCGCAGCAGCAGCACCCAGTATTGGCGGTGCAATTCCGGCACGGCCTCGGTATCACCGAGCAGATGTGGCAGATATTGGAAGGGATAACGATTGCCTTGCCACGTTACTTCACCTTGCTCGCGGTAACCCGCCAGCGCCTTTTCCTTCATTTCCATGACCTGCTCGATCATCGTTGAAGGCACAGCGTAGAGATGGCTGCCGGCCCGGATCAACAAGGTCTGCGTCACGGCCAGGGTCAATGGCAGGTAGAGGCGGAAGGTCGTGCCGTGGCCGGGCTGCGACAAAATTTCGATGCGCCCGCCGAGTTCGGCCACTTCCGTCTTCACAACGTCCATGCCGACACCGCGACCAGCCAACTGGGTCAGTTCGGTCGCCGTCGAAAAGCCCGGCTGGAAGATGAAGTCATACAGCGTTGCTTCGTCGGCTTCCTGCCCTGGCTGGAGCAGCCCCATGGCTTCGGCACGGGTGCGGATACGGGTCGTATCCAGCCCTTTACCGTCATCGGACATGGACAGAATGATTTCATTGCCTTCCTGGGCAATCTTGACGACGATTTCTCCCGCTTCCTGCTTGCCGGCAGCAAGGCGCTGATCGCGATTTTCGATACCGTGGGTCACGGCATTGCGCAGCATGTGCTCGATCGGCGCCAGCATCTTGTCGAGCACCGAACGGTCGATATCGACCTGGCCACCGATGATATCGAGATTGGCTCGCTTACCGGTCTCCTTGGCGGTCTGCCGGACAATACGATAAAGACGCTCGGTCTGGCTGGCAAACGGCAGCATGCGCACGCCCATCAGCTCTTGCTGCAGGCTGCGATTCAGGCGTGACTGCGCCAGAATCGCCGCGTTGGCGTCATCAAGATTCTTCAAGAGGTTTTGCTGAACCGTCGCCACGTCATTGACCGACTCGGCCATGAAGCGCGTCAGTTCCTGGAAGCGGGTGAAACGGTCAAGCTCCAGCGGATCGAAATCGGCATCACTTTCCGGAGTGTTGGCCACACGAGCCTGAATCTGTGACTCTGCCTGAATCTCGATGTCGCGCAACTGGCGACGAAGACGAATGACGTTTTCCGTCAATTCGAGCAGCGAGCCTTTCAGACTGCGCATTTCTCCTTCGATCCGGGTCCGGGCAATGGACAACTCACCCGCCTCATTAACCAATCGATCAATCAGGTCGGCACGAACACGCAGCGTGGCGCGTTGCCCGCTGACATCGGTTTCTGGCTCCGCTTCGACATGAAGTGGCTGTACGACAACAGGCGTCGCCGTTTCGCCCTCAACCGCGGGAACTTCGGTAACCTCAGGCTCCTGTGGCCCGGCACGCAGGCGTTCAACCGCCTGCACCAGCGTATCGCATCCGGTTTCAATTTCATCAATGAATGCCGGTGTCGCCTGCCCTGCCCGCATGGCCTCTTCGACCCGCGCTTCGAGCATGTGCGTCACTTCACCGAGATTCATCGCCCCCGCCATCCGCGCACTACCTTTGAAGGTATGCATCAAACGGGCAATCGCCTTTGGCGCTGCGGTACCAGCCGGGTCTCCACGCCAGGTACGCAGTTGCGCCATCAGGTCACGCGTCAGATCAACCGCCTCTTCGAGGAAGATGGGCAGTAGCTGTTCGTCGAATTCATCAGTCAGTTGCGGCAAGGCCGGAGCGGGCACCTGTGCGGAAGGTTCCGGCTCGATCTCGGCAACCGTACTCTGCGTACCCGGCAGTTGAATAATCTCGGCGCTTGTCGGCGGCAGCGACTCCTCAACGGGGGCAGGGTGGAAAATGTCATCCAGCGCCGAAATCAGTTGCTGCTGTTCGTCCGGAGCACGCTGCTGGGCCAATGCATCGAACATCCCTTCGAGGGTAATGATGCTCTGCCGCACGGTTTCCAGCCCCTCGATGCTCTCCGGATGAGCTGAACCATCCCGGCGCAACAAGGCGTGCTCAAGGGCGAGGGCCAGTCGATGCAGAGGCATCAGGCCCACAGTTGCTGCAATACCGCCCAATGTATGGGCAGCACGAGTCATTTCGAAAGTCGTCGGCCCGGACGGATTGGCATCGAGCACCGCGTAGCTGTCGACCAAGGTCTGCAGATAACCACGCGCTTCATCGCGGAAAATATCGTACAAGGTCGGCGAGGCCGTCACCATCGACGGCATGCTTGGCGACACGACTTCAGCCTCTGGTTCGAGTTGCAGCGGAAGCGCTTCCTCTTCCGGAACTGCCACGAGTTCTATGACCTCAGGCAACTCCTCGACAACAGGCAACTCGGTAGCATCGAACTGCTCCACTTCGAGCAGGCCGGCTTCGGGTTCCGGCTCAGACTCGGGGGTCAGCGAAGTGTGCTCTGCTTCTGGAACAGCTTCGAACTCGATGACCACGGGCAACGCTTCGGCAACAGGCGGCTCAGGCGCAACAAACTGCTCCCCCTCGAACACGCTGATCTCGGCTTCAGCTTCAGCTTCAGCTTCAGCTTCAGCCTCCGGCTCCGGCTCCGGCTCCGGCTCCGGCTCCGGCTCCGGCAATTGAATTTGCTCAGCGACCTCCGGCTCAACCTCTAGCGGCGCCACGGCGACGGGAGGCGGCTCCAGGCCACGCAAGCGGCCAGCCAGCGCGACCAGGGCGGAAGGATCGGGCGCTACACCCTCACCGGACTCAAGATAATGCACCCAGGCGGAGAACAAAGCGTGCTCGCCCTGAATCATCTGCATCAGTTCCGGCGTTGCCCACTGGTCTTGGCGTAACCAGATATTCAATGTCTGCTCAAGCTCCCACGCGGCTTCGCCCAGGTCGTTCAAACCGACCATGCGTCCACTGCCCTTGAGCGTATGTGTGGAACGACGAATCGTCGTCAATGCTTCCAAGTTGTGCGGATCAGCAACGAGCAATGCCTGCTGATCGCTCATCGTGGCCAAAACTTCGTTGGCCTCCTCAAGAAAGATGGACAGCAGTTCGGCATCAATTGCTTCATGCGTTGACTCGGCAAGCTGCAGCGTTTCAGCCGACGGTGCCGTCACCTCTGGTTGCTGTGGCATCAGGGCGGCGAGCGCGGCATCGCCGCTTTCACCGGCCAGATCGCCAGTCTTCAAAGCCTCAAGTGCCGCCTTGGCAGTTTCTCCCAGCTCGTGATTCGCAACGAGATCAGCATCCTGTTTTAGCGCTTGAAGATTTTGCTTGAGCTCCTGCTGCAGACGCTCATCTGCCGGCGCCTCCTTCAGCGCAGCGACCAGGGCGTGGGTGTCGCGTGCCTGTTGCGCCAGCTCAGCTTCAACACTCGATGCCGGTTCGGCTTCCGAGGAAGTCTCCTCTTCATCCTCATCAATCGTCTTGGTACCCTGAATCCGGCTGACGAAGGCCTCAAAATCAGTCTCACCACTGGGTAGCGCATCAACAAAAAAGCCGAGAATAGACAGCTGCTGGGCAATCTTCTCGAAATCTTCCGGTGAATGGCTTGAACCGGGCTCGGCAAAGCGGTGAATTTGTTCTCCGCAATCCTTGACGCTGGCTGTAGCCCCCATGTGACCGAGCATGGCCAATGCGCCGGCAATCTGTTTCAGCGGACCATCAAGTGGCGCCAGATCGTGTTCAGCGGAGGGATCCCTGAAGAAGGCATCGAGCGACTGCTCGACCTGCGCCAGATTGTTCTGGATTTCCCTGGCAACCTGGCTAATCAGCAGCTTTTCCTGAGCGCGCCGGGTCATTTCGTCGAGCAAGGGCAGCGCTTCATCGGTCGCCGGTCGGCCTGCAATGCAAGCATAAAGCCGGGCAACCATCAGATCGACCTGTTGGGCGAAATCGGTTCCCAGACGCTTGAAGCTCTCCTGGGCGTTCTGCAAAAGCAGGATCGCGGTTGCCACCTCCATCGCCACCGTATCGGAGTGGTGAGCAGGATCTTCGGTCAACCAGTTAGCAATTGCCCCCAGCCCCTGGCCGAGGCGCTTCAGGTCAGTATTTGCAATTTCTTCGGTCAGCGCCGCAACGCTACGCGCCTGTTCGGCGAAGGCAGGCAGCATCGCAGGGCTACCCGATGCGCAGACCTTGTTCCAAATATCCTCAGCACTGCCAAGCACCTCACGCAGACGCCGCAGCACGGCATCCTGCGGTAGCGTCGCCGTCTCGGCGGTAGAGGGAAGCTGTGATGGCAAACCGAAGGTTGACTGGACCTGTGAAACAACGTTGCTCAACCCGGTTGGTGCTTGGGCAACATGATAAAGCGCTTCACGCATCAGACGCTCGGCCAGGCTGTTCGAGCCCTCTAGCAAGCGGCGAATCTGCAGGTCGATGCGGGCACTCACTTGACGGACCGAGCCATCGGCACTGACTGACGGATCCTTCAAGGCCTCAATAAAAGCCTGTGCGGTCCACCAGAATGAACGGGCCGCCGGAGTTTCCTGAGTAGCCTCGATACCCGCCAAGGCATCCAGCATCATCTGACGGCCGGCTTCGGCCTCGGCTGGCTTGGTCAGCCAGCGGAGCAAGCCTTTTTGGTATAGGCCTCGCTCTGCTTTCAATACCTGGCGCAGCTCTTCCTGCCCCAAGCGCTTGCTGGCAGCAACCCGCTTTGGCGGGCGCAAGGAAAGATCAGGGAAAAACAAATCGCTAGCCCGCGCCGTCGGCAAACCACGCACCTTGGCCAAGGCAAGGTAGACAGGCAACAAACGGAGCGGCTGATTGGGTTCCCCAGCCATCAGTTCGTCGAGATAGAGGCGTATGCCGGCCAGCGCCTGATGCACGGCCGCGACGGCGGCATCGTCAGAAGCCAGGCGCCCCTCTTCCATGGCCGAGAGCAACGACTCCAGCGACTCGGTGACCTGCGTTATGCCGTCCAGGCCGACAATTGCCAATGCACCATGCACTTGGTGAACATGGGTGCGGCAAAACTTGAGCTGTGTGTCATCAGCACCCGAGACATGAAGTCCAAAGGCTTCCTCCGCCCGCTCCAGCGCCAGATCAATCTCGCCCTTGACCCAGGTCAGGGGGCCCAAATCAAATTCAGTTGCCGCGTTCATAGTCTCTCGCGATCGATGTCCGTCAATCCACCTTGAAGCCAGCGACGGAACCCTTCAGTTCGGAAGCCAGTGCGGTCAGTTCGTCAACAGCCTCAGCAGTACGCTGCGTGCCGGCCGTCGTTTGTTCTGTCACATGAAGAATGTCCTGCATCAGACGCGCCACCTGCGTAGCCGAATCGGCCTGGTTCTGCGTCGAACTCGAAATATCCTGAATCAGTTCGGCAAGGTCGCGCGACACCTGACCGATTTCGGACAGTGCCTGACCGGCCGCATCAGAAAGTTTGGCCCCTTCAACCACGCCTCGGGTCGACTGTTCCATAGCCGAAACAGCATCCTGAGTATCGGTCTGAATGGTCTTCACAATCGCCGCAATCTGCTTGGTAGCTTCGGCGGAACGTTCAGCCAGTCGCTGCACTTCCTCGGCAACCACCGTGAAGCCGCGGCCTGCATCACCGGCGGAGGCCGCCTGGATAGCAGCGTTCAAGGCCAGAACGTTGGTCTGTTCGGTAATATCGGAAATCAGTTCCACGATTTCACCGATCTCCTGGGAGCTTTCACCGAGTCGCTTGATCCGCTTCGAGGTTTCCTGAATCTGGTTACGAATTTCATTCATACCCTTGATGGAATCCTGCACGGCTTGCGTACCCTTCTCAGCTGCTGTCAGCGATTGCCGGGCAACCTGGGCAGACTGGGTTGCACTGCCGGACACTTCGGTCATCGAGCGCGCCATTTCCAGCGCTGACTGACCCGCTTCCTGAATTTCGGTCGATTGCCGCTCGGCAGCGTCAAGCAGTTGTGCCGAGTTCAAGCGGGCAATTTCTGTCGCAGCCGTCACGCGATTCGCCGCATCGTTGATCCGGCCGACCAGCACACGAAGTTCTTCAATGGTGTAGTTGATCGAGTCGGCGATGGCGCCCGTGATGTTCTCGCTCACGGTCGCTGTTACGGTCAAGTCACCGTCAGCCAAGTCACCCAGTTCGTTCATCAGGCGCAAAATAGCATCCTGATTGTCGCGATTGGTCTGGTCAGCCGCATGCCGCTGCTGTTCAGCTGCTTCAGCACGACGCTCAGTATCGTTGAGGTAGATTTTGGCCAGCAGCGCCAGTACCGCAACTGCGACGAGTGTCAGCACAATCAGCAGGACGATATAGAGCGCACGCTCAGACAATGCACTCTGATAACCCTGTGCCAGCTCGTCCGTCGCCTTCAGCAGATCCTCACTCTCGCGGAAAATGCGTGAACCGGCCTGCTTGGAGAGAACCAGCGGCTGCATGTTGCCGAGAATACTGGCAATAGCGCCCTGATACTCCTTGAAAGCGCCGTCCAGTTCGTCCAGCTTGGCGCGCGTGTCCGCATCGGCGCCACCCTTGGTCAAGCCACCGAGGATGTCGCGGAAGGCGTTGGTATCCTTGCCGAGCAGAAAGGCCACTTCAGGATTGATTTCATTACCGACGAGCAGCGCAGAAGCATTCTTGGCAATCCGCTGCGTCAGCATGACCAACTGGTTAGCCGCAGCAATTTCACGCGATGCTGCACCAGACTGCAATTTCAACGTGGCAATCTGCTCGGTCAACTCAAGCATGGTGGCATTATTGTTGTCGATCAGTGCCACGCTCTTACCCAATGCAACCAGGTTCTTTTCCTGGCCAATCACGGTTTCCGAGTCCTTGTCGGTCGAAACCCAGCGCTGGGCGAGTGTGTCCAACTGAGGGCGAACATCGCTCGGTGAAGCAGGAACGCTAACGTTGCCAATTTCACCGCCGTTGGTCAGTTGCTCAAGGAGCCTGGCGAAGGTATCGCGAGATTCCTTCAGTTGACCGAAGGCGACAGCGTTACCCTGGAGAGCCAGCGACGAAGCCTTGGCCAGCCGCTGAGAGAGCATGCGCATTTCGCCGGATGCCGCAATGTAGGCGGTATTGTGTGTCGATTCACGGTTGTCATGAAAAACCAGGGCGGCAATCAACAACAGCAGGGCAACGAAAATTCCGCCCAGCATTTTCATCTGCTGGATAACCGGTTTCCCTGCCAGGAAACCAGGCAATGCCAATTTGGCGGTTGGGACACCTTCGGCTGAAACGGTCATGGGCGAAGCCACGGCCTTCCCGGCATCGCCAATTTTCGGAAACTTGAAGCTGAAAGCCATGGAAATCCTCCACTAGGGGTTGGGGCTAGCGCCCTCTATCAAACCCCAATATTCATGAAATCCTGATCGGCGAGCAATTCGCGAACCGACAGTTTGTGCCAGATTTTTCCGTGCGTATCGGCAAAACGCTGCATCCCCCACGCAGGCATGGATGCATCAGCCGACTCGGGGGTGAAATCTTCGGGATTCTTCAAGCCCAGCATCCGCGACACCAACAAAGCCGCATTGATACCGTAACGCGCCCCTATCAACAGTAAGCGTGCATTGGCATTCTGTACGATCGGCGGACCACCACGAAACAATGAAAAATCACTGACCGCATGCAGATTGCCGCGGATATTTGATATCCCGACAAACCATGGACGAGTCAGCGGGACAGGCGCCATCTGGGAGGCCTGAACGATCTCACCACCATCGGAAAGATCAACCAGCCAAGCCTCACCGCCTGCTTCCACCCCAAGCCAGGATGCCGAACCTTTTCCCCGCGCCGCTTGGCTCAAACGGGATGCCAGGTACTCCTGGAAATCGCGAAGACTGGTTTTCCGGGCCATTTGGCTATGGCAGCGCGGCGATACGTTGCAACAGCTCTTCCGGATTCAAGGGCTTGACCAGATAATCGATGGCCCCTTGGCGCAAACCCCAGATCTTGTCGGTCTCTTGCCCTTTTGAGGTACAGACGATGATTGGGATACCCTTGGTTTCTTCATCGCGAGTCAGCGTACGCGTCGCCTGATAGCCATTCAGTCCGGGCATCACGACATCCATCAGGATCAAGTCCGGCTTGGTGGCCTTGGCCTTGGCAATACCCTCTTCGCCAGTTTCAGCGGTCGAAACCTGATAACCGGCCTTGGTCAGCACATCAACCGTAAAAAACCGTTCGGTGGGTGAATCATCAACGACGAGAATATTCTTGACGGGCATTTTTTCTTCCTGGACTACGAATTGGATTCTGTTTCAACCGGCAATGCAAAGGCGGCAACGGTCTGCAGCAGGCTGTCTTTAGTAAATGGCTTGGTCAGGTACTGATCGGAACCGACCATGCGTCCCCGCGCCCTATCGAACAAGCCATCCTTGGAAGACAGCATGATCACCGGGGTGGCCTTGAAACGCGGATTTTTCTTGATCAGGGAGCAGGTTTGGTAACCATCGAGTCGCGGCATCATGATGTCGCAGAAGATCACGCTTGGTTGATGATCGGCAATCTTGGCCAGTGCGTCAAAACCATCTTCGGCCAGAACAACCTGACACCCGGCCTGCACGAGAAAGATCTCGGCGCTGCGCCGTATGGTGTTGCTGTCGTCGATGACCATAACCCTGACGCCACGCAGTCTGGATAAATCAGTCAATTTCCCTGTCCCCTCGGCCTCTGGAGAGGCGCTATCGCTATCAGCTCATCATCATACTACGGAAATAACACCACAAATCAATACCAGCCACAGTGTCACAGCATCCCGATGATGGCCTCGGCAGCCACAAGATTCGGATAAAATCGAGGTCATCTTACCCAATTCCCTTCGCGACCGCCAAGGGCGCGAAAATCAATGACCGCCAGCCCCTCCACCCCACCCAGCCCGCCACTGGTTCTTGTTTTTGCCGCCAGCGACCCTTCGTCCGGCGCCGGCATACAGGCCGACCTGCTGACGCTGGCCAGCCTGGGTTGCCATCCACTGACTGCCCTGACCGCAGTCACCGTACAGGATACCGTTGGCGTCCAGAGCGTTCACCCACTCAGCGCCGAACTTGTCGAACAGCAGGCCAGGACGATCCTCGAGGACATGCCGGTCGTCGCCTTCAAGATTGGCGTCCTGGGTAGCGTCGAGAATGTGCTGGCCGTGGCCGAGATCGTTTCCGACTACCCGGAAATCCCGCTGATTCTCGATCCGGTGCTAGCCTCCGGGCGCGGCGACGACTTGTCGAGCGAAGAGATCATTTCGGCGATTCGCGAAATGCTGCTCCCCCAGACCACGCTGCTCACGCCGAATGCGCCGGAAGCCCGGCGGCTGGCCGAAAGCGACGAAGACGAGAGCGAGCCTTCGATCGACATCTGTGCCCAGCGCCTGATCGAGATGGGCGCCCAGTATGTGCTGATCACCGGGACCCATGAAAACACGCCCCAGGTCATCAATACACTATACGGCCCCGATGGGGTTATTCGCCGCGACGAGTGGGAACGCCTGCCCGGCAGTTATCACGGCTCTGGCTGCACGCTGGCCTCGGCCATTGCCGGCTGCATTGCTGGTGGAGCGAGCATCGAGGATGCCGTACGCGATGCGCAGGATTACACCTGGCAGGCGCTGAAAAACGGCTTTCGCGCCGGCATGGGGCAGTTCATTCCGGATCGTTTCTTCTGGGCGCGCAACACGGATGATGCCGCCGAAGATAACCCACCCGAAACAACGGCCGATGGCAACGAATAAGTTGCGCGGCCTTTACGCCATCACCCCCGACCGCGCCGACGGCGCCCGGCTGCTCGCCGATGTCGAAGCGGCGCTGGCCGGCGGCTGCCGCCTCGTGCAATACCGCGACAAGCTGAGCACGATGCCGGAGCAGGTTGCCCGCGCCCAGGCGCTGCGCGAACTGACCCGCCGTTTTGCCGCAACCCTGCTGATCAACGACGATCTGGCGCTGGCCGCACTGGTCCAGGCTGATGGCGTGCACCTCGGCAAGGATGACGGCAACCTGGTGGTCGCCCGTGCCATTCTCGGCCCGGACAAGATTCTCGGCGCCTCCTGCTATGCCGACTTCTCGGCCGCCGAGGCAGCCAGCCGGGCGGGTGCTGACTACGTGGCCTTTGGTGCTGTCTATCCGTCACCGACCAAGCCACAGGCAGCAAACGCCACAACTGACCTGTTTGTTCGCGCCAAAGCCGAATTGCCCGCAGCGACCTGCGCCATCGGCGGCATCACACTGGACAACGCACCGCCGCTGATCGTTGCCGGCGCCGACCTGCTCGCCGTCATTACCGATTTGTTCAGCGCGCCCGACATCACGGCGCGCGCTGCCGCCTACCAACGCCTTTTCGAGGAAGCCCACTCATGACCTCACGCAACCAGCAACTGTTCGAACGCGCCCAGCGCCACATTCCCGGCGGCGTCAATTCTCCCGTCCGCGCCTTCCGCTCGGTCGGCGGTACACCCTGTTTCTTCCAGAAGGGTGTTGGCGCCAAGGTACAGGATGCTGATGGCAAGTGGTACACCGATTACGTCGGCTCATGGGGTCCGATGATCCTCGGCCACGCCCATCCGGACGTGATCGCTGCCGTCCAGGCCGCGGTCGTCGATGGCCTGTCCTTCGGCGCGCCGACCGAGAAGGAAGTCGACATCGCCGACCTGCTGTGCGAACTGGTACCGTCGATGGACATGGTGCGTCTGGTTTCCTCTGGCACCGAAGCGACGATGAGCGCGATCCGCCTGGCTCGTGGCCATACCGGTCGCGATGTGCTGATCAAGTTCGAAGGCTGCTATCACGGCCACTCCGACGGATTGCTGGTCAAAGCCGGCTCCGGCCTGCTCACCTTCGGCAATCCGTCCTCCAGCGGCGTCCCGGCCGGCACGGCCGAAACAACCATGGTCCTGACCTACAACGACCCGCAGGAACTGGCCGACGCTTTCGCCAAGCATGGCGACAAGATCGCCGCGGTGATCGTCGAGCCGGTCGTTGGCAACATGAATCTGATCGCCCCGACCCAGGCCTTCCTGAATGCCATGCGCGATCTATGCACAAAAAACGGCTCGGTGCTGATTTTTGACGAAGTGATGACCGGCTTCCGTGTCGGCCTGAAGAGCGCGCAAGGCCTGTTCGGCATCACCCCTGACCTGTCCACCTTCGGCAAGGTGGTTGGTGGCGGCATGCCCCTTGGCGCCTTTGGCGGCAAGCGCGAGATCATGGAAAAAATCGCCCCGCTCGGCCCGGTCTATCAGGCCGGCACACTGTCCGGCAACCCGATTGCCACAGCGGCCGGGCTGGCAACACTGAAATTGATTCAAGCACCGGGCTTCTACGAAGCGCTGACCGCGAAGACCAAGGCGTTGTGCGACGGATTGGTCGCTGCGGCGAAAAAGCACGGTGTTGCCTTCAGCGCCCAGAACATCGGTGGCATGTTCGGCCTCTATTTCGCCGAGCAGTGCCCCGGTACCTACGACGAAGTACTGGCCTGCGACAAGGACGCCTTCAACCGCTTCTTCCACGCCATGCTCGACGCCGGCCATTACTTTGCACCATCGGCCTTCGAGGCGGGCTTTGTTTCGGCCGCCCACTCAGATGCCGACATCGCCGGCACGATCGCTGCAGCTGACGCCTATTTCGCCAGCCTGAAATGAACGCAGGCGCCGCCTGGAGCATCCTGGTCATCGCCGGCCTCTGCGAGGTCGGCTGGGCAGTCGGCATGAAATATACCGAGGGCTTCAGCCGGCTGTGGCCGAGCGTCTGGACGGTGCTCGGCATGGCGGCCAGCGTCATCCTGCTTGCTTGGTCTCTGAAGACCCTGCCACTGGGCACCGCCTATGCGGTGTGGACGGGCATTGGTGCGGTTGGCACGGCCATTCTCGGCATTTACCTGTTCGATGAATCGCGTGAAGTGCTGCGCTTCGTCTGTATTGCGCTGATCGTCGCCGGCATCATTGGACTCAAACTGGTCACCCCTGACACCCATTAAGCTCGCCGGCTGAAAAAGCGCAGTAAGATTCCCTTAATAAAAAGACAAGGGGAGTGGCGCCATGCAGGATGTCTTCAAGAAGCTCTACCAGAGCGGTGACTTCTGGGGCGGGTTGGCGGCCATGCTCGTCGCCCTGCCGGCGGCCATCGCCTTCGGTGTCACGATCTACTCGGCCATCGCCCCCAGCCATGCGGCGCTTGGCGCACTGGCTGGAATCATTGGCGCCTCGGTCATCGGCCTGATCGCCTCCACCCTTGGCGGCACCGACCGTCTGATCAGCGCCCCCTGCGCCCCGGCTGCCGCCTTGCTTTCGGCTTTCGCCATCGAACTCGTCGCCCAGGGAATCCCAGGTGGCAACATCATCTTGTTGCTGCTGATGCTCGGCGTGCTCGCCGGCATGTTTCAGGTGCTCTTCGGTTTTGTCGGCATTGGCCGACTGATCAAATACATCCCCTACCCGGTGGTCAGTGGCTACCTGACCGGTGTTGGCCTGATCATCATCGGCAGCCAGATTGGCAAACTGCTCGGCACGCCGACCGGCGCCCGCTGGTACGAAGTGCTTTACACCCCATCGTTATGGGACTGGCGGGCGCTGGCCGTCGGCCTGACAACGATGCTCGTCATGTGGCTCAGCCCGGGGCTGACCCGACGCCTGCCGGCCACCATCCTCGGCATCGCCGCCGGAATTGCCTGCTATTTCGCCCTGGCGTCGCAAGACGAAAGCCTGCTCCAACTCACGGCCAACAATCTCGTTATTGGCCCCTTGGGCGCCAGCGGAGAAGGCTACATCCAGTCGATCACCGCCCGCTGGAACGAGATCGGCGATCTGCGACTGGGCCAGGTTGCTGCACTGCTCGGCAATGCCTTGACCCTGGCCGTACTCCTGTCGATCGACACCCTGAAAACCTGCGTTGTCCTCGATCAACTGACCCGCTCGCAACACAACCCGAACCGCGAGCTGGTCGCCCAGGGTATTGCCAATATCGCCTCGTCGTCGGTGGGCGGCATTCCCGGCGCCGGCACGATGGGCGCCACGCTGGTCAATCTGTCCAGCGGAGCGATGACTCGCGCTTCGGGGCTGGTCGAAGGCATCTCGGCCCTTGTCTTCGCGCTATTGTTGAGCAGCTTCATTGCATGGATTCCGGTTGCCGCACTGGCCGGCATTCTGATCGTGGTCGGCATCCGGATGATCGACCGCGGACCGCTGCGCTTTGTTCAGTCTTCGGCGACGGTTTTCGATTTCGGCGTTGTCGTCACCGTCGTCGTCGTCGCCCTGACCATTGGCCTGATTGCCGCTTCGGCTACCGGCGTCGCGCTCTCCATCATCCTTTTTCTGCGCGAGCAGATCGGCGGCTCCGTCGTCCGCCACAAGTTCTACGTCAATCAGATGTCGTCGAGCTGGCATCGCCCCGAAGCCGAGACCCGTATTCTCGAAAAGAAGGGTGACCAGGCGGTGATCTTCGAACTGCAGGGCAGCCTTTTTTTTGGCACCACCCAGCAGCTTTATAGTCAGCTGGAGCCTGAGCTAAAGAGCCGAAATTTCGTAATCCTCGACATGAAGCGGATTCAGTCGGTGGATGTCACGGCAGCCCACCTGCTCAGCCAGGTTCGAGATTCACTGGCTGAACGTAACGCCCTGCTGATCCTGTCCAACGTCCGGGAAAACCTGCCGAATAATCGTAATCTGCGCGAATTTCTGGCCCAGACCGGGGTCACCGACATCCAGGAAAGCGTCCGCCTGTTCGACGAACTGGATAGCGCCATCGAATGGGTTGAGGATCGCCTGCTCGGCAGCCGGGAAGAACAGGCCAGCCCGGAAACCGAAACGCCACTAGAGCTCCAGGAGATGGAGTTATTCAAGCACCGCAAGGACGAAACCTTGGCTGATCTGGAAAAATGCTTGGTCAAACGCCACTACGCCGCCGGTGATGTCGTCTATTCGCAAGGCGAAGCAGGCGATGAGATTTATCTGATCCGGTACGGCTCGGTAAAGATTTTTGCCCCGTTGGGTGGGGGCCGAACCCGACATGTGGCGACCTTTGGCCGCGGAGACTTTTTTGGTGGCCTGGCGTTTCTCGATGGCTTGCCCCGAGGCAACGACGCGGTCGCCGCCAGCGACACGGAGTTTTTCATCCTGTCCCAGGAGCAGTTCAATATCCTCTCCGAGGAGCACAAGAAACTGGCACTGACCCTGCTTCAGGCACTGGCCCGCTCCCTCGCTCTGCGCCTGCGCCACGCCGATACCGAAAATGCCATGCGGCAGGAGTACTAGCCGGGTACCGCAGTACCGCAAGAAACCAGATCAGTCCGATTTCGCCGAAGATGAGGAAATCATCACCGCTCTCGCCTCTTCCAGCTTGCTCTGCGCTTCGCGCCGCTCGGCCTGGCGCAGGGCGAGATAGGTCAGCCAACCGACGACGCCCATACCCAACGTGAATCCCCCATAGGCAACCGGCCAGGGAATTCCTTGGGTCATCATCGAAAATTCCGACATGCCACCGATACCGGCCACGATATTGATCGGCATAAAAATGATGGAAAGTTTGGTCAGCTTCGAAACGCGCTGGTTTTGATTGATGTTGATGAAGCCGACCACCGCGTCCATCAGGAAATTGATCTTCCCGAACAGGAACGAGGTATGACCATCAAGCGACTCGATGTCGCGCTGGATCTGGCGGGCATCCTCCTGTTGTGCCGGCGCCAGGAACTTGCCGCGCATCAGGAAGGCAACGGCCCGGCGAGTATCCAGCACATTGCGACGAATACGCCCGTTCAAGTCTTCCTGCTTGGCCACATCGGCTAGGATCACCCCGGCCACTTCGTCGGTCAGGTGCGTGCTCAACACGTGCTTGGCGACGGCCTCCAACGAGGCATAGACATCTTCGAGGGCATCGGCAGAGTATTCGGCGTCGGCGGCGTACAGATCGAGCAGGACATCCTTGGCATCGGTCACATAGCCAGGCCGGGTGCGCGCCCGATGACGCTGCAGCCGGAAAACCGGAAGTTCTTCCGAGCGTACTGAAAAGAGAATCTCGTCGTGGAGGATGAAAGCCACTGCCACGTTGCGAGACTCGTTGGCCATATCGAGCAGGAAATCGGAGTGCAGGTGCAGTTCGCCGTTATCCTCGATATAGAAGCGCGCACTGGCTTCAAGGTCTGTCAGATTTTTGGGGTCTGGCAGATCCAGGCCGAAATGCTGGCCGACCCATTCGCGAACCCTGGGTGTCGGCGCGACCAGATCGATCCAGATCGGTGAAATTTCAGCAAAGTCTGTTTGACGTTCGACGACGATCTGTCTCAGCCGACCATCGTGCAACTCGAAGGCATTGACCATCACCTTCTTGCTTGGACGGTGCCCATCCCCCACCAGCACCTCCTGAACTTCGTCCGAAAGCAATGCGAGAATGTCGTCCTGACGACCTTCCTCAATTTCCTTCCAGGCAATCAGCCGGTCGTCCTCGGGCAAGGCGCTGAGAATGAGTGCCACCGAAACAACCGGCAACCGCGCGAAGAGCGCGCGAAGCTCATTGGTATGTTGCTTGTGGACCAAGCCTTCGACAAGCTCGTGACGTGGCATTTCCTGGCGCCGAACCATATCTTCGACAAGCTTGTGCTTGGACAGCAGTTCCTGCACATCGGCCAGATGCTCCTTGAGGACATCTGCTTCGGTCTGGGTATCGTCGGGCATGGCACACCAATGCTGCATTGCAAAAACAAAGTGCGATTGTAGCACCACCTTTGTGCGCAAAACCCCGGCAAACTCGTTCTAGCCGGATGCCCTCAAGGCACGTCAGCAGCAGGCATCCGGGCAAGAATAATCGCGGTCTTCCTTCCTAATCCCTGCGCACTACGGTTCCGGTCGTAATAACGCGGATTCGGCACCATGCCGGCCAGACGGGCCGCCTGTTCCGGCCCCAACTGAGCGGCGCTGGTGTTGTAATAATGACGGGCGGCCGCTTCAGCGCCAAACACGCCATTGCCCCACTCGATCACATTCAGGTAAACCTCGAAAATCCGCTTCTTGCTCCACAGATTTTCCAGCATCAAGGTGATGATGGCCTCTTCCACCTTGCGGAAGTATGACTTGGTTGGCGTCAAGAACAGGTTTTTGGCCAGTTGCTGGCTGATGGTCGAACCACCGGCGACGAAACGTCCCTTCTTCTGGTTCTTTTCCATCGCTTTTTGTATGCCTTCCCAGTCGAAGCCTTCATGATCGACGAACTTGGCATCTTCGGCCGCGATGATGGCGCGTTTGAGGTGAATGGAAATCCGCTCGTAAGGCACCCATTGCTGCTTGAGTTGGGCCTCCGGCACTTTCTGGCGCAACTCGGCCAGACGGATTGCCATAAAGCGGGTTTCGCCGGGATTGACCCAACCCCAAAGCAAGACCCAGCCGAGCAACCACAACTGCCAGACCAGGAAGAGGCCAATCAGGCCCAGCAACAGCAATTTCAGCCAGCGGCCGAGTATTTTCATGCGACCAGCTTGGCTCTCAGCTCAGCCAGCACCTGCGCAGTACCCGGGCGAATACCACGCCAGACGAAGAAGGCTTCCGCCGCCTGTTCAACCAGCATGCCAAGACCGTCGGCACAACGTGCCGCCCCCTGCTGTCGGGCCAGCGTCAGGAATGGTGTTTCACCTTTGCCATACATCATGTCGTAAGCCAGGCTACCCGGTGCAAAAATCCCCGGGGGCAGGGGCAGACTTGCACCAGAAAGGCTGGCGGAGGTAGCGTTAATTACCAGATCGAAGCTTTTACCAGCAGTTTCTGCAAAACTTCCGCCCCCCAGCGGCGCCATATCAGCAAATGCCTGTGCCAATGCAACGGCCTTGTCGGCGCTGCGGTTGGCGATGATCAGTGAGGCCGGCTTTTCAGCCAGCAACGGGGCGATGACCCCGCGTGAAGCGCCACCGGCACCGAGCAACAAAATGCGCTTGCCGACCAGCGAAAAACCGAGGTTGTTCGTGATGTCACGAACCAGCCCAGCGCCATCCGTGTTGTCGCCAAAAACTTCAGGACCATCGAACACCAGCGTATTGACCGCCCCGGCGCGCGCCGCACGGTCGGACAGGCGCGTCGCCAGACGATAGGCTTCTTCCTTGAATGGCACGGTGACATTCGCCCCCTTGCCGCCCGCCGCAACGAATTCGGCAATAGCCTGGCCGAAGCCATCAACCGCAGCCAGACGCGCTTCATAGCGCAAATCCTGCGCCGTTTGGACGGCGAAGGCAGCATGAATGGCTGGCGATTTGGAATGGGCAATCGGATTGCCGAAGACGCAGTACAAATCGCTCATTTGCTGGCCGTATTCAGGGCATCGCCCTGTGTGAAGTACCAGGTGCGGGCAAAGGACAGTACCGTCGCGCCGCCCAGCGCCTGCTGCGGAATAGCACCGAACGGCGCCGACATACGGAGAATGCGCAAGGCTGCCTGATCAAGCACCTTGTGGCCGGAAGAGCGGGAAATCTCCGCGTTGAACAAGCTACCGTCCTCGGCACGCAGTTCTACGAAAATCACCACCGCACCGTAGAGCTTGCCGCGCGCCTCGGGGGGGTAATTCAAGGTGCCGATACGTTCAATTTTTTGCTTCCAGCCATCGAGATAGGCTGCCAACCCGTACTCTTCTGTGCGAGCCCCGACAAACTTCTTGCGCGGGCGCTTGCTGTACTCATCCGCCGACTTGCTGATCTCACCTTCCAGCCGAGCCATCGCCCGAGCCGATTCGGCCAGGTCAAGACCGCTGACACTGGGCACCGGTGATGGCTGTTCGCTGGCCGTTTTCGCAGCGCTGACGTTGCGCAGACTCTTGGCCTGCGTCAGCAGCCGCTGCTGGGCAGACTCCAGTTCCTGAACACGGCGCTGCATCTGCTGGACGGCATCCCCCTCGGTCTGTTGATGCGTTGGCGGCAGCGGCGTCTTGGCGCGGCGGTTTTCGTCGGTGTTGCCGCCACCGTCAAGATTGGCTTGCGCCAACGCCTGAGCATCGGACGGCTTACGCGCCGATTTCGCATTGACCAGGATGATGTCCATGGCCCTTTCGCGAAAAGCCTTGGAAGCATCTGGAAACTTGAATTCCAGCGCGAGCAGAACGGCATGAATAAACAGCGAAACGCCAAGCGCAATCCACAAGCGACGGTTTTGCTTGACCGTCGGCAATACGCGCAGCCTGGCCGCCTTTGTCACGCGCCCTCTCCCTCTTCGGCTTCCTCCGCGACTTCCACAGCGTCGCTTTCGCCAAGCAGATTAAGGAAACGGCAGGTAATTTCCGGAGCCAACAAATCAAGGCTCTCGACTGCCAGACGAATGCGCTGCCCCGGCGACAGGTCGGACGGAATTGAAGGCACCCGCAGCAGCAGCGGCAAATGGTCAAGCTTGACGCTCTGCTCGCGGCGCAGGGTCGCATCGATTTCAGTCAAGCCGTGCTGCTGAATCCAGCGCAGGCACCAGTAACGCTCCATCTGGCGCTGAAAATCGGCATAAGCTGCGTAGGTGACCTCAAAATCACGCATGGCGCCGAACAATTCGGCCGATTTCTGGGCAAAAGCCGGGGTTTCGCCTTTCAAACAGGCGATCAGTTGCCATTGGTTGACCATGTCGCAATAACGACGCAGCGGCGAGGTCATCCACGCATATTGCGGCACGCCCAAGCCTTCATGCGGCAGCGGCGAAGTCGTCATGCGCACCTTGCCCTGCGTCTGGGCACGGTACAGGCAGGCAATATTCTTTTCAGCGAGCAGGCCGCCCCAGGTCGA
>JAGTRV010000159.1 GCA_018262245.1 Pseudomonadota bacterium | reverse complement strand
CGGGCCAGCGACTGTTTCAGCCGCCAGCGACGAATTCTTTTGTGATCGCCGGACATCAAGGTCTCCGGCACCGACACGCCCTCATAGACCTCCGGGCGAGTGTAGTGCGGACAATCCAGCAAACCACCGACAAACGAATCTTCCACCGCCGAAGCGGCATCTCCAAGCACCCCCGGTAACTGGCGGACAACGGCATCAATCAACACCATCGCCGGCAACTCGCCACCGGAAAGCACAAAATCCCCGATCGAAATTTCCTCATCGACACAGCGCTCGATCAAACGCTCGTCAATTCCTTCATAACGACCACAAAGAAGGATTAGCCCCTCATCGCCCGTCGCCAGCTGCATCACCCGTTCATGGGTAAGCGGCGCCCCCTGCGGCGAGAGGTAAATAACCCGGCTCTTCGCCAGCCCTGCCTCACGCTGCTGCGACTTGGCCGCGGCAATCGCCTTCTCCAGCGGCCCCGGTTGCATAACCATGCCCGGCCCGCCGCCAAAGGGGCGATCATCGACCCGCCGCCAGGCATTCTCGGCGAAATCCCGAGGATTCCAACCCTGCCACTGCCAGCGCTGCTCTTCCAGCGCCCGACGGGTAATGCCACTTTCCGTTACCGCCGCAAACATCTCCGGAAAGAGGGTAATGCAGTCAAACCGGATCACCAGTCGCTGCCCCACTCCACTCGAATCTGTCCCGCTTCCTTCTCTACGGCCAGCACCACGGCCGAAACAAACGGCAAAAGGCGCTCGACCTTGTCATCACCCATGACGCGCAAAACAGAATTGGCTCCGGTTTCGATCAACCCGACAACCTTGCCGATCCGCTCATCAGCGGTATTAATGACATCCAGACCGATCAGATCAGTCCAGTAAAACTCGTTTTTTTCAGTTGTGGGCAGCGCTTCGCGCGGCGCGCCGACCAAAACACCCTTCATGGACTCAGCGGCAGAACGATCAGCGACGCCATCCAACAGCACCACCACACCGTTGCCGTGGGCTTTCAGGCTTTTCAGCCTGCACTCGCGCCACGGCTCACCTTCTCTGGCAACCCACCAGACGGGCATTTCTGCCCAAGCCAGCGGATCATCCCCAAAGGGGTACAACCAAAGCCAGCCCTGAATCCCGTAGGGGTCGGCCAGCCGACCCAATACGACGATATCGCTGCCGGTCAAAACAAAAACTTAGGCAGCTTGCTGGGCAGCGTGTTGCTTGACCAGACGAGCGACGGTCGGCGACAACTGGGCGCCGTTGCTCTGCCAGTAGGCCAGACGATCAACGGAAACGCGCAGTGCTTCTGCATTGCCGGAAGCTACCGGGTTGTAGAAGCCGATACGCTCGACGAAACGGCCGTCACGACGATTGCGGGAATCGGTAACAACCATGTTGTAGAACGGACGCTTCTTGGCGCCACCACGGGCAAGACGGATAACAACCATGGGAATACTTTCGTTAGCTGGAAAAAAGACCGCAGATTATAGCGCTTTATCAAGGAAAAACAAGCCACTTAGGACTTGGAAATAGCACCGGATCAAAGAACAAGGCTCAGCAAAGGCGCCGCATCGATGGCGAAAACGTAAATTTTTGTTATGCTGCCAAAACGATGAATAGCCTACCGGACCACCTCTTGCCAACGAGCTCCGAAGCCAACGTCAAGAGCATTCTTGAATGGTTGGCGCTGGCACACGGGCGCTCTGGCGCGGAAGATGCAGATCAGTTGCACCGCCAGCTTCTGTTGCTGCGCGAAGCTGCCGCCCCCAGCACCCAACGCCTCAAGATACTTGACTTGCTATTCAGCCAGGCGGAGCGCATAGCCAAGGCGGAAGTCCCTAGACTACATGAAGTCAGCTTGCCGATTTCCCGAAAACTGCGGCAGAAGGTCAGGATTCTTCTCGATTTGCTGGAAACGCTGACGCAAGATTATTTCAACACACTGGCCGAGCTGTTCGACCCGGAAGGGCTTAGCACATCACGCACACCACACACCTCACTGCGCCGTGCGATGTACGCCATTGCCTGGCAAGTCCGCATCACACAGCTGATTGCAGCACCAACCCCCATCGGGCTCTGGCAACAACTGCACGCCGCATTTCGCACTGCGCGCCGACTTGGCCTGGAAGACTTCCCCGGCCCGAACGGCGGCCCAAGCATACGGCGCATCTACACGTCCATCCTGCTCGCTGCCATCGCCCAGCCAGCCTCATTCTCTTCGGCCGAACTCGAATTCATTGGCGAGTACATCGCCAACTGCACACCGGAGGTGGAGTTACTTGAAAATCCGCCACTCGACAGCCAAGGCGTCTTCTGGATTGATGCAGACAAGGACTTTCCGGCCCATGCGCTTATTCGCCGCATTCCCGGCCCTGACGCGCAAGTCCTCTACTTCTCGTCGGACGCCGTTGCCGAGCAAGCGCTCAAGCACCACGCAGAACTCAGCCAGGGCATCCCTGCCGATTTCTTGAGATTACCGGCATTTGCCGATACGCATACCGGCCCCGGTGTGCTGTTGCGCCTGAGCCAACTATGGGGCCACCCGAGCAAACGGAGATTCCCCCGACGACGACAATCCTATCGCGCCAATCTGTGCACCGGCCTCGGTAATCTTTGGCGCCTGATTAGATCCCCCGAGGCAGGCACAGAACTAAGCGAGTGGATGGTCACCAACGAAAGCCCGGACGGTTACGCACTGATGCACATGTCCGGCCACACGGCAGATATCAGAGTCGGCGACATTGTTGCGCTACAGGCCACAGAAGAACATTCAGGCACGCCGACCGCATGGCACATCTGCATTATCCGCTGGGCCATTTCTGAAAACCCGGAACACATCGAACTCGGCCTGCAGATGCTGGCACCCAAGGCTATTGCAGTGGAAATCGCATCCCCTTACGAGTTGGAATCAAGCAAGGTGGCGGCACTGATTCTTCCCCCAACGCCGCCGCTAAGACCGACCCGGTCGCTGGTCGTCCCGACGGGGCTAATTAATGAAAATACCCGAAAAATCATCGTCCTGCTCGAAGACGAAAACCTGAAAATCCAAGAACTTCAAGCAACAGGTCTCAACGAACAAACCAGCAGCATCGAAATTTTCAGCCTTTCCCCGGACGGTTCACGCTAGCCGCAAGCAAGCCACCAAAAAGCACCACCGCCCAAGAGAGATGCAGCCAGACCAGAAATACGGGAAAGGCAGCGAAAGCACCGTAGATGCTTTTCAGCATAGCCGAACTGACCAGAAACAACTCGAAAACTTTCTGCATGGCCGCAAACGCCAGCGCAGCAAAAACGCCACCGACCAGCGCCGCCCGCCTTGAAACCTCGGCATTTGGTACCGCGTAATACAAAAACGAAAAAAACAAGCCAAGCAGCACGGTCGCAAGCACCTTGAGGGCGATACGACGAAACCACATCGGTTCATCAAAGAGCCCAAGCGAGGACGTGATGGCAAATGACATTACCCCCGCCACCGCTCCCAGCACAAATGGCCATACCGCCATAACGAAGGCATAGAGCCGCAAACGCGCCAGGATGGGGCGCGGACTTACCCGCCACAAATGGTTGAAAGCCCGCTCGATAGTATTCATCAGCAGAAAAGCCGTGACACTGAGCACCCCAAGGCCAACCAGGGTCAGATTCTGAGCCTTCTGCGAAAACTTGCCGATATTGCCGACAATCGCTCCCGCAGCCCCGACTGGCAACAATGCCTCGCGCACCATCAAGTCGAGGCGAGCCACGACCAGATCGAGATAAGGGACGGCATGAGCCACCGACAGGACGACCGTGACCAGTGGCACCAATGCCATCAATGTCGTAAAAGCCAGTGCCGCACTGGTCTGCATCATGTTCTCGCCATAGAAGCGATGAAAGACACCACCTGCACCTGGAGGCTTGCGGGGATTACGGCGATTTCGGGAGCGCATTTGCATGGGGCCGTATAATAGTCGACCATGCAAGACATTCTCATCCTCTACTACAGCCATCGCGGCTCGGTTCGAGCACTGGCCGAACGGATTGCGCGCGGCATCGAGTCGGTTCCCGGCATCCAGGCCCGACTGCGAACCGTCCCCCGTATTTCGACGACCTGCGAGACCGTCGAACCAACCGTTCCCGATGCCGGCGCGCCTTATGTGGAACTGTCGGATCTTGAAGAATGTGCTGGCCTTGCTCTCGGCAGCCCGGTTCGCTTCGGCAACATGGCCGCCCCGATGAAATACTTCTGGGATGGCACCATTGCCGCTTGGCAAAATGGCACGCTGTCCGGCAAGCCGGCCTGCGTCTTCACCTCCAGCGGCAGCCAGCATGGTGGCAACGAGGCAACTCTGCTCTCAATGACGCTGCCCCTGCTGCATCACGGCATGCTGATCATGGGACTTCCCTTCACCGAGCCCGAGCTATCCTCCACCCACACCGCTGGCACGCCCTACGGCGCCAGCCATGTCGCCGGCCCGCATGGCAGCCCGACACTCTCCGACGCCGAGAGCAAGCTGGCCTTTGCCCAGGGACAACGCCTTGCTCTTTTGGTCAAAAAACTGAGTCGACCGTGACACCTACCCGCTATCAGATCACCGCCAGCGCCAGCCTCATCGCGCTGATTTTCCTTTGCCTGGCCTGGGAGGGCTGGCTGGCGCCACTCAAGCCTGGTGGCTCGTGGATGACGCTGAAGGCGGCATTCCTGCTCTTCCCGCTGTTCGGCATCCTGCGTGGCAAGCGTTACACCTACAAATGGCTTTCACTGTTCATTCAGTTCTATCTGATGGAAGGCCTCCTGCGTGCGACCAGCGACAGCGGGCTTTCCCAGAAGCTGGCTGCCGGTGAAACACTGCTGGCCGCCATCCTGTTTATCTCAACCATTCTTTACGTCAGGGCAACGCGCGCCCCCAAAGAAGAAAAAGCCGCCCAGTCAAACTGAAGCGGCTTCTCTGCGAACCTGCGGGAATCAGACGCCGCCTTGCGCCTTGACCTTATCGAGCGTCGAATGCAGCTTGTTCAGCGCATTCAGATAGGAACGCGCTGAAGCGATCACGATATCCGTATCCGCACCATTGCCATTGACGATACGATCCCCCTTGGAAAGACGGGTTGTCACCTCGCCCTGCGCATCGGTCCCGGTCGTAATCGCATTGACTGAATAAAGCAGCAATTCGGCACCACTCGCAGCAATGCTCTCGATGGCCTTGAAGGTCGCATCGACCGGGCCACCGCCATCGGCTTCGGCCTTGTGCTCGACTCCGCCGACATTAAGAATCACTGAAGCCCGCGGCATCTCGCCGGTCTCTGAACAGACGCGGGAATAAACCAGCTTGTAGTGCTCCTGATCCGGCGTCACCAAATCGTCGGACACCAAGGCATGCAGGTCTTCATCGAAGATTTCGTGCTTCTTGTCGGCCAATTCCTTGAAACGGGCAAAAGCAGCATTCAACGCCTCGTCGCTTTCCAGCTCAATACCCAACTCCTGCAGGCGATTCTTGAAGGCATTGCGACCGGAATGCTTGCCAAGCACCAGCTTGTTCTGCGTCCAGCCCACATCCTGCGCCCGCATGATCTCGTAGGTTTCGCGATGCTTCAGCACGCCATCCTGATGGATTCCCGACTCGTGGGCAAAAGCATTAGCGCCGACCACTGCCTTGTTCGGCTGCACGGGATAACCGGTAATCTGCGACACCAGCTTCGAAGCCGGCACGATCTGGGTCGTATCGATACGCGTCTCGACCGGAAAGACATCAGCCCGGGTACGCACCGCCATGACGATTTCTTCCAGCGCCGCATTGCCGGCCCGCTCGCCAAGGCCGTTGATCGTGCATTCAACCTGGCGCGCCCCGCAAAGGACCGCCGCCAGCGAGTTGGAGACAGCCAGCCCGAGGTCGTTGTGACAGTGGACTGACCAGACCACCTTGTCGGAATTAGGCACCCGTTCGATCAACTGGCGCATGGTTTCCGCATACTGCGATGGAATGTTGTAACCAACAGTATCCGGCACATTGATGGTCGTTGCTCCGGCCTTGATGACCTCCTCGAAAATCCGACAGAGAAAATCCAGATCAGAACGCCCTGCATCCTCGGCCGAAAATTCAATATCGTCCGTATATTCGCGCGCCCAGCCAATCGCTTTAACCGCCTGCTCGACCACTTGATCGGGCGTCATCCGCAACTTCTTCTCCATGTGAATGGGAGAAGTGGCGATAAAAGTATGAATACGACCCGATTGCGCTGGTTTGATTGCCTCACCAGCCCGGCGAATATCGTTCTCGTTGGCCCGTGCCAGCGAGCAGACCGTCGAATCCTTGATGGTCTGTGCAATGGAGTGAATAGCGTCAAAATCGCCTGGCGAAGCTGCCGCAAAACCTGCTTCGATGACATCAACCCGCATTTTCTCGAGCTGGCGGGCAACGCGGATTTTTTCTTCTTTGGTCATTGATGCGCCGGGGCTTTGCTCGCCGTCGCGCAGGGTAGTATCGAAAATAACCAGGTGCTGTTTCATATGCTGCTCCGAGAAATCACTGTGCCTTACGCTTCAACAGGCCGAGAGCGGCCAGCACGTAACCGGACAAACCATAAAAGACAAAGAACCCAAACAGGGCAATTTCAGGGCTGTAGGCCACCAGCGCAAAGCCAAGCGCAATGGCGGCAATCACGAAGAAAGGCACGCTCTTCTTGAGATTGACGTCCTTGAAACTGTAATAGCGGATATTGGAAACCATGGTAATTCCGGCAAAGATGGTCAGCACACAGGCCAGCCAGCGCACATCACTACCAGGAACGCCGGAAACAATCATCACCCAGACCAGACCGGCGACCAGTGCCGCCGCCGCAGGAGAGGGCAAGCCCTGGAAGAAACGCTTGTCCATCACTTCCAGCGTTGTATTGAAACGCGCCAGGCGCAATGCCGCACCGGCGCAATAGATGAACGCAGCAATCCAGCCAAGCCGGCCGAGATCGCGCAATGCCCACTCGTACATGACCAATGCCGGCGCGGCGCCGAAGCTGACCATGTCCGAAAGCGAGTCATACTCGGCACCAAAAGCCGATTGTGTATGCGTCAACCGGGCCACACGGCCATCCAGGCCATCGAGGACCATCGCGATAAAGATCGCCATCGCCGCCCGCTCGAAATCCCCCTGCATCGCCTGCACAATGGCGAAGAAGCCGGCAAACAGCGCCGCCGTGGTGAACAGGTTGGGCAGCACATAAATACCGCGCCGCTTTAACTCGGGATTAAACAGGGTCTTACGGGGCTTGAGTTCTGTCATGGGTCACAATTGAATGGGCAACCGGAAAAGGATACACCGGACACCGCGAAAAGCCACAAACAACAAGGGCGGTGCAGTCTCCCGCACCGCCCGAAGCGAAGATAGCGTCAGCCATTGAAGCAGACGCTATCGAACCTGCAACTACCTTAGTTCTTGGTCTGGTCGACCAGCTTGTTCTTGCGAATCCACGGCATCATGTCGCGCAGCTGACCACCAACGGTCTCGATCGGATGCACGGCATTCAGGCGACGACGGGCCGTCATCGAAGGATAGTTGGTCTTGCCTTCCTGAATGAACATCTTGGCGTATTCACCGGTCTGGATGCGCTTCAG
>JAGTRV010000158.1 GCA_018262245.1 Pseudomonadota bacterium | reverse complement strand
CGGACGAAACTCACGCCTGGCAAATGAGGTCTGGCTTTCCCGCGTGGCGATGCCGGCCGGGCAGATCCACCCGATTCCGGCCGAACATGGCGCAACACGTGCGGCGGAAGAATACTCAGCCACCATTCGAGACAAACAGCCTTTCGATCTCGTGCTGCTTGGCATGGGAGAAGATGGGCACACCGCCAGTCTGTTTTCGCTGAACGGCCACCACGTCGCACCGGTGATCGCGGTACACAGCGCACCCAAGCCCCCCAGCGAGCGGGTCAGCCTGAACTTCCAGACACTGCGGGCCTGCCGAAAACAATTGGTCCTGGTTACCGGTGCTGAAAAGTCCCCCGCTTTGTTCGCCTGGCAGCAAGACGCCAAGCTACCGATTGCGCATGCCGTGCGCAACGATGCCTGCCTGCTGGCCGATGCCGAAGCGGGGCGATCAGCGAATGTCGTGGCGACGGTTCTCTGATAGCGAACGCCTGCTCCTGCCGGCCTGCCGCCTGCCATAGAGCGCCATCAAAGGGGTCACCGAAACCCCGTGCAGGATGATGGAAGCAGCCACCGCCAGCAGGGTGATATTGATCGCCTGATCGGCCAGCGAACCTGAGAGGCCATGATTCAGGGCGAACATCAGGTAATAGACAGAGCCAATACCGCGGATGCCGAACCAGGCAATCAGGAAACGCTGATCACCGGACACTGAGGCGCCAAGCAATCCCAGCCAGACCGACACCGGGCGCAGGACGAAAAACAGGAGGGTAAGGAAGGCAATTGCCCATGCATCGATCCGGACATAGGCCAGCATGGCGCCAACGGCAAGGACAATCACCAGTTCGGCTATCCGCTCAAGTTGTTCGTTGAAGCCGCGTACCGCCTGCATCATGTACGCGCTGGCGAGATTGGGATGGGTGGCGACAGCCAGGTGCGCATCCTTGCCTTGCAAACCGGCCGGCCCTTCGTCTGGCGCCTTCTGGTGGCGCGAGCGTTCCTTGACTCGCTGCAAGGCAAGCCCGGCGGCGAAGACCGCGAGAAATCCCGAAGCCTGAAGCAATTGCGCCACACCGAAAGCCAGGGCAACCAGCCCAAGTGCCA
This sequence comes from Pseudomonadota bacterium, assembly GCA_018262245.1. Lineage (GTDB taxonomy): Bacteria > Pseudomonadota > Gammaproteobacteria > Burkholderiales > Rhodocyclaceae > Azonexus. The sequence continues at coordinate 6,511 of JAGTRV010000158.1, read as the reverse complement.
GGAACTCATCCAGCCCGACCGCTTCCTGATGGCGCGTTCTCAGATAGACCACCAGTTTGCCGATCAGCGCACCGAGCAGGCTCCCGATGAGCAAGCCACCGGCCAAGGCCCAGAGGACATCGATCGCGAGCCATCGCCAGCCCCAGCTGCCAAGTTCGTGCATGCCCAGCAGTCCCAGGCCCAGCATCACGAAGGGGAAAGCGGCGCCGTCGTTGAAACCGCCCTCGCCGGTCAGGCTGAAGCGCAGACGATCACGGTCACTAGGTTCATCGACCTGGACATCCGCAGCGAGGACCGGGTCAGTCGGGGCCAGAATCCCGCCGAGCAGGATCGCAGCCCCCAGCGGCATGCCCAGCAGGAAGATGCCGGCCAACGCAATGAGGCCAATGGTCAGCGCCATCGAGACAAAAGCCAGACGCAAGGGCAAGCGCCAGTGTCGGCTGGAAAACGGCAGTCCCAGTTTCAGGCCGACCGAAAACAATGAAATCAGCAAAGCCACTTCGGCGACCCGCTCGAGAATGGCCGATACCTGCCGTGGATCGGGCGCCATCAACCCCCATCCGGCACTGCCCAGCCCGTAGCCGACCACCAGATAAAACATCGAAGCACTGACCGGCAATCGCTTCATCAGCGTACCGGCCAAAGCCATGGTGATCAGCAAGGCGCCGACGATCAGCGCCCAGACGGAAAAAGACATTACAACCGGCTCCTGTTGAACTGGAAATCACACCAAGCGCTCAAATATCAGGAGCCTGCAATCAGTATCTCTTCCCATCTGCAGGTTTTCCGTTCGGCAGCGCATATAGGACGGTGGATTGCCTATGTGCGCTATCGCACAGAACGCGCCTTCGCCGGCAGGCATGCTGGCAAACTGACAAATGGAGGAATGAAATGGCTACGCTGAATATTCTCGGAATCGTGGGCAGTCTGCGCAAGGATTCGTACAACGGTTTTGCCCTGAAAGCGGCGCAGGAATTACTCCCTGAAGACGTCACGCTGGATATTGCCGATCTTCAGGGGATTCCGGTTTTCAATCAGGACGAGGAAATGGCGCCACCCGCCGCCGTCCTCGAATTCAAGCAGAAGATCATTGCCGCCGATGCAATCCTGTTCGCCACCCCGGAATACAACTACTCGCTGCCCGGTGGCTTGAAAAACGCCATCGACTGGGCCTCAAGACCCTACGGCCAAAGTGCTTGGCAAGGCAAGACAGCAGCCATCATGGGCGTCTCGATCGGTAATTTCGGCACTGCCCGCGCCCAGTACGATCTGCGGAAAATTCTCGTGGCGCTCGATATGCCCGTTGTCGTTCAACCCGAGGTCATGATCGGCAATGCCGCCGAACGATTTGACCAGGATGGCCGCCTGACCGATGAACGGAGCCGGAAACTGATCCAGAAATTGTTGATCACACTGGTACAACTGGAAAAATCGGCTCGCCGGGCAAAGGGCGAACCGGTCTGGAACTAACAACACCAGAAGCCGTGGAGACGTTGTGGCTGAATACCACCTGCTGACGATCTGGCACATCAAAGCGCCGCTGACTCAGGTTTACAACGCCATTCACGACTCGCTCCACTGGCCGGACTGGTGGCAAGGGGCGGAAAAAGTGGAAACCATTGTCGATGGTGACGACGATGGCATCGACAGCATCCGGCGCTATGTCTGGCGCGGAAAACTTCCCTACCCGGTCGTCTTCGAGATACGTGCCACCAGCATCAGAAATCTGGAAGCCATCGAGGGCATGGCCGAAGGTGACTTGCAAGGCATTGGCCGCTGGCGCTTTGTTTGCGACGGGGAAGTCAGTGTCGTGCGTTTTGAATGGCATGTTCACAGCACCAAATGGTGGATGAATCTGCTCGCTCCATTTGCCCGGTCCATTTTCATCAGAAATCATGTGCGACTAATGGCTCAAGGCGGCAAGGGACTGGCAGCCCACCTCCAGTCGCCCCTTGTTGGCCAGAAAAGCGTTGATCTGATGGCAAAGGATGAACCGCCAAGGTCTGATCGCTTCCCCTGGCATCGGGGTCGCCGAATCAATCCGGTCACGGTTCTTCTTTCTGGCATTTTCGCCGGAACGATAGCCACAATCGCTCAACTTGCCCTGTGGTGGCTGACCGACATCCCCATGCTCGCAACGCTGCTACGCGATGCACGCCTGGCCGCTGCCATCGTCATGGGACCGGACGTTTTGCCACCGCCAGCAACCGCACGGTGGGATATTTTGATGGTCGCCAGCTTGCTCCACTTTGGGCTGTCTGCGATCTACGCCATTATTCCTGCCCTGCTCGCCAGCCGCCTTGGCGCGCGCCAGGCAATGGCCATCGGGGGGTTGTACGGCCTGGCCATTTACGCCATCAATCTTCATGGCTTTACGGCCGTCTTCCCATGGTTCACCGTGAGCCGCGACTGGGTAACCATGGCCGCCCATGCCGTCTTCGGGATTGCACTGGCCGGCTGGTGGTTCCTTTTTCGCCCAAAGTCCCCCGTAGCAGGAATCAGTCTCCACCAATAGAAATCAGCCTTGCTACCCGCCCGGTCGGGAAAAGGCAGCAAGGAAATACGCAGGACTGGATCAGGCATCACGTCAAACTGTGCTTGTGGTGGCGCATCAAGATCAGCAAGGCCTACCCTAGCCTGAACTCACTACATGGCTATTGATCGCCACGTCATTCATTTGATACTCCGTTGTTCAGTCGTTTTGCCGTTGAAATGCTCGGCATCACCCTCGGCATCTGAACGGCTTTTGTGGATGACCCCATCGCGATGGTTGGGCGGGGCATAGAGCGTATAAAGTTTGAGCGGCACCGTGCCGGTATTGATGATGTTGTGATTCACCCCGGCCGGGACGAGCACTGCGAAGCCGGCTTGAATCGGCGTTCGGGCCCCGTTCAGAACCGCCTCGCCAGTGCCTTCCTCAACGCGGAAGAACTGGTCCACCTTGTGAATTTCCGCGCCGATGTCCTCCTGCGGTTTCAGCGCCATCAGGACCAGTTGGGAATTCTTTGCCGTGTACAGCACCTGGCGGAAGTCGTCATTTTCAAGGGCAAGTTTTTCAATATCCTGAACGAAACCGTTCATCACAACTCCTTTTTCGCACGTCCCGGGACCGCATCGCAGCCCGAAACGTGCGCTTGATCACGGAAAAAATGGGTTACTTGTCCGCCACGACCTTGATCTGATTGTCGACTGAGGTGACGCCTTTGACCGCTTTGGCAATCGATACAGCCTTGTCTACCGCGGTCTTGCTGGCGGCCGTGCCGCCGAGGGTCACAACGCCCTTGTGATCCGTATCGACGCTGATATTGACGAGGCTGGACATTTTCTCGGCAGCCAGTTCAGCCTTGATCTTGGTGGTGATGACCGAGTCCTTGACCATCGTGGTCGCGGATGATTTGTCTGAATCCGCCGTATAACCGGCCATTGGAAGCATCAGTGCGGCACTGATGAAACAGCTTGCAGCGAGTTTGATATACATGGTGTCTACCCTTTACGGTGATGGATGGTTCCGCCACGACGATTTTGCGCAGGCACTGCCCGGTTGCTGCTGCAACACTGGCTTGCAAACGCATTAGCGCTGGTTAGCGCTATGCCGTGATGCTCATAATCCGTCGACCAGGCCGCGGGTTCGGTTCGCTTGCACACACAAGGCAAAAATAATTGGCCGGCATTAAATGCTTTCGTTCAAATCCGGCATTGGACAATGCGTACGATGGCCACACCCATGTCGGCCGGCAGATTACGCAATAGCCTGATGTAGGCCTCAAGGCCACCGGCCGAACCGCCAACGCAAACAATCGGAAAGTCGTTCACGAAAGTCCCGGGGCAGACCATGATCGCTTATCGGGCGCCCTTGTGATCCTTCGGGCCGCTATTCTTGTGCCGGCCGGCGATTTCCCGCTGTTCGGCCTTCTGTTTCTGTTTGATCACTTCATCCGAATAGGACGGTGGTGTTTGCCCGGTTTTATGGGGCGGCTCTTTGGGTTTCTGGTTCATGAGGGTCTCCTGATTCGTCATACGCCGGTGCCATCACCGACATGAACCCAGAATAGGGCGAACTCATTGCGCATACTGTGCGGCAAGCCACATAGGGGCCGCGGAGTGAGTCGCTTCAATCGATGAATACGATGATCAGGGCCAGGGCAACGAACAACATCAGGGCCGGAAGTATGTGGTCCACAACAAGACTGCTGGCCGCGACAAGGTCAATTGAATGAAACATGCTGGATTCCCCCCATTAAGGAGAGGGGATGAAACCTCGTTTGCCGGACGGCAGTCGGTGTGCTGGCAAACATTCCGAACATCGTGCAAGAGTTGCAACGGCTGAAGGCCACAGCAATTCCGGGCTGTGCGCGCCAGCGAACAGACCTCCCCCCTCCCCCGGAGCAGTCTGGGCCATGCAGCTTTTCGGCCGCATACGACTCAAGAGGAAAATCATGAAAAAATCACTCAGCACGCTATTGATCATCGCCGCCTTCGGTTTGGGCGCCTGTACCGGACCGATGGGTCCGCAAGGCGAGCGCGGTAGCACCGGCAATACCGGCAATACCGGTAACACGGGCAATACAGGCAGTACCGGTAACACCGGCGCCAAGGGATCGACCGGCAATCAGGGTAATACCGGCTACACCGGTGCCCAGGGTGAAACCGGAACGCAAGGTTCGACCGGTGCCGTTGGTGATACCGGGGCAACAGGAACTCAGGGCAGCACTGGCGCAACCGGCGCCAAGGGCAAGACAGGCTCGACCGGCGGCACCACCAGTGGCAGCACGGTGATCGTCGTCCCGCCGACACGCTGATCCCTTTGGGCCTGACGCGGGGAGTCAGCAACTTTCCCTGTGTCAGCCCATCAAACAAATTCAAATGGCCATCATCAGAATTTCACAGGAGGCCACCATGACAACGCTATCGACCGCTGATCACACCATGGTCAGCAATGCCCGGCGCTGCCCTTTGTGCCACGGCTCGATGAATCGCATTCCAAGACGTTTCATCGATCTGGTGCTCAGTCTATTCACACCGGTTCAGCGCTATCGCTGCCGCTCGATGAAATGCGACTGGGTAGGCAACTTGCCCGTAAAGTAATCGCTGCGCCAACAACAATCATTTTTGGTCGGATGATCATCCGTCACGGCAGGGCCGGGCTTTTGGCCGAATGCCAGCGATAAAACACCCGTTTGGCCACTTCGACAATCACCAGATAAGCCAGCGCCATGCCGGCCAGGATGAAGTAGAACTTGGCCGGTGGCGGCACGAATCCGAAGTAGGTACCCAGCGGTGTGAACGGCAGTACGGCGCCGAGCAGCGCGACCCCCAGCGAAGTGGCGACCAATACTGGATGCGGGCGACTCCGGAAGGGATTGCCCCGGGTACGGATGACGAAGATGACCAGCACCTGGGTGCACAGCGACTCGACGAACCAGCCGGTCTGAAACAGCTTCTCATCGGCCTGCAGGACGCTGAGCATGAGGTAGAAAGTCAGGAAATCGAAGGCAGAACTGATCGGGCCGATGGTCAGCATGAAATTGCGAATGAACTTCATGTCCATGACCCGCGGCCGGCGCAGCTCCTCGGGATCGACCTTGTCGAGCGGAACCGGTACCTCGGAGATGTCGTAAAGCACATTGTTGAGCAGGATCTGGGTCGGCAGCATCGGCAGGAAAGGCAGGAATAAAGCGGCCCCGGCCATGCTGAACATGTTCCCGAAATTGGAGCTGGTACCCATCATGATGTACTTCATGATGTTGCCGAATGTTCTGCGTCCTTCCAGCACGCCGTCATGCAGGACATGCAGGTCATGATCGAGCAGGATCATGTCAGCCGCCTCCTTGGCCACGTCGACGGCCGAATCCACTGACAGGCCGACATCGGCCGCGTGCAGCGACGGCGCATCGTTGATGCCATCTCCGAGATAGCCAACGACATGGCCACGCGCCTTGAGGGCCAGGATGACCCGCTCCTTCTGGGCAGGATTCACCCGACAGAACAGGTTGGCCTTTTCGACATGGATGCGCAGGGCGGCATCATCCATTACCGCCATTTCCTTGCCGGTCAGGATGCCGATGACCGGAATGTTCAACTGACCGCAAACATGCTGGGTCACCAGTTCGCTGTCACCAGTCACGATCTTGACACTGATGCCGCTCTCCTTGAGGGCAGCCAGCGCGCTGCCGGCGCTCTCCTTCGGCGGGTCGAGGAAGGCGGCAAAGCCGGCAAAGACCAGTTCCGCCTCATCGCCAATCACGGCATGGGGGTGGTCGGCGGCAACATCCCGCCAGGCGATGCCCAGCACGCGAAAGCCCTCTTTTTCCAGATCGACATGCACCGCGTGTATCTTTTCCCGAGCTGCCTTGTCGAGCGGGATTCGGGCGACATTGCCCTGCTCTTCGTAGGTCGAGCACAGGCCAATGATCTCTTCCGATGCTCCTTTGACGACCAGCAGGCGCCCCTGCCCCTTGTCGAGCAGGACCGAGACGCGCCGCCGTTCGAAATCGAAGGGCACTTCATCGAT
>JAGTRV010000352.1 GCA_018262245.1 Pseudomonadota bacterium | reverse complement strand
GCACGCCGCTTTCCGAAATGGCCGACAGGAAGGCGGCTTTCAGGTTCAGCTGTTCCGGCGTAAAGACCTTCTTGCCGGCTTTTTCCTTGGCGACCGGGTTGGAGCAGGCCTCGATTTCCGACATCACCGTGGCGGTGGAAACGCCCGGTGGCAGTTCGGTGATGACCAGCTTCCATTGGCCGCGGGCCAGGTTTTCGATCTTCCATTTGGCGCGCACGCGCAGGCTGCCACGGCCGCTACGGTAGGTGGCGGCGATTTCTTCGGGCGACGAGATGATCTGCGCGCCGCCGGGATAGTCCGGGCCTGGAATCAGTTTCAGCACTTCGTCTTCGCCGAAATCGGGATTCCTGATCAGATTGACCGCCGCATTCGCCACTTCGCGCAGGTTGTGCGCGGGGATTTCCGTCGCCATGCCAACGGCGATGCCGGAGGCACCGTTCAACAGCGCAAAGGGCAGACGGGCCGGGAGCAGGGCGGGTTCATCGTTGGCGCCGTCGTAATTGGGCTTCCAGTCGACCGTGCCTTCGTCCAGTTCGGCCAGCAGCAGTTCGGCAATCGGCGTCAGGCGGGCTTCCGTGTAGCGCATGGCAGCGGCGTTATCGCCGTCGCGCGAGCCGAAATTGCCCTGACCATCGACGATCGGGTAGCGCAGGCTCCAGTCTTGGGCCATGCGGACCATGGCGTCGTAAACCGAGGAATCGCCGTGCGGATGGTATTTACCGATCACGTCGCCGACGACGCGGGCCGACTTGACGTGGCGCGGGCTCTTGTACAGGCCCATCCGGTGCATGGCGTAGAGGATGCGGCGCTGCACCGGCTTCTGGCCGTCGGCGGCCGAGGGAAGGGCGCGACCGGTGACAACGCTCATCGCGTATTCGAGGTAGCGGCGGGCGGCATAGTCGGCCGGCGAGGGAATGTCGCTGGCCGGGCCGGTGGCCGAGGGGGGTAGATCAGGCGGCAAGGCCGAGGCTGGTTCGAGCGCTGGCTCGGCAGCGGTTTCCAGTGGCAGTTCGGGTGCCAGTTCCTGTGTTTCGGTGGCAGGCAGGGCTGGCGCCTCGGGTTCGGTGGCGGCTGCCTTGGCGTTCGGGTCGAAGAGATTGAGCTGGTCGGTCATGGTCTTGCGTCTAAATCCTGAATCGAGTCGGCGGCGAATTTATCACGCTGGCGATAGTTTCGGCTTAAAGACTGGGAATTCGCTGGACGGTCGGGCTGGGGCGGGCTATTAGTAAACCATTCGGACAACAGATTTGGGCCAGTCCATGGAGCATTCCGGCATGCAGATCGCCCGGCAGTCGCCTGCCGAAGCCTTGGCCGCGCTCGATAGTGGTCCGGATGGCCTGGCCGGCAAGGAGGCGGCGCGGCGCTTGAGCGAATTCGGGCCGAACCGGGTTGAAGCCGTGGCGCGTACGCCCTGGTGGCTGAATCTGCTTGGTGAATTTACCCATTTTTTCGCGCTGATCCTGTGGTTTGCCGCCATTCTGGCCTTCACTGCCGCCTATCTGCAGCCGGGCGAAGGCATGTTCGAGCTGGGGCTGGCCATTCTGGGCGTCATCCTGGTCAATGGCAGTTTCTCCTTCTGGCAGACGTATCGCGCCGAGCAGGCCTTGGCTGCGCTGGAAAAACTGCTGCCACAAAGCGTCAAGGTGCGGCGTGATGGGCGCGAGATGGACATTCCGGCCGAGCAGCTGGTGCCGGGTGATATTTTGCTGCTCGCCGAGGGGGCCAAGGTGCCGGCCGATTGCCGGCTGGTCGAAAGCTGGAGTTTGCGCGTCAATCTGTCGACGCTGACCGGAGAAACTTATCCCAAAGCGCGCAGCGAAGCTGCCGAGAAAGGCGTTGGGATTGATCCGCTGGCCGCCCACTGCCTGCTGCTGGCTGGCACGCTGATTGTTTCCGGCGAAGGCAGCGCCGTGGTCTACGCCACTGGCATGCATACCGAATTCGGCCGCATCGCCCATCTGACCCAATCGACTGGCGACACCGAATCGCCACTGCAAGGTGAAATCCGTCGCGTCTCGCGGCTGGTGGCGATGATGGCGCTTGGGCTGGGCATCATCTTCTTTTTGCTCGGCGAAGCGATCGGCCTTAATTTCTGGGTGAATCTGATGTTCGCCATCGGCATCATCGTCGCCAATGTGCCGGAAGGACTGTTGCCGACGGTCACGCTGTCGCTGGCGCTGGCAACGCAACGTATGGCCCGGCGTAATGCCCTGGTCCGGCATTTGCCGGCGGTCGAGACGATGGGGTGTGCGACGGTGATCCTGACCGACAAGACCGGCACCCTGACGCAGAACCGGATGTCCGTGCGCGAATGGTTTGCCGGTGGCCGCCACCATCTCGCGGCCGAACGCTGGCCGGCGGCGCGTGAGCCGCACTTGCGCGCCGTGGCTCGGTATTGCCAGAGCCTGAAATTTACCGAAGGCCAGCCGAATGGCGACCCGATGGAAATCGCGCTTTGGCAGTTTGCTGGCGAACTGCCCATGTCCTGGCAATTTGCTGGCGAAATTGCCTTCGACGCCGAGCGGCGGCGCATGTCGGTCTATAGCCGCGATCCGGACGGCAGTGGTGTGCTGCTCTGCAAGGGCGCCCCGGAAAACCTGTTGCCGCTCTGCACGACCTGGCTGGCCGGCAATACCGTGATGCCACTGGATGCCGAAGCGCGCGAGAACTTTCACAGGGCCCACGAAGACCTGGCCAGCCGCGGCCTGCGCGTCATCGCCTGTGCCTGGAAGCCGCTGGCTGACGGCGAGAACGCGAATGAAGAGGGCATGGCCCTGTGCGGCCTGATCGGTCTT
>JAGTRV010000157.1 GCA_018262245.1 Pseudomonadota bacterium | reverse complement strand
ACGCACCTGTATTTGACGCGTCCTGACCTCGTCAATTTTTATCGTTTTCACAGCCCTGACGAGTTTGGCGACACAATTGATCGTGTGACGATGAAACAGGCCCAAAGCAGCCAGAAGGCAGCGCATGGACTGGAACTGGGTGGCTTGGGTACCTTGACCTTGCGCATGGTGATGCCCTGGCGAAAGAACAATGAGTTGCTTGGTTACATCGAGGTTGGCGAGGAAATCGAGCACCTGATCGATGAAATTCAGGGCAGTCTTTCCGTAGATTTGCTGGTGTTGGTCAATAAAAACTACTTGGCGCCGCAGCAATGGCAACGCGGTCAGACCCTGATGAACCGCGGCGGCGACTGGGAGCGTTTCACCACCCATGCCACGTTGGCACAGACCACCGAGCAGTTGCCAGTGGCCCTGGATGATCGCCTGCTGGCACAGCTGCTGGCGGGGCGCACCGCCGAGATTCGCGACCATGGGCGCTCTCTGCACCTGGCCATCGTTCCGCTCGAGGATGCCGGCAAACGCCATATCGGCGATCTGGTGGTGATGCGCGATATCACCGCTCTGGAATCCACCTTCCAATGGTCGATTGCTGCCGTGACCCTGATCAGTTTGCTGGTGTCGGGTGGTGTTCTGGGCATCTTCAACCTTGCACTGGATCGCGTCGAGCGCGATTATCGGCGCCAGCATGACCTCGAACATCAGTTGCTACACCTCGATACCGAGCATCGCCGCATCCTCCAGATGGAGAAACTCTCGGCATTGGGGACGATGGTCGGCGGTATTGCCCATCAACTGAACAACCCGCTGGTGGGCGTGGTCAACCTGGCGCAGCTGGCCGAACGCGAAGCCGACGATCCGGCGCGGACGCGCGAACTGTTGCGGGAGATCCGCAGTGCTGGTGAGGATTGCCGTACCTTCGTGAAACGCATGCTGGCGTTTTCCAAGGTTTCCTGCTTTGAGAGCAAACCGACGCTGATGGCCGAACTGATCGAGGAGACGGTACTGTTGTTTCGCCAGACCGAGAACAAGCTTCTGCCCGTGGAGGTCAAGTTGCCTGCCGAACCGTTGGTGCTGACGGTCGACCCGATCCTGATGCGCCACGCCTTGTTCAACTTGCTGGTGAATGCGGCACAGGCGACGTCGGACGATGCGGCTGACAATGGCACCATCGTAATCGATCTGACGCGAGAAGATGACCCGGTGCGCGGCCTGCCTGGCTGGTCGCTGGCGGTGAGTGATCACGGTCGGGGCATGCCGCCCGAGGTGATGGAGAAGATTTTTGTGCCCTTTTACACCACGCGCAGCGACGGCACGGGGCTTGGTCTGCCGGTGGTGCAGCACGTGGTGCTGCTGCACGACGGGCACGTAACGGTGAGCAGCGAACCCGGGCGTGGCACACGAATTGCGTTGTGGTTGCCTGACGTATTACCCAAAGTGCTGCCTGAACTCTCACGGAACGAACCTGGCCCCGCCTGACATGCTGCCCAAAATCCTCGTGGTCGATGACGATCGCCATACCCGCATCCTGCTCGACCGACTGCTGGCGAAGACAGCGATGGTGAGCCTGGCGACCGATGGCGCCGAGGCGCGCCAGCTGTTCGCGGCAGACGACTTTAACCTTGTGTTGATGGATCAGCGACTGCCGGACGTGAACGGCATCGCCTTGCTGCGCGAGTTCCGTGCCTCCCGGCCGCAACTGGTGAGCATGCTGATGACCGGTTTTGCCGATGTGCGCGATGCCGTCGCGGCGGTGCGCGAAGGGCTGTTCGACTATCAGACCAAACCCTTCGAGGATCTGGAAGCGCTCGAAGCCGTGATCGGCAAGGCGCTCGAACTCGATCGCGCCTATCGTGAAATTGACGGCCTGCGGGCGCGCCTGTCGGATACCGGTGGCCTGCCTGCTGTCATCGCCCAGTCAGACGCGATGGCGCGGGCGCTCGGCCAGCTCCGTCAGGTCGCCGGTCTCGATACCACCGTGCTGCTGGAGGGTGAAAGCGGCACCGGCAAGGATCTTGTCGCCAAGCTGATTCATTCGCTGAGCACACGCTCAACCAAGCCATTCCTTGAGGTCAACTGTGGTGGTTTGCCCGAGTCGCTTCTGGAAAGCCTGCTGTTCGGCTACGAAAAGGGCGCTTTCACCGGCGCGGGACAAGCCAATGCCGGCTATTTCGAAAAAGCGCACGAAGGCAACCTGTTCCTCGACGAAATCGCCGACATGAGCCCCAAGCTGCAGAGCAGCCTGTTACGCGTGCTGCAGGATCATCAATGCACGCGGATCGGCAGCACGGTGTCGCGCCATGCCGACTTTCGCCTGATCTGTGCCACCAATCGCAGCCTGGCAGGCGAAGTCCAGGCCGGTCGCTTCCGTGAAGATCTGTTCTACCGCATCAATGTTGTTGTGGTGCGCCTGCCGCCACTTCGCGAACGCAAGGGCGACATCATCCTTCTGGCGTTGCATTTCCTTGACCATTTCAATGGCAAGTTTGGCAAGGCTTGCGGCCCGCTCACGCCGGCTGCCGTACAAAAACTTGAGTCCGCCCACTGGCCGGGCAATGTGCGTGAGTTGAAGCATTGCATCGAACGGGCGGTAGCGCTGCATCCCGGTGGCCCCATCGATACGATGCATTTGTGCCCATCTGAAACGCCGTCTGCTGCAGGCCCTGCCGACAAGGATGTCGCCGCCCCGGCAGAGGCGCTCGCCTATCAGGATGCACGCGCCCGCTTCGAGCGCGACTATCTCAAGAGCATCCTGGACGCTGCCAGTGGCAACGTCTCCGAGGCGGCGCGTCTCTCCGGCATTCCCCGGCAGAACCTGTATGTGCGCATGAAGCGCTGGGGTTTTGTCACCGATAAGTGATAGATGTCGCGAATTGGCGACAACTCATCCGCTGGAAAATCCGTCAATCGCTTGTGAATACGTGTCTTCCCTTGTGGCACAGAGATTGCATTTGCCTGCCGATAGGTTAAAAACAAGGGGGTCGTGATGAAAAAAATCATTGCTGGCGTATTGCTGGCCTTAGCCACCGTACTCTTCGTTTACGGTTGTTCCGGTGTCAAGAGTTACCCGAGCATGCCGTTCAAGGGTGTCGTCGAGGATGGCAACAAGGATGCTTTCAAGAAAATCGCCGATGCCACTGTCTGGCTGATTCCCTCCGCCGATGTGGCAGCGATGGGCAAAACACCGCTTGAAGTCAAAAATGACTCCAAGAACGACGAGCCGCTGGAAGATAATCTGGCCGCCAATCGCAATCGTTACCTGAATGCCAAGACCAATGCCAAGGGCGAGTTCAGTTTTGCCAATGTGCCCGGTGGCAAGTACTTCGTGTATGTCGAGCCCGCCACCGACAAGTACCTGCCAGGTGGTGACAAGTCGCGCAAGGCTCTGGGCACCGATGAACTGGGCGCCGCGCCCATGCGGATCAAGATTTCCGGAAACATTCCGTCGGGTTCCAAATACACCGGCAGTTCGGCCTGCATCGAGTGCCACCAAAACCAGCAGCACTTCACAGGAACCCTCCATCGACTGGGGATCACGGTCATCGGCAAGCAGAGCAAGCTGCAGGATTTCTCCCGCTTCCCGGATTTCAACAAGGGTTTGGACAAACTCATGGCCGGCACCAAGTTCTGGTTCCATGGTTTCGACAAGACCCGGAGTTTCGATAAATACCAGATCAGCACCAAAGCCCCCGCCGATGCGGCCAGCGTCAGCTTCACCGCCACCTTCTACAAGGATACGGACGGCAAGCTCAAGTTCCGCACCGAGAACGCTAAGGATCCAAAGGACACACCGCGCGTCTATCCTGTGGATATGTCCTACGGCGGAGGCGTGTACAAGCAGCGCTACCTCTTCCGCGTCGGTGCCAACCTGTTCCCCTTCGTACAATTCAACCAGAATGGTGATGAATCCTTCGCCGACCGCGGTCGCAAGCCCTGGCGCGATTACCATGCCGACTGGCTGTTCAACGAGCAGACCAGCAAGCTCGCCGATCCGTCCCCGGCCAAATCTTTCGACAAGGAATGCGCGTCCTGCCACTACAACGGCTATACGCTGACCAAGACGGCGAACGGCGACTACGTCGCAGGCTCGGCGAACGATCTTAACGGAGAAATGGATATCGATGGCGATGGCAAGCCCAACGAAATCAACATGGGTTGCGAAACTTGTCACGGTCCCGGTTCCGCGCATGAAAAGTCGAAGGAGAGTTTCTCCTCCATCGTCAGCCCGAATAAGCTGGCGGCAGAGCGGGCCTCGATGATCTGCGTTCAGTGTCACAGCCGGCCCCAAGGAAATCTGAAGAACGACCAGCCGGTCAATACCGCCAACAAGATGATGCTGCCGGGTACCTCCCGCAACACTTTTCTCAAGGAATACACCACCCGTGAGGATGCCGCTGCGAAAGACTACTGGGCGGACGGATTGCATTCCAAGTCGCACCACCAGCAAGGCACGGACTTCATCAAGTCGTCCAAGCACCGCAACGGCAACCAGTTGGTGGCGTGTTCCGACTGTCACGATTTGCACGGCAACGGCAAGTTTCCGCATCAGATGAAGACTGATGCCAGCAAGCCAGAATCGTGCACCAGCTGCCATAAGGACAGTACCGACCTGAAGGCGCACCTCGCGGACAAGGCCAAGTGCACCGTGGCCCCCGAAGCGATCACCTGCTCCGATTGCCACAACACCAAGACGATGCAGACCGGTGCCGGGTTCGGCAAGGGTCTGGCCGGCAAGGACGGCAAGAACTACTGGATGAACGACATTACCTCGCACCTCTACGATGTCCCGCGCAAGGACAACAAGGGTGTGAAGGGCGTGGCACCGGGCGCGGCCATGCCGATCCCCTATACCAATCCCTGCGGCGCAGCCTGCCATGTCACGAAGAACCTCTGACCAGGCTTTGATCAAGCCAGAACCGCCGGCAGGTCCGGCGGTTCTCGTGAGGATGCGACACCTATCTTTTACTTTCTATCGAAAGTGTTCCTCTTCACGGTGCATTTCTTCAACAACCATTTCCGCCCCGACAAGCTGCCGCCGCCGGATGTGGTGATGTTCACCGGCAAGCAGTCACTCGAAGAATTCTGTCATGATCACCCGGCGCAATATCAGCGGATGATCGATTCAGGCGAGTTGGAGAAGTATCTGGTGGATGCCCCGTCGCCGCAGATGCATGACGCTGATTGCCTGCGGCCTGATCCTGCTGGTGCTGGTGACGGTCGGGTTCCTCGACGGGTAGCCGCATCATGATGGCGGGGCATCCAATGTTCGAGGGGGACAAGGCGCGCTTGATGGATCTTTGTCCGGCTTGCCGGCAGAAGGCGGTTGCCTTGTTTTGATAGCAGATGGAGTGAGGCAATCAGTCATCACAAAAAGTCGTACCCGGAGTTATTTGCCAGTTAATCAGGAGGAACAAGCAATGAAGAGAAGATTGACTCATTGGGCACTGGCAGCAGGCGCCCTGGCATTTTCGGCGGCAGTTTTTCCCGCGCCGCCCAATGCTGAAATGCTGGCCAACGCCTGTGCGGGTTGTCATGGCACCAACGGCGGCAGTGCCGGCGATACCATGCCCAGCCTGGCCAATCAGTCGGTTTGGGCAATCACCGATGCGATGCTGGCATACAAGAGTGGCGAACGTTCCTCGACCATCATGGGCCGTCTGGCCAAGGGTTACACCGACGAGCAGATCACGGCCATGGCCGAGTTCTTCGCCAAGCAGAAACTGCACGCCACCGACCAGAAGGTCGACAAGGCCAAGGTCGCCCGGGCCGCCAAGCTTGAAAAAAAGACCTGCGGTCGCTGCCATCTTGACCAAGGCAAGGACGGCAAGGACAACACCCCGGTGATTGCCAGCCAATGGCTACCCTATCTGCAAATTCAGAAGGAACTGTACGACTCGGGCAAACGCAAGATGCCGGAAAAAATGGCTGAGAAGTTCCAAGAGACCTCCCAGCAAGACCTGGATGCGCTCGTGCACTTCTATGCAGCCCAGAAATAAATGAGGAAATCACATGACATTGGATCGTAGAAGCTTTCTGAAACTGCTTGCCGCAGGTGCGGGTGCTGCCGGCCTGCCGATGATCGGCCGCACCGCCGAAATCATGCCCAAGAAGGGACGTCGCGTCGTCGTTGTCGGTGGCGGATATGGTGGTTCGATTGCTGCCAAGTACATTCGTATGCGGGACAAGACCATCGAGGTCGTGCTGATCGAGAAGAACAGACAGTTCATCTCTTGTCCGTTCAGCCAGCACCTGTTCGCCGGCTACATCAAGGATCTGTCATCGCTGACGATTGGCTACGACAAACTGGCCGCCAACCACGGCATCAAGATGGTGTTCGATGAAGTCACCGCCATCGACCCGGCCGCCAAGACCGTCACCACGAAGGGTGGCAGCATCGCCTATGACAAACTGGTCGTTTCCCCCGGCGTCGATTTCCGCACCGAGGAGATCGAAGGCTATGACGCCAAGACGGAAGAACTGATGCCGCACGCCTGGAAGGCCGGTCCCCAGACCATCCTGCTACGCAAGCAACTCGAGGCCATGAAAGATGGCGGCACGGTTGTTCTGACCGCACCGCTGGTGCCGTTCCGTTGCCCGCCCGGTCCTTATGAGCGTGCTGCCATGATCGCGGACTATCTCAAACAGAGCAAGCCGAAATCCAAGGTCATTCTGCTCGACGCCAACCCTGACATCGTTTCCAAGCCAACCCTGTTCAGGAAAGGCTGGGAGATGTACGGAAGCATGATTGAGTACCGCAACTCGTCCAAGGTCACGGCAGTGGACAACAAGGCCATGTCGGTGACGATCGAGGGCGTCGACGAGGTCAAAGGCGATGTCATCGCCGTCATCCCGGCGCAGCGTGCTACCGCATTGATGGGCAATGCCGGCCTGATCGGCCCGGACAAGAAGTGGTGCCCGATCGATGCCAACACCTTCGAATCGACCCTGCACAAGGACATCCACGTCATTGGCGACTCAAGCGACGCCGGCGCCATGCCGAAGTCCGGTTATGCGGCCAACTCGGAAGCCAAAGTCTGCGCCCAAAATATCGTTGCGGCGATGAATGGCCTGGAGTTGACTGAACTGTCCGGCATCAATACCTGTTACAGTTTCCTGTCACACACCGAAGCCATCAGCATAGCGGGGGTCTACACAGTCAAGGACGGCAAGATCGTCGGTGTCCCGAATTCCGGGGGTATTTCCAAGCTTGACTATTCGGACGCCAAGCTGGAAGCGAAATACGCCGGCAGTTGGCTGAAAAACATCCTCACCGAAATGTCGACCTGAGTTTCAATGTGTCACACACACAAACCCCGCTTCGGTGGGGTTTGTTATGTGCCACCAGTATGGGCTCTGTCGGACGTGATCTGACCGACTGTCCTATCGGAGGATGTACGGGATTTTGTGTATTCGCAAGTGACTGCCAACGCCGATCCGCAACCCGTGTCAGAAACGGATGAGCGGCGGGTATCTGATGATTTACCGGCTGATCGATTAGCTCGACATTTTGGGGCGGCTACGTCCGGTTGTGGCCGATAGGGTGAGTAGGCCCCTGTGCCAGGAAGCCGACGCTCGTCTAAACCGCGAATTTTCAGTGGCTGCAATCCGGCGCAATCAGGCGATATCCCTAACCCGGAACCATCCCGCGATGCTGC
>JAGTRV010000042.1 GCA_018262245.1 Pseudomonadota bacterium | reverse complement strand
AGCCTGGCCGGTATGCCCTTTTGCTGTAGCAGGTTCCAGACTTGCATGGCGCGCTCCTGGGACAGCGCGTCGTTGACCTTGTCCGAGCCGGTCGCATCGGTATGGCCGCTGATGCGAACACTGACGGCCGGGCGTTTCTGGCTGGCTGCAACGATGTTCGGAATCTGATCGAGTGAAGCGGTGGTCAAATTGGTGGTCCCGCTTTCGAACATCAGCGTGAAGACTTGCGGCGGGGGCGGTTCGATGGCCAGCACCTCGGCAAACGTGCTGGCTATGTAGGCCGGATCGGCTGTCTTGACGGCAGATGGCGGTTTGGCCTCGCCGCTGGTTTGCGTCATGTCACCTGATTTTTCCAGGCGTTGCTTGCCTGCTGCCGTTACAACCTCGGCCTGACCCACATGGCCGCCGGGGTCGGCCATCAGGACGATGGACTGCCCGCCGCAGGCAGCCAATACCAGCGGCAGGGAGACGAGCCAGGCGGCGCACTGATACTTGCTGCGGAGAGCCCCGGCTAGCCGGGCGGCGTATTGTTGTCCCATGGCTAGTCCTTGATCTCGACAAGTAGTTTGGTGCCCCGCACGGCGATGGTGGCATCTGGCGTTTGTATGCGTGCCGAATCCGGGGATAGTTTGACGATCTGGCCTGTGATGTACGAGAACGTGCCCTTGATCATCTTGAGCGACAAGGCGAACTTGCTCTGTTTTGGCTCGAAGGCGTAGTCGCTCAGAGACAATTCGCTGTTCGAACCGAGGGAAATCGTTGTGTCATCGGTGAGCACGATGCCGACAGCGGCCGGCTTGCCGGTACGGATCTGGTCGCTCTTTCGCAGTTCGGCCCCGATCGCTGCTGGCAGTGTGGTGCCTGCCCGCTGGATGAAGGCTTGCCCCTGCAGTGTCTGGATATGACCGACCGTTTCAGACGATTCGGCAAAGGCCGATGCTATCGGCAGCAGGGCGATGAAAAACCAGCGCGAGATAATTTTCATTGCGACGAACCCCAGGAATGGTGGTGCGATCTGTATGACTCACTTTAGCAGACTCGCTACAGACTGTGGGGCTATGCACAAGGCAAGCTTGCTGGCCGCTCCGTGAGGTCAGCCTGGGCCTAAGATTGGCCGCTGATCTCTCGTCTCGAATGACTGCGCCATTATTAAAAATGCCTTCCACACAGGGTATGGAAGGCATTCCTGGCCAACTTACGCCGGCGCATCAATACTTCAGTCTTGGGGGGGGCGTCCGATCTGCCTTTTCCGTGTTTAACCGAGGTCGACCGGAACGAATAGTCGAGAATCGCCGCGTTCGATCAGGATGGCTGCCTTTTTGCCGGATTTGGCGATCAGGCTGCGCAGTTGTTCGACGTCGCCAATCGCCTGTCCGTTGACCGACACAATGATGTCGCCAGGCCGGATGCCAGCACGACCGGCGGCGCCGTCGGCTTGCTCGACGAGCACGCCACCCTTGATCTCGGCCTGGCGTCGTTCTTCCGGCGTCAGTGGGCGCACGGCGACGCCGAGGCGACCTTTGGTGGCGGGCTGTGTGTCGTTCGCGGCCACTTTCTCGTCTCCGAAACTGCCAACCTTGACGTCGATGTTCTGCGTTCCACCCTTGCGCCAGATTTGCAGGCGGGCCGATTCGCCGGGCAGCTTGGTGGCGATGGCGGCAGGGAGTTCGCCGGGCGTCTCGACGGTTTTGCCGTCGATGCCGAGAATGACATCGCCAGGTTCCAGGCCCGCCTTGGCCGCCGGGCTGCCTTTCTCGACAGCAGCGACCAGCGCACCGGCCGGTTTGGGCAGGCCGAAGCTGTCTGCCAGCGACTGGTTGACCTCCTGGATGGTGACGCCGAGCTTGCCGCGTTGCACTTTGCCATGCGTGACGATCTGCTTTTCGACATTCATCGCGACCTCGATCGGAATGGCAAAAGACAGCCCCTGGTAACCGCCGCTGCGTGAGTAGATCTGCGAATTGATGCCGATTACCTCGCCGTTCATGTTGAACAGCGGACCGCCGGAGTTGCCGGGATTCACTGCCACATCGGTCTGGATGAAGGGCACGTAGCTGCCATCCGGCAGGTTGCGCGACTTGGCCGAGACAATGCCGGCACTGGCGCTGCTTTCGAATCCGAACGGCGAGCCGATGGCCAGCACCCATTCGCCGACGGCAGTCTGCGTCGATGAACCGATCTTCACCGTAGGCAGGTTTTTGGCGTCGATTCTCAGGACGGCCACATCGCTTGCCTTGTCCAGGCCAAGCACCTTGGCCTTGAATTCGCGCTTGTCGTTAAGCTTGACGGTCACTTCCTCGGCGCCGTCGACGACATGGGCATTGGTCAACACCGTGCCGTCAGGCGTCACGATGAAACCGGAGCCAAGGCCGTGCGTGGGTTCATTGTCCTGCGGCATCTGTCCACCGAAGCGGCGGAAGAACTGGTAGAGCGGGTCATCGGGGTCGAGTTGCGGCACGCCGGGCAGGTTGGCGCCCGTCTTGCGCGTTCCGGTCACGCTGATGTTGACCACGGCCTGGGCATTGTTGGCGACAATGCTGCGCATGTCCGGCAGGCCGTTAGGCGTGCTGACCGGAGCGGCGGCAGGGGCGACGCTGCTAGCGGCAGGCTGGGTTGTCGCGTTGGCACTGGTAAAGGGCGCGTATTGGCCCAGCGAATAGGCGCCGCCCAGCGCAGCAGCGACAGCAATGGCGGCAACTGTCATTTTCAGGGGTTTCAGTTTCATGTTGACCTCTTGTCGGGTGGGTTTGTTGAACATTGATCAGCGATGCTTGCCATGCAGGGATAGTCCAGCGGGGTGAGCGACTCGCTCATTACCCTTGTAGCGGGCGCTTTGCGTGTTTGCGCTACGCTTGCTTGAATCCGCAGAGGTGCTTTCGCTGGCGAAAGCCGAGCCGCTGAACAGCGCGCCGAGCGAGCCGGCAACCAGCAGCGAACGAAGGATGTGCCGGCAATGGCCGGCAACGCGTCGGGGTGGCCTGACGGCGACCGGGGTGTGCATCAAACCGAGATGCAGGCGAGAGACCTGCATGAATCGGGCGAGAGTCTGTTCTTGCCAATGGTGGTTGGGTTGCATCGGAGACTCCTTGTTGCGATCAGCAAGGAGCTAGTGTTGCGCCGAAATGCAATTTTTCCCGTAGCGTTTGTGCGACGATTTGTATCAATATTTGTCTGAGAGCCAAACCGGCAGCCAGTGGGGGCGATATGTCATCTAGGCTGGCCATCTCTCCATGTTGGCCAGGCGTTTTTACGCAAACCGTTGTGCCGGCAAGGCGGTTTCGCATTTATGGAATGCCGCGCAGACTTTGTACTGATGGTAATTGTTGTAGTCGTGCATTCTGGAAGTGTTATATCTTCAATATATTCAAAATACATTATTTGTTTGAATGTCGGCATGGAGAAAAGAATGACCAGCATCCGCGCAAAGATATTTTTCATCGTTGCCACCATGGCGGCTGGCTTACTCCTGCTTGGTGTCATTGGTGTTTATCAGGTGACCAAACTTACCAGCGACTCCGCCCAGGCCGTAGAGCGCTTGAATACGATAGTGTCGCTTGTCGATTCCGCCCGTTCTGCGCAACACCACTTCAAACTTCAGGTTCAAGAGTGGAAAAACATTCTGATTCGCGGTGGTGACCCGGCGCTCTATGAAAAATATTTGAAGGCTTTTGAGGTAGAGGAAAAACTGGTCGCAGAGCGCCTGGGTACCGTTCAGGAGATCGCCCGCCAACTCGACGTTGGTCACCGTATTGACCCTGCCCGTGCGCAGGCCGCTATCCGGGGGCTGGGCGAAAAATATCGGGTTGCGCTGAAAGCACAGGATCCGAGTCGGCCCGATTTCACGCTGGCTACCGATAAAGCGGTGCGTGGTTTAGACCGCGAGGCGGATAAGCTGATTGATGAAATCAACAAGGAGGCCAAGAAACTGGCCAGTGAAATTGAAGCGCAAACAGCGCAAAAACTGGCTGACCAAGGCTCATCTACCCGAGTCCAGCTGATTCTGGGCGGAACAGCATTTTTGGTCGTCGGCGTGATCTTGTCGTTACTCATTGTCAGCAGCATGATCAATCGGCTGCACGCAGTTGAATCGGGCATGAAGTCCGTTCAGGCGAGCCACGACCTGACCATACAGGTCGATGCGACAGGTAATGACGAGCTGAGCAGCATTGCCAGGTCTTTCAATGCCATGCTGGCCGACTTCAGAAGTGTTCTGGGTGGAGTGAATGCAAGCGCCATCGCCGTTTCCGCTGCTTCATCCCAGATTTCACACACGTCGACTACCTTGAGGGACGCGACGGAAACCCAGTCCGAAGCGGTATTGACCAGCGCTGCATCGACTGAACAGCTGACTACCTCAATCTCGACGGTGGCTGTCAATGCGGCTGATGTTCGAGCACTCTCCGCGGATAGTGTCAGCGACACGATGAATGGCTATCGTTTGGTGGATGGCTTGGTTGGGGACATTTCACGCGTTCATGACAGCGTGGCCAACATGGCTCATGCCGTTGAGGAATTTGTCGCGAGCACCAACACGATCAGTAGCATGACCCAGCAAGTCAAGGAGATCGCTGATCAGACGAATTTGTTGGCACTGAATGCTGCAATCGAGGCAGCACGGGCTGGCGAGCAGGGGCGGGGGTTTGCCGTCGTGGCGGATGAGGTCCGGAAACTGGCCGAAAAATCAGGGCAATCCGCCAATCAGATCGAGGCGGTAACGCACCAGATTCACACGCAATCTGGCTTGGTTGCCACGACGATCGAGGCTGGGCTTGAATCAATAGCCTCCAGCGTGGCGAAGGCGGGAGCGGTCAAGGAAGCCTTGCAGAGTTCTCAAAGAAAAGTGGAACAGGCGAATGACGGCGTGAACGACATAGCCGGCTCGGTTAGGGAGCAGGAATTGGCCAGCCTTGAAATCGCAAAAAACATGGAGAGGATTTCCCGTGTTACGGAGCAGACCAGTGAGGCCTCCGGGGAGGCCAGGCAAGCTGCCGCGTCACTTAGCAATATGGCGGAGGAACTGAAACAGATGGTCAGTCGGTTTCGGACTTAGGCGGCTAAATTCTGTGTAGCCAAATTGGCAGTGAATGCCTGTTGGCGGCCTGCCAAGGTATCGATCACAAACGATTTTCTGCGCAGCTCGACTTGGCCTGCTCAACGGCCGTTCGTCAAAGCTCGGGCAATAAAATCTGAGCGATTCTTCGAATTCGGGAAACTGTTGAAATGCGTACCTTGATGATTTCTGAAAAACGATGAAGATCTATTTTGCCGGGCCGGATGTCTTTCGCCAGGATGCGCTTGCGTGGGCCGATGAGGTTCGCCAGCTGTGTCGGCAGCATGGCCATCAGGCATTGATTCCGCTCGATGGCGTCGAAACGACCGCCCGCGGTATCTACCATGCCAACATTGAGCAGATTCGCTCGGCCGATGTCGTCCTGGCCAATCTCAATCCTTTTCGGGGTTGCGAGCCGGATTCAGGTACTTGCGTCGAAGTTGGTTTCGCGTTGGCGCTCGGCAAACGGGTGGTTGGCTACCTTGCTGCCGCTGAAACGACCACCGAGCGTGTGGCCAGGCTGTTTGGCCGGGAACTCGAGGTCCACGATGGCAGACCAGTGGATCATGACGGGATGTTCGTCGAGGATTTCGGGCTAGCGCTCAACCTGATGCTGGCCGTGCCGGTGCCATTGGTTATCGGCGGTCTGCCAGAAGCGATTTTGGCTTTGGTTGAAGCTTGATCGTCCGGAGGATGGGCAATTCAGAAAGTCAGAGTAGTTCGGTATCGTCGTGTGAATAAGCGGGGGTGCAGCAGCACAGGATGTGCAGCGCTTCCGGTCCCGTGTTTTCCACGCAGTGCGGCGTCCCCGGCGCGATCGCGATGCTGTCGCCAACTGCGATGACAAAGCTGTCACCGCCCAGTCTCATCAAGCCGCTACCCTTGGTTACATGATAAATCTCTTCGGTGACCCCATGTTTGTGCAGTTGGGTGGCGGTGCCTGACGGAACGACAGCTTCGGCCAGACTTTGGTGGCGAACTGCGTGTAGGTTGGGGTGCAGCAATTCGCGTATCTCCGAGCCATCCTTGGTGATGTAGGGCGCGATATTGTCCAACGACGTTTTCAGGCTCACTTGCCGCCCCACGGCTGGATAGGTACGGTCGAGATGGCATTGGCCGGGGCGCCTTCGATGATCTTGCGGCTGATTGCCAGATAGATCAGCACATTGCGCTTGCGGTCATAGAAACGGTGAATTTTCGTTTCCTTGAAGAGCAGCGAGGTGTCTTCGCTGAACACCACTTCGTCTTCCGGCAGCTTGGCGGGCAGGGTGATCGGGCCGATCTGGCGGCAGGCCAGCGAGAATTGCGAGGGGTCTTCAGCCAGACCAAGGCTGCCCTTGACGCCGCCGGTGCGCGCCTGGCTGACATGGCAGGTGACGCCCGAAATCGCCGGGTCATCGTAGGCATAGACGCAAACCCGGTGGTTGGCACCAATCAGTTTCCAGGCGGTGGTGGCACAGTCGATTTCTTCGGCGGCCAGGGGGGCGCTGGCTGTCAGTGTCAGGGCAGAAATGAGGGCGATGGGAAGCAGGCGCATGATTGGATACCAGGATGTTTAGGTTACTGGGGGGCCGTCTTCAGCCGATGGAGAAATTCTGAGCCTTCACGGCGTCCTTCGGCAAGCAGGGAATTGATGAAGGCAGGGCTGCGATCGAGCTTTGACGGATAGTCGAGCTCAACCCGCAAAGGAATGTTGCGTAGCGTGACATGCTTGAAATGGTCTGCGTTCAGCCAGCCCTTCTTGAGCCAGTCATTGGTCTGCTCGACGAAGAACAGTTCCTGATTGAGCGAAAGATTGCCGGCCAGTTCATTGCGACGGTCGGTGATATCGCTGGTGGTTTTCGGCTCGCTGCTGCGTTTTTCCGGGTTGATCTGGATCACCCAGATTTCGTCCGGTTTCGCCTCGCTACTCTGTTTACCGGCCAGAAAGCCACGCACCGGCGGGTTTTCGGAAAACAGCCCATCCCAATACACGCCATTACCCAGATGGACGGCGCGGAAGAGTTCCGGAATGGCTGCCGAGGCGAGCAGGGCACCGACGCTGATCCTTTTGTCGGCTTGGCCGTGATGCGAGTGAAAGACGGTGAATTTTCCGGAAAGCACTTCGACGGCACCGACCAGAAGACGCGGTGAATCCGGCTTGATCAGGGCCGGCAGCTTGGCGAAGTCGATATGTTGTTCGACGATGCCCCTCAGGTAGTCCATGCCGGTCGTCGGTAACTGGTAGGGACTGATTTCCGGCAACGCAAAATAGCTGGCACTGCGCTGTAGCCAGACCAGAAACTGGTTGGACAGGGCATCGGGCAATTGTGTTGAAGACATCTGCTGCCAGAACGATTCCAGCAGGTCGGCGCTGAGCTTGGGCTTGCCCTGGAGCAGGCCATACCAGGCGATGGCCGAGCACAGTGCGCCACCGGAGGTGCCGGACAGGCCAAGGATGCGATATTGCCGGGGGTCGAGATCGCGCAGCAAGGATTGCAGGACGCCGCCGGTAAAGGCGGTATGGCTGCCGCCGCCCTGGCAGGCAATGGCAATCGTCCTGGGGGGCTTGGCGGCAGGGGATGGTCGGGCGGGGTGCGATGTCATGACGGGATTCCGGGCGAATGGCATTCCTTCAGTTTGCCACGATTCGTGCCGCTTGATGACGATGTCACGCCCCCGCTTATTGACGCTTTCAGCGCAACGGCACCATCTTGCCGACGTATTTGGCCAGTAGCTTGTAAGCGTCGCGGTCGAATGGCGGACGCGAGCCGTCGAGCAGGGCGTGGAGTTCTTCGTCGCTCTTGGCCGTGCCGAGGTAGCGCCAGCCGTTGATCAGATGAGCTTCCTCGCCTTCGCGGATCACTGCCGGGCCGGTGAAAGGCCAGGAAACCAGCTTCATGCTGGTCAGCGCGGTCATCAGGCGCATGGTGTGCTTGGCCAGCGGCTCCTTGCCGATGCAGGCACCCTTGCAGCGCTTGATCTGGTAGCCGAAGCAGGGTTTGCCGGGCTTCGCCTTATCTAGGCCGGTCAGGACATCACACAGATGGTGCGATTCGACCAGCGTTCGCAGCACATCGTTGGCCTCCCTGGTGCTCTTGAACAGCCCGTAGCAGGCGGTGTGAATGTCGAAATCAAGATCGGCGGCCAGGGCCAGCTGGGGGCGCAGCCAGCCTTCACCTTCATCGACCAGCGTCCAGGTGCAGACATCATCGTTCTTGCGCAGTTGCCGATTGGCCGTCGGCATTAATGTCTTGACCAGCCTCGACTCCTTGAGCAGGGCGCCGATCTCGCCCGCTGTTTCGATCCAGTCGATACGCCTGAGCTGCTGGGAGAGCGCCATTTCCTTGGCGGAGCTATGGTCGCCGGAGAAGTGCGACAGCACGCGCTGGCGGATATCCTTGGCCTTGCCGATATAAATCGGCAGGTCGTTGTCGCCGTAGAACAGGTAAACACCCGGCGACTCGGGCAGATCTTCAAGAATGCCGGCATCAAGCTGCGGCGGCAGGCTAGGGTGGGTATTCTGGGCCTTGAGGGCGGTATCGATGGCTTCAAGGCTGCGCTCAAGGTGGATCTTTTGCCAGAACTGGTGGATCAGCTGGGCGTCGGCCAGCGCCCGGTGACGGGCCTCGGCGCGCAGTTCGTGGCGCTCGATCAAACTGTCGAGGTTGTGCCGCTTGTGTTCGGGAAACAGGGTGCGTGACAGCTTGACGGTGCACAACACGGAGGCGCGGAAGGTGACGCCGAGCCGCTTGAATTCATTCTTCAGGAAGCCATAGTCGAAGCGTGCGTTATGGGCGATGAACAGCCGCCCCTCCAGCCGCTTCATGACCTCGCCGGCGATTGCCTCGAAGGGGGGGGCATCGGCCACCATTTCGTCGCTGATGCCGGTCAGCTGCTCGATGAAAGGTGGAATCCGCATGCCGGGATTGACCAGCTGCTGCCATTCGCGCACCGAGCCATCGGCATCAACTTCGACAATGCCGATTTCGGTGATGCGGTCATGGGTGGCGGTGGCGCCGGTGGTTTCGAGGTCGACGAAGGCTAATGGACGCATGGGCGAATTTTCTCACGGCCGGCTTGTTCCAACGCTTCTTTTGCCACGAATGCGCGACCGCTAGTGTATGGCGGTCTATTGAGAGCGCTATCCAGTGTTTTGGTGTTGGCCCGGCCATGAATTGCCGTTAGACCCGGTGGCCTTGATGCTTCCCCATCAGGGGATTAAAACGGAAATCCGATGCCAAGCCGAAAGCGCTCAATTCCGGGGCTGATCCTACCATTGCCTATGGTTCAGCCAGGCTGGACCACAGGAATTTCAGCTTCCTACTTGAAGTTGTAGAAGAGGGGAAAAACAACGCCCCGCAGGTCCGGACGAAAGCGTCGTTCATCGATACCAGAGGGAGGACCAAGATTTTCCTTGCGTCGTTCGCCGACCCGGCGTTCGCCACGCCGTCTCGATTTCACGATGGGGTCGATGTCCGGCGGGGTGGTTTTGCCAGAACCCAACAGTTCGACTTCCTGCCGCCGTTCATTCAGGCGCCTTTCAGCACAGTGCATAGTGTTCACAGGTCAGTTCCATAGAGGGCGGTTGAGGGGGCTTCTTTGTCGTTAACAACAAGCAATAAACGAACCGATCGCCTGCCTGTCGGACTCGACGGAATCCACCCGGATGATTTGGTGAAATATGCATATGAACTGTCAATATTCCCGACAGGGTGCCGGCTGAAAAAGCGGGCTGTCCTGTTACCGGAGCCCGGCGAGAAAATGAAAGAATTTATCGGTAACACCGCAAGCCTGGCAGCCTGGGCAGATGGAATATCTAGAATAACTCGTTAAAAAATACACAAATGATTCTGGTAAATTACCTCAGGATATTTCAAAACTGAGAAATCTTGGATGCCGGTATTGATGTTGCATCCAACACAGAAGGGGGCTTGATGGGGTTGTTCGAGGAAATGACGACGGATGGGGTAGTCACCCATGAGGCGCTGCTGGACAAGCTGGCGACCCCCGTTTTCGCAAAGAATCTGAACGGCCTCTATATCTACGCCAACGAGATGGCCGGCATCATGCTGGGGCGGCCTGCTCCAGAAATCCTCGGTCGCAAGGACAGCGAGTTGTTCGCCAGCGAACTGGCTGGGCGGATGCAGACATGCGACGACAAGTTGTTGGCGAGCGGGGAGAGTGCTTCCTGTGAGATTTGGTTGCCCGATCGCGGCCATGGTGGCGAACGATGTTACTGGCTTGTCCGGAAAGTGCTTCGCGATAAAAAGGGGCAGATTGTCGGGCTGGCCAGCGTGGCTACGGACATCACCGATCGCAAGCGCCAGGAACTCGAACTGATCGCGCTGAAGAACAAGTTTGCCGCAACCCTTCAGGCGCTGCCGGACCTGATGTTCGAACTCGACATCGAGGGGCTGTTTCTCGATTGCCATGCGCATCAGTCGAAATTGCTGGTGGCTTCTCCGAGCGACATGATCGGCAAGACCGTCCATGAGGTCTTGCCGCCGGACGTGGCGGCCATTTTCATCCAGTCGCTGCACGAAGCCATGGAGCAGGGGGTATCCACCGGTTCGCAGTTCCAGCTAGATCTTCCCGAAGGATCTCGCCGGTTCGAATTGTCGGTGGCGCAAAAGGCTTCCGATGGCGACCATCAGCCCCACTTCATCGTCCTGTCACGCGATATCACCGACCGCAAGAATGCCGAGCATGCCTTGCGGGAAAGCGAGTCGCTGATGCGAGCCATTGTCGACAACACCCCGGTTGAATATTGGGCCCGTGACCTCGAAGGCCGCTGCATTATGGAGAACGCCCTGGTGGTCGAGCACTGGGGAAGCCTGTTGGGCAAGCGCCCGGAGGATAGTGGTGTCAGCCCTGACGAACTGGCCATGTGGCAGGAGAACAACCGACGCGTTTACGAAGGCGAAGTGATCGAAGCAGAGGTCGAGTATCAGGTCGATGGCCAGACGCGCATCTTCAACAATGTCGTTGCGCCGATCAAGGTGGATGGTCAAACCATCGGCATCGTCGGCTTCAACCAGGACATCACGGACCGCAAGCGGAACGAAGAGGAAATCCATCGTCTGGCTTTCTACGATTCGCTGACTCATCTACCTAATCGGCGACTGATGTTCGATCGACTGGAACATGCGTTGATCGGCAGTGCGCGGCGGAAAAGCCACGGTGCCCTGTTGCTCATCGATCTCGATAACTTCAAGTTCCTCAACGACACCCATGGCCATGAGGTGGGTGATGAGTTACTGCTTGAAGTGGCCAAGCGTCTCAAAACCTGTATCCGGCAGGGAGATACCGCTGCACGGCTGGGCGGGGACGAGTTTGTGGTCATCCTCGAAGATATCGACGGAGCCGGGAATGGCACCATTCAGGCCGAACTGATTGCCGGCCACATCCAGGCCCAACTGAATCATCCCTTCAGCCTGGTCAGGCCCCCTGAACGATTGTCGATTGACTACCGTTGCGCCTCCAGTATCGGCATCGCGCTGTTCGACGACACGATGGTCACCGCCAAGGAGCTGCTGCGGCGGGCCGATACGGCCATGTACCAGGCCAAGGCCGCCGGGCGCAATACCCTGAGATTCTTCGACCCCGAAATGCAGGCTGCCGTAACGCATCGGGCAGCCCTCGAGACCGAATTGCGCAAGGCGATCGACGAACAGCAGTTTCACCTGTGTTTTCAGGTCCAGATGGATCAATCCGGACGCCCGACCGGGGGCGAGGCACTACTGCGTTGGGAGCACCCGACCAGGGGAACGATCCCGCCGGCCAGCTTCATACCACTCGCCGAAGAAACCGGCTTGATCGTCCCCATCGGCCAATGGGTGCTGGCTACAGCCTGTCGGCAACTGGCCGCCTGGTCACAACAGCCTGAAACGGCCGGGCTCACCCTTGCGGTGAATGTCAGCGCTCGTCAATTCAGGCAGGCCAGGTTTACGGATCAGCTCAGGGATCTCCTGCGCCAAACGGGTGCCCCGGCCACGCGATTAAAGCTGGAACTGACCGAGAGCATGATGCTGGAAGATACCGAGGCCATCATTGGCCGGATGGCAGAACTCAAGCAGCTGGGCATCCGCTTCTCGCTGGACGATTTCGGAACGGGCTACTCATCCCTGGCTTATCTCAAGCGTCTTCCGTTGAACCAGCTGAAGATCGACCAGTCCTTCGTGCGTGACGTGCTGACCGATCCAAACGATGCCGCTATCGCCGAAACCATCGTTGCGCTGGGCAATATCCTTGGTCTCGAAGTCATCGCCGAAGGCGTCGAAACTGATGCCCAGTGGCGCTTCCTCGCCAATGTGGGATGCAAGAACTACCAGGGCTACCTGTTCGGCCGACCACTGCCGTTGCTGGAGTTCGAGCAATTCCTGCAAGGCTGCGATGCCGGTGCTAACGGTGCGTTGGTCGATATTCCGGCTTGAGCCCATCGCCGGCAGTCATCTTGTCGATGCCTTGTTTGAGCGCTCGGTGAAAAACAGCACCAGCCGCAAAGTGGTGACGCAACCAAACGAGGCCCCGAGAATTGCCGCCCAGGACCATTCCGGGAAAAGGTAGGCGCCCAAGGCGGCCAAGGCAAGGAAGATGAGGGCAAAAAACATTCTGGAAGTTCGCCGTTGTGAAAGCAATCAATCGATAAAGCTTAGCTGAGAACCCCCGATGCCGCCTTCACTTTCGAGATGGATCGCCGTCGGGGAGCGTTCCCTCAGCCCTTATCCGGATCATTGCCCAGGTGCATGGAGATTGATAGGGGAAGGGCTGATGTGCGACAGCGCTCGCGACAGGGCAGAGGGGCTGTTGTAGCCGGCATCCCGTGCCGCCGCCTTCAATCCTTTGCCCGACTGCACGGCGCGCTGGGCAATGGCCAGCCGGATGGTCGAGAGATACTTGCCCGGCGTGGTCCGCATTACTTCGCGGAAGGTGTTGGCGAAGGCGGTGCGCGACATGCCGGCTTCTTCGGCCAGCAATTCCAGCGTCCATTTGTCTTGCGGCCGGGCATGGATCGCCACCAGGGCGCGGGCGATGCGCGGATCGGCCAGGCCGTTCAACAGGCCGCCGGCGGTTTTCGGGTGGGCGATCAGGTGGCGCAGCAGGCCAATGAACAGGATATCGCCCGCCCGGTCGAGCAGTGCCGGCTGCCCGCAACGCGGCGCTTCCAGTTCCGACGAAATCAGGTTGATGACGTGGCGCAGCGAGGACTCGGCACCGTCGACCGGAACCACCAGCGGGGCAGCGAATTCGTTGAGCAGCAGCGGGGCGACCGGTCCATCGAGCCAGGCGCGGGCGCACATCAGGCGCCGGAATGTTTCCGCCGAGGGAGTCTCGAGCCCATGCGCCGTGTCTGAACGGCAGACAACAATGCACGGCGCCTGAAGGGTAAGGCTGGCAGATCCTGGGTGCAGGCGCATTTCACCTTCTGCCAGCAAGTGGATATGCAGGAAGGGAGGTGCTTCCGCCGCGAAGTTAAGTCTGGCAATGCCGGCTGGCGGCAGGTTGACCTGGACGCGTGGCGCCAGGCCTTCGAGCAGGGCGGAAAGTCGGTCGAGGCGGTTCGCTGGCATCTGTACGAATTGCAAATATAAATGAACGAATGATTGCGATAAGTTCAACATAATGGCTCGCATCGGTCAACGAATCACGTATCGCCGCCCCCGGACCAGAACGATGTTTCCAAAGCCGCCTCCAATTCAACGAAAGGATGCCCGATGACTGCAACCGCCCTGATGCCCCGCCATCCCGTTCCCGCGCTCAATGTGGCGCTCACCGATGGCAGCCGTTTCGTGCTCGGCGCCGCGCCGGGAGAACGCTTTGACCTTGTCGTTTTCTATCGCGGCCTGCATTGCCCGATATGCGCCAAGTACCTGCTGGAACTCGAACGCCTGGCCCCCGAGTTCGAAAGACGTGGCGTGCAGCTCATCGCCATCAGCAGCGACGATGGCGAGCGCGCCCACGCCATGGCCGACAAGGTCAAGGCCGGTACGCTGAAGATCGGTTACGGCTTGAGCCTCAAAAGCGCCCGCCAATGGGGGCTGTACATCAGCGTCTCGCGTGGCAAGACCTCCATCGGCATCGAGGAACCGGCGCTGTTCAGCGAACCGGGTGTCTTCCTCATCCGGCCGGACGGCACGCTGTATTACGGTGCGGTGCAAACCATGCCCTTCGCTCGCCCGCAGTTTCAGGACCTGCTCGGGGCAATCGACTTCGCCATCGCCAACGACTACCCGGCGCGCGGCGAATATGCCGGTCCCGTCTGATTGCTCAAGGAGAATCCCCTCATGAAAATCCTCATTCTTGGCGCCGGTGGGATTGGCGGCTATTTCGGCGCCCAGTTGCTGCGTAGCGGTGCGGATGTGACCTTTCTTGTGCGCGAAAAACGTCAGGCCCTGATCGCCGATCAGGGCCTGCACATCGAGACGCCCCGCGGCAATTTCGTGGTTCAGCCGCCAATGGTCACAGCCACCAGCGTGACGCCGATCTACGACCTGATCATCCTGGCACCCAAGTCCTATGATCTGGATGATGCCCTGGCTTCGCTGGAAAATGCCCGCGGCAGTGCCGTCGTGCTGCCTTTCCTGAACGGCATCGAACATCTGGTTGCCCTGGATCGAAAATTTGGTCGCGCGGCAGTCATGGGTGGCGTCGCCCATATCGCCGCGACCATCACCGAAACCGGCGCCGTTCGCCAACTGAACGATATGCACAGCCTGACCGTCGGCCCGCGCGACCCGGCACACGTCGAATTGGCTCGGGAATTCATTGCCCTGTGCGGCAAAGCCCCGTTTACCAGCGTCTATACTGAAAACATCGAGCAGGCGCTGTGGGACAAATGGGTTTTCCTGGCCGCGTTGGCCGCCATGACCACGCTGTGCCGTGGCTCGGTCGGCGAGATCATCGCGACCCCCTATGGCGAAGCGCTCATCCGCCAGATGTACGATGAATGTTGCGCCGTCGCCCAACTGAGCGGCTATCCAACCGGTCAGGCTGCCACGGAAAAGGCACTCGGCATGCTGATTGCGCCCGGCTCGCCATTTACCGCCTCGATGTTGCGCGACCTGCTGGCCGGACAGCGCACGGAATACCAGCACATTCTCGGCGCCATGGCCGAACGCGGCATCGCCCTCGGCTTACCCATGAATCTCGTACGCCTGGCGTACACGCATCTGGCCGTGCAGGCCGCACGTTCAGCCTGAAGTCATGGCAATGGCGCCGTGGGCGAGGGGAGCTGAATAAAAATGGGCGGAGCGAAAAAGGGTTCAACGTTGCTCCGCCCACTTTGATCGCTCAGTTCAGGCTATCCAGCCATTCCTCAAGCTTGCCGGCGGCGTCCGGCCATTGCGGGTCGAGCATCAGCATGTGGCCGGCCCCGTCGATGACCTGTGTTTTGGCATTCCACGACGCCGCCGTGAAGTGAAGCATCGAGGCCGGGAAGACCTGGTCAGCCGAACCGCCCATGACCAGCGCCGGAATGCGCGCCCGGCCACGGGCGATACGCAAGGGTGCAGTCAACATTTCGGCCACCGCCTTTTCCGATTCTGGCTGGATCAGCGGCAGGTACTCGACGGTTTCTTCCGGCGCCATGCTTGGCGAAAAATAGACACTGGCCATCGTGCGCATGGTTTTTTCGCTGGCCGTGCCGTTGACCGCATTGGGCAACTCGGCAAAGAAATCCGGCATGGTCAGCGCAAAGCGGCTGACCGTGCCCCCCGTTCCGGTCGGCGGCACCGGCGCCAGAAACCCCACGGCACGCGCTGACCCCCGTTCGAGAAAACGCTGGCAAACCAGGCAACCCATCGAATGGGAGATCAGCACTGGTGCTGCGGGCAGGCTGGCCACGGCGGCCGCCAGGTCGGCGACAAAATCGTCGAGGCCGAAATCATCGAGATGCACCCGATCCGCCGGCTGGCTGCCATGGCCGGAAAGCTCCAGCGCGTAGCAGTCGTAGCCGTGATTCTGGAAATACGGAATGAAGCGGACAGCCCATAGCGCGGCGTTGCTGTAACCGCCATGGACGAAAAGCAGCGGCGGCTTGGTGCTTGGCTGACGCGCGGGGTGGTGGTGAATGACTGGGAGTTTTTCGGGCAATTAAATATTATTGATAAGAGATTTGAAAAGGAGATAAAGGTCGAAGCAATTTTCAATTTTATCCAACACGTTTTAAATGCAAATCAATGATTGCTGACGACACTAACCATTTCGTTGTAGTGAGTTGGGTCAACCTCTTTTAGCCAAGTGAAAATATCACCGATTACATTATGGCTTTCGCCAACCAAGTTTTCAGACGAATCTTCGTTGGTTTCAATAACTACACTATGGGAGTATTTGTTGATGAATCTGTATATTTTTTCTTTGGTTGTTTCATCGGTTACGGTGCAGCCTTGAATTCCTGAATTCAGTAGTTGAGAAACGTCACTTCTATGGCGAGGATATTTGAAGCTAAAGAATGATTCCAATAATTTTCTCGATAGGTTGGCAGTAAGAAATGCTTCATCTCGAGAAAGGCTGGGCTGATCTTTGTGTTGATAAAGCTTAGAGAAAATGTAGTGGTATTCAGAGTTGTATTTAATCAAACTTGAGTCAGCATTTTTTATAACTGAAGAACGTGGCAGTGACTTCTGGGTCTCAATCGTATAAAAGAATGCGTTAGGGGTTTTGCATTTTATTTTTCTGTTCCTGTTGACTCCATCAAACCAATCGCGCATTAATTTAAAGAAGGTAAAGTTATGTGTCAAAACGAAAAGTTGTTTTGAGTTGTCGCAGCTATTCCTTAGAAAGGAATAAGAGTGAAATAAATGATTGGAGTCAAAACTCGATACAGGGTCGTCAATTACGACAATTGTGTCTTCAATTTTGTTATCGTTTTCTTTTAGTTTCGTGACAAAGTATACAAACGCAATTGCCGTTTTTTCTCCTTCGCTTAGATTGTCATCGCACAAGTCTGATCCATTTCTGATGATTTCATATCCTTTTTTTGCAGGATTGAACTTAAGTGACAGGTCTGCGCGCCCAAGGAATTTATGAAGAGAGTTGTTGAATTGATTTGATCCAAGCCCTTCGTTTGACAGCGAATTTTCGATTAAGTCTATCTCTAGCTTTCGATCTTCAATAAGCTTCTTAAGCTTTAAATTCTTCTCGGTTCTATCTAGTACCGCCTTGCTTTTGGCATGATAGTCAAAAGCTTTAATCTCTGCTGTCGCAAAATGGAGCTCCAAAGAATGCTTTGCTTTGCTTGTTTCTTGCTGGAAATTGGCGGATTTGTTGTTGTGTTGTTTTACTACACCTTCAATCGCATCGACTGCTTCGTTGAACAGATTAATGAGAGATTCTTGTATGGGCTCAACAGACAGTTCAGTGGTGAACTGATTTTTCATTTTATTCTTTAGTGTTTCTTGCCATATGCCAATTTCTGTGTTTATTTTTTGCCGAGCATTTTCTAAGGAAATGCAAGCATCACTATATGCTGATTTGAATTCTTCGTAAAAGTCACTTAATGGAGGAAAAGGTATGGGTTGGATGACTTGACTTGAAATCCACGTATCAGCTTTTTCCAGTCGCTCTTTGAGTAGCCTATAACTATCATTGAAGTGCTCATCGAGTTTCTTGATGCGCTCTTCAGGGATTCGATTTCCGCAAAATTCACAAACATTTGATTCGTGGTGCCGATGCAATCCAAGACCAGTCTCAACCCACTCTTTTATATCCTGATTTTCATTCAACCGCCGGATCGCTTGGCTGACGACGCTAGCAGTCAAAATTTCATCCAACCGTGTCTTCGCTTTTGAAAAAATATCGACATTAAGTTTAGTTATTGATAGCTCGATGCGATTTTTTTGGTCGGGCTTGGCTGCATTTGTTATGTTTACTAACTCATGTTTATTTAGTAAAGAAGCATCGGATTTTGTTTTTGATTCATTTTTTTGAATGAATGCATCAAACTTTCGTTTGTCGTAATTGAAGTAATATTTATCAGCAGTGTCAATTGACTGGAGGCTCGTTTTAATTCGGCGTGCGCTATCGGTCGAGAATTTTGACAACACTTCTTCTAGGTTTGATATATCTGCAGTCTCTTTCGTGTGACGATCTGCATCTATTTTTTGCTCTTTTTTTAAATCATCAAGTTTTTTTCGCTCCGCAATTTTTTCTTTGTCGATAAGAAGTATGCTTTTTATTAATTCATTCCATGATATGTTTTCTTTGACAAATTCTTGGTTGAATGTATAGATTTTAAGGCTTGCTGTGTCTAGGTTAGATTGGGTTAAAGGGGGGGCTGATTCGATATTTGCCGTAAATTCCGCACGTGGAAATTTTGCAGACAGCGTTCGTTTTTCAATGCATTGAAATAATTTGGAAAGTGTTGATTTTCCACTTCCATTCCAACCGTAGATTAAGTTGTATTTTCCAAAATCTTGTGTGGTGTCGTTTTTATAGTTTCTAAAAATTCCAAAATTATCTATTTTTTTAAAACTAATTATCACGGCACGCACCTATCTGAACCGAAGTACGGCTGGCCTGCCCGAATTTTTCGGTTATCTTAAAAGTAACCTGACGGCTGTTAGGCTTGTCGGGTCGTCTGACTAGACTGCTATATTTTTAATGATATTTATTGCTTGCAGATGCTGAATACGTGCTTAGTGAAGCTTCTTATATGGGTAGCCCGCTTTTTTGATGTGGGTATCGAAATACGAGCCATGAGACGAAGCGGACATGAGAGCAGCATGAACAGAGGCCGGAACGCCAGAATAGCTGTAAAGCCCTCCGTTCAAGAATTCGATCTCAAGAGTTTTCGTTTCCGGGCTGTAGCCAATAGCGCAAAGATTGCTGGAGGAGACGGGTGTTCTGTTCATGGCGATACCTCATTGTTGATGAATGAAGATGCTAGCGAAGGAGGCTTCTAACGAAAGAACAATTGGAAGCTGATACGGATTATCACATATGACAAAATTGTTTTTGATGAAAATGGGCTTGCGGACGAAATGGCCTAGATTTTGTGTAGTTCTGCGTTCGACGAGAAACATTGCTGATATTCCGTGTCGACCGTAGCGGCCATTCCCCCGGCCTAAATCCTCAACCGCGAATACCCAATCCCGCCACCTTTCTCCACGCGAATCTGCGCCGGAATGCGTTCTTTCATGCCTCGACGTGGCTGATGACGCCGATCATCTTGCCGCTGG
>JAGTRV010000156.1 GCA_018262245.1 Pseudomonadota bacterium | reverse complement strand
CGCTTTAGCAGAATTTATTAGTCGCCCCGCAAGTTGTCTGTTTAACTCGGCGAACGGATAATATTAAACTTTTCTCAGGGGGATTCAACCCCCGGGGCCTCATGGTTTTTCTTTTTCGCATTTTTTCCTTTTTGCCGCTGGGTTTGCTGCATGTGCTGGGCGGCGGATTCGGCCGCCTGATCTACTGGTTTTCGCCGACCTATCGGCATCACCTGCAGGAAAACCTGGCTCAGGCGGGGATCGACCCATCGCTGCGCGGTGCTGTCGCGGCCGAAACCGGCAAGCAGATGATTGAGCTGGCACGAATCTGGATGCGTCCGCTGGAAGAGGCCGTGCCCCTGGTCGCCGAGGTCGTTGGCTGGGAGCATGTCGAGGCAGCGCGGCAGGCCGGCAAGGGCATCGTCTTTCTGACACCGCATCTCGGTTGCTTCGAGATTACTGCCCAGTACCTCTCCTCTTTCGGTGATATCACGGTGCTCTATCGTGCCCCCAAGTCTGCCGCTGCCCAGGAGTTGATCCTGATGGGCCGCAAACGTGAGCACCTGCATCTGGCTCCAGCCGACCTCTCTGGCGTTCGGGCATTGATCAAGGCGCTGAAGAAGGGCGAGATGGTTGGCATGCTGCCGGACCAGGCACCCAAGACCGGAGAGGGCGTCTGGCTCAAGTTCTTCGGGCGCTACGCCTACACCATGACCCTGGCGGCGCGCCTGACCGAGACTGGCGCTGTCTCGCTGCTGACCTGGGGGGAACGTCTTCCCGGCGGGCGCGGCTACCGTGTCCATTTCCAGCTGCCGCACAATCCCCTGAGCGGCTCCACCATCGAACGGGCGCAGCAAATCAATGATGAGGTCGAAGCCCTGATCCGCCAATGTCCGGCCCAGTACCTGTGGGGCTATAACCGCTACAAGAGGCCCGGTGGCGCTGAATCACCGCCGGCGGAGTAAGGCGTCGTGAAGATATTTTTCACCTGGATTCTGGTCGGATTTCTGTGGCTGCTGCACTGGCTGCCGCTACCCATTCTGCGTACCCTTGGCGCCGGCCTTGGGCGTTTGCTTTACGCCGTCGGGCGTGAACGGCGGAAGGTCGCGCTGATCAACCTGCGTTTGTGCTTTCCGGAAAAAACGGAAGCGGAGCGAGAGGAAATGGCTAAGCGGCATTTCGTCGCTTTCGCCCAGGCTGTGCTCGACCGTACTCTCTGCTGGTGGGGGTCCCGGGAGCGTCTGGAGCGTTTGTTTCGTATTCATGGCGTCGAACACCTGACCGATCCTGAAGGTCGCCCGGTGATCCTGCTCTCGCCTCACTTCGTCGGGCTGGATGCCCAGGCGACCCGTATCTCGATGTACGTGCCGGGTTGCAGCGTCTATTCCAACCAGAAGAATCCTGTCCTCAATAAACTCCTTTATGATGGCCGGGTGCGTTTCAGGGATGCGGTCCTGCTCTCCCGGCAGGACGGCATGCGCAAGATCATCAAGGCCATGAAAGACGGTTACCGCTTTTACTACCTGCCCGATATGGATTTCGGTCCCAAGGAGTCGATCTTCGTGCCTTTTTTTGGTGTCCAGGCGGCAACGATTCCCGCCTTGTCCCGGCTGGTGCGTTTGACTGGTGCGCGGGTCGTCCCGTGTATCGCCCGGCAGGTGCCGGACGGCTATGAGGTCGAAGTCATGCCGCCCTGGGAAAACTTCCCTGGTGAGAGCGTCGAAGCCGATACCGAATTCATGAACAAGTTTATCGAAAGCCAGGTGCTGCGCATGCCGGAGCAGTATTTCTGGTTGCACAAACGCTTCAAAACCCGGCCACCCGGAGAGCAGAGGTTTTATAAATGAACAGCAGCCTGAAAGTGGAAATCCGCCCCGTGACGCCGCCCGATGTGCCGGCGATTGCGGCCCTCGCTCGTGAAATATGGCAGGCGACCTATCCTGGCATCATCACGCAGGAACAGATCGATTTCATGCTCGAGCAACGTTACGGCCATGAGCGTCTTTACGATGATCTGGAAGACCTGCACAAGTGGCTGGATCAGGCTTTCCACGGCGATCGTCGTGTCGGCTTTGCGTTCAGCGAGATTTACAACGACGAGTTCAAGCTGGACAAACTCTACATTCATCCCGACGTGCAGCGCCAGGGGGTCGGCGGTCAGTTGATCGCCCATGTCGCCGAACGCGCCAAAAAACAGGGCTACCCTTGCGTGATCCTGCAGGTGAACAAGCGCAACGTGAATGCCATCAATTCGTACAAGAAGTACGGTTTTGTGGTCCGCACGGCGACGGTAGACGACATCGGTCACGGCTACGTGATGGACGATTTCGTGATGGAGAAGAAACTTTAACAATTTGAGGCAAGCCCCTGTCTCTGCTATGCTTTTCCTAACCATTCAGCGGAGCAGTGCGTGAAACTCAAATTCTCCAAGATGCACGGTCTGGGCAACGATTTCGTTGTCCTTGACGGTGTTCGCCAGTCGGTTTCCCTGTCCCCGGAACAGTTGTGCTACCTGGCCGATCGTCATTTTGGCGTCGGCTGCGACCAGATTCTGCTGGTCGAAAAGGCGAGCCAGCCGGGGATCGATTTCCGCTATCGGATTTTCAACGCCGATGGCGGTGAGGTCGAGCAATGTGGCAACGGCGCCCGCTGTTTCGTCCGCTTTGTTCATGACGAAGGACTGACCGACAAACGCGAGATTCGCGTCGAAACGATGCGGGGCATCATTTCGCCGCGCCTTGAAGGCGATGGCAATGTCACGGTCGACATGGGCATTCCCCGGTTTTTACCGGCTGAAATTCCCTTCCTGGCCGAAGACGACGTAATCATTCACCTGCTTGACGTCGCCGACGAAACGCTGGAAACCAGTGTCGTCTCTATGGGTAATCCGCACGCCGTGCAGGTGGTGGAGAGTGTCGATACGGCACCGGTCGGTGAGCACGGGCCATTGATCGAAAAGCATCCGCGCTTCCCGCAGCGGGTCAACGCTGGCTTCATGCAGATTGTCGACCGGCACGCCATCAAGCTGCGTGTTTACGAACGTGGTTCGGGCGAAACGATGGCTTGTGGCACGGGCGCTTGTGCGGCCGTGGTGGCCGGCATTCGTCGCGGGTTGCTCGATTCGCCGGTGCGGGTGACAACCCGTGGCGGCGATCTGACGATTGCGTGGGGTGGCGACGAGCGGCCGGTGCTGATGACCGGCCCGGCAGTGACGGTATTTACTGGAGAAATCGAATTATGAGCGCCATGTTCCCCGAGGAAATCGCGGAGTATCTGAAGAACAATCCGAGTTTCTTCGAGCAGTACGCGGACTTGATGGCGCAGATTTTCGTGCCGCACCCGCACGGCGGTCGTGCCGTGTCGCTGGCCGAGCGCCAGATGCTGACACTGCGCGAAAAAAACCGGACGACCGAAAGCAAGCTGGCCGAGTTGATTGCCTTTGGCGAAGAAAACGATCAGATCAGCGAGAAGGTGCACCGTCTTTCGGTGGCGCTGATTGCCGCCGAAACCTTCCAGGCGGTCATCCATCTGCTCAACTTCCATCTGCGCGACGATTTTTCCGTGCCGCATGTGGCACTGCGCCTGTGGGACAAGCCGGAAGAAATCGAAGGCTTGCCGGAATTTGCGGCAGTCAGCGAAGAGTTGCAGGTTTTTGCCGAAACGCTGGCCCGGCCTTATTGTGGTTCGACCGCCGGCTTCGGTACGGCTTCCTGGTTTGGCGAGCATGCCTCGCATATTCGTTCGCAGGCCTTGATCGCGTTGCGCAATGGCGGTGGCACGATCGGCATGATTGCGCTGGGCAGCGAGGACGCGCAGCGTTTCTACGCCGATATGGGTACGCTCTATCTTGAGCGTCTTGGCGAAATGGTTTCTGCCGCGCTGGCCCGGGTGACCAAGAGCGTGCTGTGACCCCGGTGCTTGCCGTCGACACGTGGCTGGCTGAACTTTCGGACCAGCGACGCCTGTCGGCGCACACCGTTTCCAACTATCGGCGTGATCTGCAGAAGCTGCTGGCAGCAGCGGGAGATATACCGCTCGCCAGCCTGCAGGTGCATCACCTCCGCCGCTTCGTCGCGCAACTGCATGGTCAGGGGCTGGCCGGTCGTTCTTTGGCGCGGGCCTTGTCGGCCTGGCGTGGTTTCTTCCACTGGTTGGGCGAGCGTGGCATGGTGAAGGCCAATCCCTGCGACGGCATCCGCCCGCCCAAATCGCCCCGGATGCTGCCCAAGGCCTTGTCAGTCGACGAAACCTCACGCCTGCTGATGCCTGTCGACGACGATGATCCCGTCCAGGCGGCCCGCGATCTGGCGATGTTCGAACTATTCTATTCATCGGGTTTGCGCCTGGCCGAACTGGTTGCCCTTGATTGCGAGGCGCTGGACGACATTGCCCACGAAAGTGAGGTTCGTGTATTGGGCAAGCGCAACAAGTTGCGCTTGGTGCCGGTTGGCAGCAAGGCGCGGGAAGCGCTTGCCGCATGGGCGGCAGTGCGAAATGAGCTGGCTAAGCCCGAGGAAAAAGCCTTGTTCGTCGGCCAGCGGGGGGGCCGCATCAGCCCGCGCATGGTCGAGGCCCGACTGGCGCGCCGAGCTGTGCTGCTGGGTTTGCCGACGCATGTGCATCCTCACATGCTGCGCCATTCCTTCGCCTCGCATGTGCTGCAATCGTCGGGTGACTTGCGCGCCGTGCAGGAGATGCTCGGACATGCCAGCATCGCATCAACGCAGGTCTATACGCATCTTGATTTCCAGCATCTGGCGAAGGTCTACGACGCCGCTCACCCAAGGGCGAAGAGCAAGTAATCCAATATTGGCAGATGCGCCATGGTCTGAACGACTGGCCGTCGAAAGTGGCGAAAAATCAAGGCTTCGTTGACGATTCTCCTACCAGCCTCTATGATTGGCGGTTTCGAAAAATAGCCGGAATCAAGGAGTTATTCATGGCCATCAACCGTAATCGCCGTTCGTCCCTGGAGCGCCGCTGCGTTTCCAAGTCCACCAAGCGTCTGTTCAAGAGCACCGGCAAGACCATGTTCAAGGTCATGTACGCTGCCGAGTGCCATCAGCGTAACCGCAAGGCTCTGGGCGCTTAAGTTTTCGCCAGTATTCTGAGCCCCGGTTGCCGCAAGGTGACCGGGGCTTCTTGCTTTATAGATCGGGAAAAACATGGCTCAGCTGATTCTGCTTCCGGGCAAGGAGCGTTCTGCTTTCAAGCATCACCCCTGGTTGTTCGCCGGTTCGGTCGGTCGTCTGGAGGGGCGGGCCCGGCCGGGCGATACCGTCGAGGTCCTGGCCGACAATCTGCGTCCGCTGGGGCGGGCTGCCTACAGTCCGAAATCGCAGATTCGCGCCAGGTTCTGGACCTTCGATGCCGAAGAGTCGATCGATGACGCCTTTTTCAAGCGCCGCATTGCCGCGGCCGTGGCGCTTCGCCAGGCCCTGCCGGAACTGCGCGGTCAGCAGGGACTGCGCCTGATTCATGCTGAGTCGGATGGTTTGCCGGGGGTCATTGCCGATCAGTATGGCGATACGCTGGTCATCCAGCTGACTTCGGCCGGTGCCGACAAGTGGCGCAATGCCATCGTTGCCGGGCTGGTCAAGGCGACTGGTTGTGCTCGGGTCTATGAGCGTTCAGATTCCGATGTTCGCGGATTGGAAGGACTTGGTCCGACGACTGGCTGGCTGCACGGCGAGGCGCCGGCAACGCCGTTGTCGATTGATGAGAACGGCGTTCGTCTGGCGATTGATATCGCCGGTGGGCACAAGACCGGTTTCTATCTCGACCAGCGTGAGAACCGCGCTTTGCTCGGCCAATTGTCGGCCGGCAAGGATGTCCTGAACTGCTTCTGCTACACCGGCGGTTTTTCGCTGCAGGCCCTGGCTGGCGGTGCGAAGAGCGTATTGTCGATTGACTCCTCCGGTCCGGCGTTGGCGCAGGCCAAAGCCAATCTGGTACTCAATCCGCAACTGCCGGCAGATCGTGCCGAATGGCAAGAGGCTGATGTATTCCAAGCGCTGCGCGATTTCCGCAAGGCCGGCAAGCTGTTCGACCTGATCGTGCTCGATCCGCCCAAGTTCGCACCTTCTGCCGCCCATGCCGATCGGGCAGCCAAGGCCTACAAGGACATCAATATTCTCGGTTGCCGTCTGCTCAAGCCGGGTGGTCTGCTGATGACCTATTCGTGTTCGGGCGGTGTTGGCCTGGAAATGTTCCAGAAAATCATTGCCGATTCGGCGCTGGATGCGGAACGCAGTGCGCGCATCGTGCGTCGGCTGTCCGGTGCTGCCGACCATCCGGTCGCCCTGAACTTTCCGGAAGGCGAGTATTTGAAGGGGCTGCTGGTCCAGGTGGACTGAGCCAGCACCTTTGCCATCTGAACGTAATGCAGCCCTGATAAACTGAATAGATGCTTCAGTTGCGTCACCTCCTTCTCGTTGCCGTTCTCTTCTTCGCCCAGCTGGCGACGGGGGCGCATGCCGTCGAGCATGCGGCTGGCGACGAGAAAGGCTTGCCGACGCATGCCTGCCAGCTTTGCCTGGCGGCGCATGATCTTGGCGCTGCGCTGCCATCGCTGGTGGCTTTGCCGCCGGTGGTGGCCCTCCAGCTCGTTCCGGAAGTTCTGTCGGTCGAAGGTCGTAACGCCTTCCCGGCGCCAGTCCCGACGCAGCGCGGTCCACCTCTTCTCTGAAATTTGCCGTATTCGATGGTCGACCGCGGCGTTCAATGCTGATGGTCGATTTCTACGCATTTTCAGGGAAATTCCATGCAAAAATCATTTGCCATGGCGGCCTTGCTGGCCGCCTCGTGCGGCGTTCAGGCCGCCACCGATGCCGATCTGGCTGCCATCCGCAGTCAGATCGACGAGATGAAAAAAACCTACGAGCAGCGCATTGCCGCGCTCGAGCAGAAACTGGCCCAGGCCGAGACGAAGTCGCGGCAAGAGCCGCCGGAAGTAGCCTCCGCGCCGGTCGCCAGCCCGTCGCCATCGGCCGCTGCCAATGGTTTCAATCCCG
The DNA here is from genome assembly GCA_018262245.1 of Pseudomonadota bacterium. GTDB lineage: Bacteria > Pseudomonadota > Gammaproteobacteria > Burkholderiales > Rhodocyclaceae > Azonexus. Next base: position 697 of record JAGTRV010000156.1, on the reverse strand, counting down.
AGGTTTCTCTGATCCTGCAGGGCCAGTACCGAAACGCAAAGGACATCCCCGGGCGCGCCATCGGCGGGTTCGTTTCGGCCGGCGGGGAGGGCCTTAATAACCGAGGTTTCTCCGTCGATGAAACCGAGCTGGTGCTGGCGGCCAATATCGATCCCTACTGGCGTGGTCAGGCGATTGTCGCCATGGCCGATGGTCAGGCCAATATCGAAGAGGCGTGGTTCCAGTCGCTGGCCATTGGCCAAGGCGTCGGCCTGAAAATTGGCCGCTTCCGTTCGGGCATTGGCTACCTCAACGAACAGCATCCGCATGCCCGTGACTTTTCTGATGCGCCATTGATGTATCAGGCCATGTTCGGTGACAGCTATGCTCAGGATGGTGTGCAGTTGAAATGGCTGGCGCCTACGCCGCTATTTGTTGAACTGGGTGGCGAAGTTGGGCGTGGCGCCAACTTTCCTGGAACCGACCGCAATCGTAACGGGGCGGGAGGGGGCGCACTGTATGTTCATGTCGGCGACGATGTCGGTTTTTCCAACAGCTGGCGACTTGGGGCTTCCTGGCTGAAAACGAGAGCCAGCGAGCGGAGTGCGGACTTTGTTGATCTTGGTGGAGTGGCGGCGCAGGGCAGGTTTGCTGGTGATTCGACGACCTGGCTGGCTGATTTCGTCTGGAAGTGGGCGCCGAATGGCAATTCGACGCA
>JAGTRV010000351.1 GCA_018262245.1 Pseudomonadota bacterium | reverse complement strand
GGCTTCCCCGACAACCGTTCACAGCTGCGGTCAGACTGAACCCGCTATTCGTTGAGTCAAACCAATAGTCGGCACGTGGCCGGGTCCCGGCAGTCATGACCGGCGGCTGACTGGCGCCGCAAGTTGGCTGTCAGCAAGCGGGCCATCAGTTCGAGCATCTGGCCGTCGCGTCTCGACCCAAACCCGCCCGTCACCCTTCTCGGAAGCTGCCAGACGCTCAGCCCCCCGATTTCACGCCAGGCGTCTACGAAGCAGACGTTCGTGAGCACCGGCGGTCGGCCACTTCCAGATATCCGATCGGCAAAGGGATCGCCGCCCCAACGACCGGTTTGAAAGTACAGCCGCCATAGGCCAGCGCCCGCTCGGGTCACGGAATCACCCGTCCTGGGCAGGTCATTCAAGCGCAGGGGCATCCGCCGGGGTGGCACAGTCGGCACGTTAGGCGGGTATTTGGTGGCGGCAAATCACGCCCGTCCGCTGAGCGTCCAGCCCAGCAGCAACAGGCCGCTGGCGCCGATCCAGCTGCCGGCCACGCGCACTGCGATGCGCGTCCACGCCTGCCGTATCGTCACCACCCCGGCAGCCGCCAGCGCCGTGCCGTTGTGCCACCCATGGGTGAATCCCAGGACCAGCGCCAAAGCGACGACGACGGCCTGTGCCAGTCTGAAGTCCGCCGCCACCAGGACCCCGATCATCTGGATCCAGCGTCGTGGGCATCGATATGACCGCTGTGATCCTGTCGCAGGATCTGGCTTCGCAGCACACCCGGGCCGAGTGCCTGGCTCAGCTCGGCCGCGCCCACGAGTGGTAGCAGGATCAGACCCATGAGCAAGACCTCGGCCACCAGTTCCAGCATCGACCGGCGGTGGAACTCCGCCTCCATCTCGAACCATGACTGGCCATGGATCCAGCCGACGATCAATTCTTCCGCGATCGTCAGCAGGACCAGGATCGACAGCAACCAGAACACCCGCGTCGCGATGCGCCCGGGCAGGTGCCCAGGGCGCCGCTGCAGCCTGGCGCGAATGGCATCGCCAATGAGCAAGAACTTGCCGATGATCAGCGCCTTCACCACCGCCACACCCAGCGGCAGGTAGTGCACACCGGCGTCTTGCAGCAGCGCCGCCTTGTAGAGCTGCAGGACGCCGAAACAGATGAACAGGTAGGCGCTGACGACCAGGTACTTGCGCAATTCCTCGCGCAGCCTTTGCTTCAGGCTCTCACCCCCTGGTACGGCGGCGGATTCGGTATTGCTCATCGTCTTCGCATGCTACTTCTCAATGTCGCCCGGCCCGCTGTTCGGGGCACGGCGGCGTCGTCAGCGATCCGTTGTAGCGATAGTAGTCGCGGTCGGCAGGCAGCAGGCCGTTCGCCGACACATTGACCGGCAGTTCGGCCTTGCCCTCGGTCTTGGGCATCTGTACCCATGCCGCACCCACAGCCGGGTTGGCCGGCCCGAGGTCGAAGACCACCGACACCACGGCGAGGTGGCCGGTCTTGTCGGCGTGCACCAAGTGGGCTTCGAGCGGGAACGACTTGCCGTCGATCGTGTTTTCGCTCGGTGAATGAAAGTGGAACTGCTTCAGTTCGAACTGCAAGCCGTCCATCTAGATGCCGTTGCCAGCTTCATAGTTCACCTGGCTCGTGTGGCCGTTGTTGACGACCTCGGTGCCGCCGGCCTTGTAGTCGAAGGCACCCGCGAACGACCGTTGTCGCCGTCACTGGCTCTCTCGGCGGCGTGAGCGAAGGTCGAGTTCCAAAGTACACCGGTCGTTCGCCGAGAAGATGGCCACGGGCAGCAATGGGTCGCGAAGCGCCATTGACCACGGGCGGCTTTCCGGCGGCACGGCAGAGGCAGACCAGAGCACCGAGTCCGCAAACGCCGCCGAAGGGGAGTTGGCCGGCGCCCTGGCGCTGGCGCAGCACGCGACGGGCCGTTGGACAACCGTGCCACCACCTCGGCAATCGGGTCGGATTCCGATATACGCAGCAGACCCGCCTGCAACTGCAAGGCGATCCTTCTGCGGCGGTGATCCTGCCGCCGCCAGATCACTTCAACTTGAACTCGAAGCGGCTGTGGCAGTCCTGGCAGAAGTTGACCGACGGCTCGTGCTGGCGGTGGCACAAGCCACAGTCGGCCTCGGTGCCGTAGTGACGGTTCTCGTGTGGATTCACCGGCTTGACCGCAGCGGTCTTCGCGGCCAGCGCCTTGGAGTCGCCGTCGCCGTGGCAGCTCAGGCAACGCTCCTGTGGCACCGGCTCGGACTTCTTGGCCTTGCCATGGCACTTGACGCACTCGACCCCTTTGTCGGCGTGCAGCTTGCCGAGCGGACCGTCGTCCGCCGGGGCGCTTTGGGCGTGCACGCCCGCGGCCAGAAACACACTCAGCACGACGCCAGCGGCGGCTGCAAGAGACTTCCCGAAGAGATGTGCGACTTTCACTTTCTTCCCCAATCCTTGATCTTGAGCAGGTCACGGCAGCGGCCATGGCCCGCCGGTCCGATGTGGACGGCCGCACGCCGCGGCCGCCGTCGATCACAACCTGGCGACGTGCCTTCCGGCGAGGTAGCCAAAGGTGTAGCAGCGGCCCAGTGACAGGCCGAAGACGGTGAGCGGGTAGTCGACGCCGCCGTAGAAGCCGGCGCCCAGGTTGCCGATCAGGTACAGGCCCTTGATCGGCTTGCCTTCGGCATCCAGGGCTTGGTGGTTCATGTCGACCAGCATGCCGGAGCAGATCGTCGAGATGCGCACACGGCGGTGGATGCCGTAGAACGGCGCCTTCGCGACCGGGACGAGCCGGTTGGCGGGCTTGCC
>JAGTRV010000350.1 GCA_018262245.1 Pseudomonadota bacterium | reverse complement strand
CGACGTCGGAAGGCGCCTTCGGCTTTTCCGACCTACCAGAATTGCGCAGGACTTTGCTTTGTGCCCCCGGCATCTGTTCCAGCGAGCATCGCTGGAAGCCTTATGAATAGGCGTTCTACGGACAGGCATCGCGGAGAACAAATAGGCACCTTGCTTCCAGCATGGTCGGCTCGTAGAACGCCAGCGGATGCGGCCTGCAGAACGTTCATGCTTCAGCGCTTTTCAGTTGCTGTTCGCAAGCGCGGGCAGGCTTGCCCAGCCAAGCTTCTCCAGCACGGACCGAAAATCCTCCGCCAGCGGCGCGCGAAGAGCCAAGGACGCGCCGCTGACCGGATGCATCAGGCGCATTTCGAGACAGGCGAGCAGCAGGCGATGACAGCCGAACAACTCCTGGAACAGGCGGTTGTGACGGCCCTTGCCATAGGTGGCGTCGCCAATGATGGGATGCGCGAGGTGTTTGAGGTGACGGCGCAACTGGTGACGGCGACCGGTTTCCGGCTTGAGTTCGAGCAGGGCGTAGCGGCTGCTCGGGTAACGGTCCACCGCGTAGGGTAGCTCGACCGTCGCCAGACGCCGGTAATGGGTGAGGGCGCTTTGCGCCTCACTGGCGGCGTTAGGTGAGCGGATGATCGATTCGGCCCGATTCGTCCGGGTAACCGCGCACGACGGCGAGATAGGTCTTGTCGATATGCTGCGATTCGAATTGCGCGCTGAGCTGGCGACCGATGTCGCGGTCGAGGGCAAAGAGCAGGACGCCCGAAGTGCCGCGATCGAGGCGATGTGCGGGGTGGACGTACTGGCCGATCTGGTCACGCAGGATTTGCACGGCAAAGCGGGTTTCGTGACGATCGAGGACCGTGCGGTGGACGAGCAGACCAGCCGGTTTGTGGATGGCGATCAGATGCTCGTCCTGATACAGGATGGGGAGAGTTTCTTTCATGTCTTGGCCGTTTGGCTCGGGGCGACAAACCCCGACCAACCATGTACGGCTGGCTTGGTCAGCGTGAAACAAGGCCTTAACCCCTTCCGGCCTCCCCTTATCAGGGGAGGAGACCACCATTCGGGCGCGGACGCCTTGGCTCCCCCTGACAAGGGGGGCTGGGGGGGTTAAGCAGGGTATTCATAGCTATCGATGAGCGTGAGAATTCCTGGGAAACGAACCGAAAAAAAGACATTCGTACGATTGCTTTGCCGCTATTTGTGTTGGCGTGAGCGCCTAGTTCGCCATGTCGCCGTGATTCATGGCCTTGCCGGCCGGCATGGTCATCGCTTGCTTGCGTACGGGAGCCGTGATCTGGGTTCTCGTGCCGTCATCGAAAGTCAGTGTGATCGGCACCGCGTCGCCTTCTTTGAGCGGGGCAGTCAGGTCGATCAGCATGACGTGATAGCTACCCGGTTTGAGTTCGGTCTGGGCATTGGCTTTGATGTCGATGCTGTCGACCTGGCGCATTTTCATGACGCCGTTCTCGTTGATGTGGTTGTGCAGTTGAACCATTTTGGCCGCCGTGCTCTCGGCCTTGACCAGCTTGCGATCGGCGCTGCCGGAATTTCGGATGGTCATGAAGGCGCCAGTCGCTTGCGCGCCCGGCGGCGCGAGGCGCACGTAAGGGTCGTCGACGGTCAGGCCGGCATCGGCGGCGGAAACGGTGCAGGAGAATACAGCGCAGAGCAAAGCGGCACATCGGATGATCGAACGGAACATGGCAAATCCTCGAAAAAGTCGGCTCGGAGTGGTTTGAGACCGGATGCTCATGGCTTGAGCTGAGAGCGGATCATATCAACGATCTGCGTCGGCAACGTGCCGTGCGGCAGGCTGGCGGCCAGTTTGCCGTCGGGCGCAACGACATAGATGTATGCCGAATGGTCGACGGAGTACAGGCCATTCTCGTCCGGCTTCTGTTTCATATAGCGCGCGCCATACAGCCGGGCCACCTGGGCGACCTGTTCGCTGCTGCCGCTGAGGCCGACGATACTGGGATGAAAGAAGGGCGCATAGACCTTCAGTACGTCCATCGTGTCGCGCTCCGGATCGACTGAAATGAAGAAGGTTTTCACCTTGGCCATTTCCGCGGGTGTCAGCGCCGAGAGCGCCTGGGCGATGGCGGATAGCGAAGTCGGGCAGATGTCAGGGCAGAAGGTATAACCGAAGTAGAGCAGCACCACCTTGCCGCGCTGGTCGGCCAGAGACACCGGGCCGGCGGGGCTTTGCAGCGTGAAATCACCGCCTTTGGGCGCCTCGTCCTGTTGTAACTGGGTATGTACTTTGTTCTGCGCGAGAGACAGAGCGCCGTTGGGCGTCCAGAAGAAGGCCAGCCAGACCAGCAGGCCGGCGAGCATGGCGATGAGGGCGATCCAGACAGTCTTGCGGTCCACAATGTTCTCCTGATCAACGTCCGGCGACGACAAAATGAAACGGAATGGCGATGCGCTGCGTTGGCGTGGTCAGCAGTACCGTGGCGGACCACGTCATCGTACCGGTAACACAAACCGGAAGCATGGTCTGCCCGGAAAATCCGTGCTGGCCTTCGGTCAGCTTGACGCGGTTGTAGCCCATGTCCATCTCGGTACCGTTGAAGTCGACGTCCACGCTTTGTACCCCCGCGCCTTGCACCGTGACTTCCAGGTGCATGGGTTGAAGCGCCTTGATCGGACGCGGTTCGATGGAAAAATCAAGCCGGCGGCCATCGGGGAGTGTCGCAGTACACGCCTGAAGGTCCGGACTGCAGGTCGATAGCGGAAGCGTGACATCGGCCATCTGTCCGCGCATTGGCGAGAGCTTGTAACCGACGACACCGAGGATGGCGACCAGCAGTCCGGTCACGATGATCGGGAACAGGTTCTTTTTCATGGACTACCAATTTGAATTCGCATCAACGCGCTGGCGTCAGTCGAGAGACAGGCGGCGTTTTTCTTTGAGCATGCGGGCAAACGCGTCGGGGTCGATTGGCGGGCTGAAGAGATAGCCTTGCAGTTGATCGCAGCCGAGCTTGCGCAGGAACTCCATCTGCTCCGGCGTTTCAACCCCTTCGGCGACGATTTCCTGGCGTAGTTGTTTGCCCATGGTGACGATGGCTTGGGCGATCGCACAGTCGTTCTCGTCGCCGGGGACGCCGATCACGAAGGTGCGGTCGATTTTCAGCGTGGTGATGGGGAATTTTTTGAGGTAGGCGAGGCTGGAGTAGCCGGTGCCGAAATCGTCCAGGGCCAGGGTGAAGCCGAATGCGGCGAGCTCGTTCATGATCAGTACCACTTTGTCTGGGCTGCGCACGAGCAGGCTTTCGGTGATCTCCAGCTTGAGCAGCGCGCACGGGATGCCATAACGCTCGACGATGGCCAGCAGGCGCCTGGGAAGCTGTTCGTCGAATTGACGCGCCGACAGGTTGACGGCGATCGGCACGACGTCAAGACCGACATCCAGCCAGCGTCGAATCTGGCGGCAGGTTTCTTCGACCACCCAATTGCCCACATCGAGAATCAGCCCGGTTTCTTCGGCCAGGGGGATAAATCGGCCTGGTGGCATCATGCCGTGTTCGGGATGCGACCAGCGAATCAGCGCTTCGGCACCGACGATGCGGCCGCTGCGCAGGCTGACTTTGGGCTGGTAATGCAGCAACAGATCATGGCCCGCGAGCGCCTGCCTGAGTTCGCCTTCCAGCTGCCATTGTTCTTTGGCACGAATGTTCATTTCCGGGCTGTAGATCAGGTAACCTGACTCGCCGTTCGACTGCAGGCGCTTCTTGGCGACATCGGCCAGACGCAACAGCGCAGCGGTATTCTGTCCGTCTTCCGGGTAGATCGCGATACCGACGCTGGCGCTGATATGCAAGGCGTGCGATTCGATCACGAAGGGCTCGTTGAGCGAGGCCAGCAACTTTTCGGCAACCAGGCCGCTGTGCTCGCGTTTCTGGATGCTGAACAGCGCGACGACAAATTCGTCACCGCCGAAGCGCGCCAAAATATCTTCGTCACGCAACGCGGCGCGAAAACGCTGGCCGACCTGACACAGCAATTCATCAC
>JAGTRV010000349.1 GCA_018262245.1 Pseudomonadota bacterium | reverse complement strand
AAAGCAAACGTTGAAATCCATTCAAATCAAGGCAATCGATCCCAGGCTGGGGTCAGAAATTCCGCTGCCTGATTACGCCACCGAAGGCTCTGCCGGCATGGACCTGCGCGCCTGCCTTGCTGAAACCATCACCTTGCAAGCGGGTGAAACCTGCCTGATTCCAACCGGTTTTGCCATGCACATGGGAGATACCGGCCTCACCGCCGTGATCCTGCCCCGCTCGGGTCTCGGCCACAAACATGGCATTGTGCTGGGTAACCTGGTGGGATTGATCGACAGTGACTACCAGGGGCAGGTGTATGTTTCCTGCTGGAACCGGTCCGACTCGGCGTTCGAAATTCAACCCGGCGCCCGTATCGCTCAACTGGTTTTCCTGCCGGTGGTGAAAGCACAATGGCAACTGGTGACGGAGTTTTCTGAATCAGATCGTGGAGAGGGCGGTTTCGGCCACACGGGCAAGCACTGAAGCGGGGCGTGGCTGCGGGGTCGCGCCATTCACAAGGTGAGCGGGTACGGAATAATTTCCGGGATAAAAGGGACTGAAGAGGATTGGCCATGATGGATCCAAAGGCAACACTGCAGCACATGCTGGCTTCCCGCCATGTCGATTTCCGATGGCTCGTACTGATGGCGCTGTTTGGCGTGCTGCTTATCGCGGTGCCGGCCTGGCTGAGCCTGTCGGACATGGGTACCCGCCGAACTGCTGACCGCGCTGAACAGGAAGGGCTAACCGCTGCCGATCGGGTCGCCGAGATCGCGGCCTCGCTGCAGCGCCTGCTGGACGACGAGCAGGTGCAGGCACTCGCGGCGCGGGCATTGGCACAGCCCGACAAAACGGCCGATCTTGAGCAATACCTGTCCGGACGGACCAGCGAAATCAGCGGCGTAAAGCTTTACCCGCCGGACCTGCAGGCTTTCGATCCTGCAGCCTTGCCGGCCAATGGCTACGCCCTGCTGGAAATGCTGATGGCAGCGCGTGATGGCCTGAATCCGCCGCTGCAATTACATGCAGGACTGAAGCCCCCCATGCTGGTGGAGGCGACGGCTGTAAAGGAAGGAGAAGCGCTGGCCGGTTACCTGGTCATCCTGGTTGATCCGGAATACGTCCTGTCGCGCTTTGATCCGGACATGTCCGAAAGCAGCTACATCAGCCTTACCCAGAACAACGGCCGGCAAGCCTCGAGCGTACTCAAGCAACGCGGCAACCCGGCTAAAACGGACACTGTGCCCAACAAGCTCCTGGTCAACGGCACGCTGTTCCGGGTCGAGCTGCCCATGGTGTTCGAAACCGAAACGCTCCATACCCCGGTGCTGATCACTTTCCTGATACTGGGCCTGCTTTTGCTTGCCTTGTCGGTGTACCTGTACCGCAAGAACCAGCAGTGGGAGCTCGAGCGGCCGCCGGCGAAGCTGGTGCCCGCCTATTCAGCCGATGCGGAACCGTTGGCCAGTCCGGCGGAGCCGGCCAGTGCGGAGACCAGGATTGTTTCCAGGGCACCCCCGGCGCCGGCCAGGGTGCCAGATTTGCCCTCGCGACGACCGGAGGAGGAGTCGGAAGAGGGGCCGCCGCGCATGCGGCTGCCTTACGAACTCAAAGAGCGGCCCCGGGAACGGGCAAGTGACCTCGGCCCGGTCGAACTGACGCCGGGAATCTTCCGCGCCTACGATATTCGCGGCGTGATCGGCAAAACCCTGGACGCCGGGGTTGCCGCGCAGGTTGGCCAGGTTCTGGGAACGTTGGCACTGGAAAGGAATGCAGGACCGGTCGTGGTGGCACGCGATGGGCGCCTGTCGGGGCCTTCCCTGGTTGCGGGCATGATCGAAGGGATTACCTCGACCGGATGCAATGTACTGGACATCGGCGCGGTGCCCACAGGCGTAATGTACTTCGCCGCACACGAGCTGGCAGCAGGAACCGGCGTGGTGATTACCGGCAGTCACAACCCACCGGATTACAACGGTTTCAAAATCATGCTTGCGGGTGACACCCTGTACGGCAATCAGATCACGGATATCTACCACCGCATCACCCGCGGCGATGTGCAGAAAGGCCAGGGTGAAGTCGAGCATCGCAACGTGTTGATGCAGTACCGTAAACGCATTTCCAGTGACATCAAGCTCGAGCGCCCGCTGAGGGTGGTCATTGACTGCGGCAACGGCATCGGCGGAATCTGCGCCGCCGACGTGCTGCGCGACATCGGCGCCGAAGTCCTGCCTTTGTTCGACGAGGTGGATGGCACGTTTCCCAACCATCATCCCGATCCGAGCGAGCCGGAAAACCTGCAGGACCTGATCCAGTCGGTCCGGTTGATGGATGCGGACCTTGGCCTGGCCCTGGACGGCGATGCAGACAGGCTCGGGGTGGTGACCATGGGTGGAGCCATCATTTACCCTGACCGGGTCATGATGCTGCTGGCCATGGACGTTCTCGACCGGGTTCCGGGCGCCACCATTATCTATGACGTGAAGTGCACCGGGCACCTGGCAAAAGTGATCGAAAAAGCGGGCGGCAAGCCGGTCATGTACAAGACTGGCCATTCCCTGATCAAGGCCAAGATGAAAGAACTGGGATCACCATTTGCCGGCGAAATGAGCGGCCATTTCTTTTTTGGCGAGCGCTGGTACGGCGTTGACGATGGCATCTATGCCGCCGCGCGCCTGCTGGAAATTCTCGCCGGGTCTGAAGTCCCGCCCGAGGCGATTCTCAATGCGCTGCCGACCAGCTTCAGCACGCCTGAATTGAAAGTGCAGATGCGGGAGGGCGAAAACCATGCGTTTGTCGAAACCTTCCAGGCCAAGGCGAGGTTCGAGGGCGCAAAAGTGAGCACCATC
>JAGTRV010000348.1 GCA_018262245.1 Pseudomonadota bacterium | reverse complement strand
GTCGACGGCTTCTTCGGTACCTTACTGCGTATGGCCGGCGACGAAGAGCGTGGTGGGGTTACTTTCCTGCGCCTGTTGGGGCGGACCTTGACCGATCCGTCGGAGTTCATCCGTACCTTCCTGGCGCATGAATATGCAGCGGTAGTCGATCGCTACAAAGAGGCGTTGTTCAAAGCCTTGCCCGATGTGCCGAAGGCGGAAATCGTCTGGCGCTTTCATTTCATGCTTGGTGCCACCTCTTACGCGATTGCCGGTACTGATGCCTTGCGCCTGGTGACCGACTGGCAGATTGAAGAAGCGGATTCGATTGACCGCCTGGATCGCCTGGTGCCTCGCCTGATGTCCTTCCTGCTCGGCGGGCTGCGTGCCCAGTTGCCGCAATTTTCGGATAGTGCTGCGACCACTGAGGCAAATTCCGGCCCTGGGGTTGGCGGCAAATAATTGACCAAAACCAAAAAGACATAAAAGGAGACAGCAATGTTCAACAGCATCATCCCTCTGCTCGGGTTAGTCACCCTGGTGGCTTTGGTCGGGCTGATGATCGTTCGGCCAATCCGCCGGACGATCATCACCCGACCCATTTTTTCCACTTATCGCAAGGTGCTGCCGCAGATGTCGGATACCGAGCGCGATGCGCTGGAAGCCGGCACCGTCTGGTGGGAGGGTGAACTGTTCCGTGGTAAGCCGGACTGGCAGAAATTGCATGCCTACCCGGTGCCCAAGCTAACGGCGGCCGAGCAGTCCTTCCTCGACAACGAATGTGAAGAAGCCTGCCGTCTGGTCGATGACTGGAAGGTGACGCACGAGCTGTACGATCTGCCGACCGAAGCCTGGCGCTACATCAAGGACAAGGGCTTCCTCGGCATGATCATCCCGAAGAAGTACGGTGGCCTGGAGTTCTCGGCCTACGCCCATTCGCAGGTGGTGACCAAGTTGTCGACGCGCTCTTCGGCGCTGTCGGTTTCGGTCATGGTGCCGAACTCGCTCGGCCCGGCCGAGTTGCTGCTGCATTACGGTACCGAGGCACAGAAAAGCCACTATCTGCCGCGCCTGGCCAAGGGCATCGAGGTTCCGGCCTTCGCGCTGACCAGCCCGTGGGCCGGTTCCGATGCGGCGTCAATTCCCGATGCCGGTGTGGTTTGCAAGGGCATGTACCAGGGCAAGGAAGTGCTCGGCATGCGCGTCAGTTGGGACAAGCGTTACATCACCTTGGCCCCGGTTTGCACGGTGTTCGGTCTGGCTTTTCACCTGTATGACCCGGATGGCCTGCTCGGCGATAAGAAACATATCGGCATCACCTGCGCGCTGGTCCCTTATGACCACCCCGGCGTCGATACCGGCCGCCGTCACTTCCCGCTCAACGCCATGTTCATGAATGGCCCGACGCGCGGTACCGATGTGTTCATGCCGCTCGATTTCATTATCGGTGGTCCGGAAAAGGCCGGGCACGGTTGGCGCATGCTGATGGAGTGCCTGGCAGCCGGTCGTTCGATCTCGCTGCCTTCATCGAATACCGGCATGGCCCAGATGACGGCGCGTGCCGTTGGCGGTTATGCCCGTGTCCGCAGCCAGTTCAAGATGGCGGTCGGCAAGTTCGAGGGCGTCGAGGAGGCGCTGACCCGGATCGGCGCCTACACCTACATGATGGATGCCGTGCGCAAGATGACCGCTGGCGCCGTTGATCTAGGCGAGAAGCCATCGGTGGTTTCAGCCATTGCCAAGTACCACGTGACCGAACGTGCTCGTCAGGTGGTCAATGACGGCATGGACGTGATCGGTGGCAAGGGCATCTGCCTTGGCCCCTCCAACTTCATGGGGCGTGCCTACCAGCAGGTGCCGATCGGCATCACGGTCGAAGGCGCCAATATCCTGACCCGTTCGCTGATCATCTTCGGCCAGGGTGCTATCCGTTGCCATCCATATCTGTTGCCGGAAATGCAGGCAGCGCAGAACCCGGATCAGAAAAAAGGCCTGGTCGACTTCGACAAGGCACTGTTCGGCCATATCGGCTTCACCATTAAAAATGGCCTGAAAGCCCTGTGGCTGGGCATGACTGGTTCGCACTTCGCCTCGGTGAACGTCGATACCGCCCCGGAAATGAAGCGTTATTACCAGCAACTGACGCGCTTCTCGGCAGCCTTTGCCTTCATGTCGGATATCTCCCTGCTGGTCCTTGGGGGCAGCGTCAAACGTCGTGAAAAGCTGTCGGCCCGCCTTGGCGACATCCTTGCGCAGATGTATCTGATTTCCTGTACCTTGAAACGCTACGAAGCCGAAGGTCGCAAGGCCGAAGATGCACCGCTGGCTCACTGGGCGATCTGGGATGCCATGTACAAGGCGCAGGAGGCATTCGATGGCGTGATCGCCAACTTCCCGGTGCGCTTCATCGCGGCCTTCCTGCATCGCTCGATTTTCCCGTGGGGCCATCCGTATGTCGTGCCATCGGACGATGTCGGCCACCAAGTCGCCAAGCTGCTGATTTCGCCATCGGCTTCCCGTGACCGCCTGACGGCCGAGTGCTTCCTGCCGCTGCTTGAAACCGAGCCGGTTGGCGCCATCGAACTGGCCCTGAAGGCGACGCTCTTGGCTGAACCCATCGAGGCGAAGATTCGCGCTGCCGAAAAAGAAGGGCGTTTCGATAACAATCCGCTGGCCAATGTCCGCGACATCGCCATCGTCGCCTTCGAGGCCGGGGTGATCTCGGCGGCTGATTACGAAATCATGAAGCAGCGTAACCATTTGCGCGACATCGTGGTCCATGTCGATGATTTCCCCTTCGATTACGGTGTGGCAACAGCCAACAAGCCGGCCGAATGTCGGATGGCTGCCTGACCATGAGCAA
>JAGTRV010000347.1 GCA_018262245.1 Pseudomonadota bacterium | reverse complement strand
CCGGACATCCTTGTCGAATGCGAAATTCAGGCCGGCGGTGCGAAAGAGCACCTGGCAAACCTGGCTCAGCGACGCCTCCTTGAAGTCGACATTGATCGCTTTGTCGAGACCGCTCGGCGCCGCCTTCTCGGGAAGGCCGCGCGGCGGCGCCGGTTCCGGCTGGCGCTTGTCGTCCTGCCGCAGCTGCTCCTGCATTTTCTGAACTTGGCGCGCCATGATCTTTTCACGAGTTTGCGCGACGGCGAGACGCAGTTCGGCGTTGTTCGGGTTTTCCTTCAGTGCGAGTTCAAGACGAACCAGGGCCTCGTCGAGCCTTCCCTGCGCGAGCAGTTCCTGACCCTCGCTCAGCGCTGGCGAAGTCGTCGCGCAGGCCACCAGCATGGAAGCGAAACAGGCAGTCAGGAGCAGTAAGCCGATCCGTCGCCAGGGTGCGTATTTTTTCATTCCTCGTCTTTTCCGATATCGAAGTTCTTGCTCTTGCGGCTTCTGGTGTCCTTGATGATCAGTGCCGGCGGTGACAGCTTGCTGACGTGAAAATGCTCGTTGAAGGACTCGCCTTCGCGCACCACCCAGACCTGTCCCTGTTTTCCCGGCTCGCCGATGAAAACCGACCAGCCATCGTCGTCCTGCTGTTTTCCGATAATCCGGAAACCGGGAAAGGCCGGGGTTGCCGGCGCGGCGCTCACCGACTTGCCGGGAGATGGCTCGCCGGCCGTCGCCGGAACCGGGTCGGGGCCGAAAAACGGATCGCGAATCGAAGCGATGGCAATCTCCGGCGCCTTGCCAGTACGCTGCAAGTCGTGAATCGTCAGGCTACGGCTCGCGGCAACGTGCAAGGCCGGCGTCGTGCCGGTCGCGACTGATTTTTCCGTGGAAAAGGCCATCATCAGTGCAAGCGCCGTCGCGGCAAAGAGGATCTGACGGAGTTTCATCGTGACGGCTCCCCGACCAGGAATTGCACGGTCAACGTTGCCGTTAGGTGCGAATTCGGATCGGTAGGCTTGTTACGCTGGATGGCAAGATGGCGAAACGACAGCGCGGGCTGATTGGCCAGGGCGCTGGCCAGGAAGGCGCGGATATCGACATAGCGTCCAGTAAGCGGCAGGTTCATGCCGGCCTGTGAAAACCGCCCGGCAGCATGGCTTTCCTGCACGTAATCGACCTGCCCGACCGTCAGATGATGCCTGCTTGCCGCTTCGAGAAGTTCCTGCTGGCTGGCGGCCAGCGCGGCCGGCCCAATCATGACGGCGCGGAAATTGCCCTGAGCCGCGACGATCCGGGCGGCGTCGCTGGCCGTATCCATGACCGCCGCTGGCGGCTGCGACGGGTGAGCCAACAGCCAGAATGCCGCCACGGCCAGCAGGCCCGGCACCAGAAGCAGGATTGGCTGGCGGGAGAACAGCAGGCGCAGGTCAAGCAGGGTGACGACTTCGAGGCCTTTCATGGCTGCTCTCCTGCAAGCTGCCGGAATGTCGCCTCTAGCGCGAAGCGAATCGGATAGCCATTCGTTTCCTGGTCGCCAGCCGGGCTCTGGCTTATGACGCGGGCCTCGATAATCAGTGGACTGGCCCGTAGCCGGTCCGGCAGTTCGAGCACGCTGCGGCTGTCGCGCGCTTCGCCATGCAGGCTCAGCCGACCCGCACGGACATCGGCATCGAACTGGATGATGCGCGAGCGGCCATCGACGCTCGCCTCGAGCAGCGAGAACACCTCGGGCCAGGGAAAATTCAGCTCGTCGATCGCGTTGTTGATGGCGCGCACTTCTTCCTCGGATGGCATCAGGGATGCGTTTTGCGAAAAGGCGGCTTCGGTTTCGCCGGTGATGCTCCACACCATGCCGAGCGACAGCGCCAGCATGACGGCGCTGAAAGCAAGGCGGATGGAGCGTCTGCCCTGCCTTGGCGGAGCGAAATCGATCTTCATGGGGCACCTCTCCCGAGCGGCCATGGCAAGGCGTGAAAGCGGCAGTCCTCGACAGCGATGCCGGCGACCCGGCAGTCGCGGCGCAGCATGGCCGGTAGATCGGTGCCGAGGAGGCGGAGCGGCGGGTGCGTCCGCAGCGTCCGCCAGACGCCGGCGCTGCGGATGCCGATCGTCAGTCCATCCGAAGTTTCCAGCGAATAAACCGCATTCCTGGCCTGCTTGCGCCAGGTGGCGAGGCGGGCATTGATGCCTGAAACGAAGCGCGTCTGGATCTTGCCGATCCGCCAGCCATATCCGCCGGCGATGTCCTGCAACAGTTCGAGCAGCACGGCGGGCAGCGCGATGGCCGGCCAGTGGCTGGTGAATGGCGTGAGATCGAGGCGCAGCGCCCATTGCGCTGCATTGTCGGCGCTGTCGCCATACAGCTGTTGCATTTGATCGACCGCCAGCGCCTGGATTTCCCCGGGCGAAGCCAGGCCTGGCGGGCGTTCGAGTATCCAGCAGCGGGCGAGCGCATCGCTTACCGTGATTTCCAGCGTGCGCCGTCCTGCAGGCAGCACTGAGCACAAGGCCTCGATTCCGCTGCGCAGCGCTGCGAGTTGTTCATTGTCCGGGATACCCGAGTGGATCGGCACCGTCAGCTTATGCAGGTTTCGCTGCCCGCCATCCTGTAACGTCAGGCGCGAGCGCCCGATATCGAGGCGCACGGCGCCGGGCCGCCCCCAGGACAGGAAACGGGTATCAATGGCGGGCCGTGACACGGCACACCTCGTTCAGTGATGTCTGGCCCTGTCGCGCCAGATCGAGCGCCGCTTCGCGCAGGCTGCGCGTACCCTGGCTGCGGGCGGCGGCGCGAATTTCATTAATCGGCGCCCGTTGGGCTATCAGGGTACGCAGTGAGTCCTCGAGGGCCAGGACCTCGAC
>JAGTRV010000041.1 GCA_018262245.1 Pseudomonadota bacterium | reverse complement strand
GATCTGCTTGGCGCGGGCACGCTCCCTGAGCAAGTCGAGCGCATGTTCGACAACCTCCGAAAGAACGACCTCCGTCTGCTCGATCCGTAGCTTCCCAGCCTCGATCTTGGAAAAATCGAGAATGTCATTGATCACCCCAAGCAGACGGTTGCCGGAAAGCTGTATCTTGGCAAACGAATCTCGTGCTTTCTCGCTATTCTCGGCGTTGCGATAGCCAATCTGGGCAAAGCCCAGGACGCCATTGAGCGGCGTTCGAATTTCATGGCTCATATTGGCAAGAAACTCACTCTTTATCTTGGCCAGACTCTCTGCGGCAATCAGCGCCTGCTCCCGAGCCTGCGCAGCAGCCCGCTGAACGCTAACGTCAATGAAACTGGTGACCGCGCCAGTAATTTGACCGTTCTGAAGCATGGGATGGGTGGCATACATCACCGGAACGGCGTGACCGTCGGCATGCCAGTAAACCTCATCATCGACACGAACCTTCTGGCCCAGTCGCAAAGCATTGTAGCTGGGGCAATCAGCGGCAGAATAAGGAGAACCATCCTGCTTGCTGTGGTGAAACAAGGAGTGCGCAGGTAGGCCGATGACCTGCTCGGCGCCATAGCCAAGAATCGCGCAGGCCGCTGGATTGATAAAGGTGATGATGCCGTTGCAATCGATCCCGTATAACCCATCGGCGCTGGATTCCAGAATATGGCTGGCCCTGGCCTCGGTTTGCATCAGTTCCGAAGTGCGCTGCTGAACGAGCTCTGCCAGATGACGATGATGCCGCTCCAACTCGGCTTCGATCCGTTTGCGCTCGGTGATGTCCCGAAACACGTTGACCGCCCCGGTCACTTTTCCATCCCGCTCAATGGATGAAACCGTAAATTCGACGGGGAAGGATGAGCCATCCTTTCGCCAATACAACCCGTCACTCACATGCCGCCGCTCACCGTCGCGAAGCGTCTTGAAAACCGGGCAGTCTTCGTTATGAAAAGGTTTCCCATCGATATCATGATGATGCGTCAGATCATGCAGATTGAGCCCGATGCCTTCATTCTCATTCCAACCAAACATCTTGCGCGCCGCCGGATTAACGAAAATCACCCGGCCCGCCAGATCGACACCACATATACCTTCGGCTGCCGACGAGAGAATCAGTTCACTCTGCCGCCATGCAGCATCAGTCTGGCGATTCAATTGCTCAAGCTTGGCGGTATATTCCGCATCTTGGCGCAGCAGCGCCTCCCGATCCGCTTCCCGCCTTTTCCAGGCGCGCCCAATCAGAAATGATGAAACCAGGCTGGCCAGCACGAACAAACCGGCCAGCAAGACAATACTCAGGGAATCCTTCCACCATTTGGCTAGGTAATCCTCTTCGGCCAATCCAACGACCAGATATAGGGGGTAGTGACCAAGCTGCCGGAAGTAGAAGGTTCGAGTAATCCCGTCCACCCCGGAACGAGTATGGTAACTGGCGGCACGTTTGCCCGAATTAATAAGGGCACGCAAGTCCGCAGAAGGGTTAGCAAAACCCACCGATGCACCACGAGTATCGGACCTGGTATAACGTGCAATCAATGTACTCTGGTCCCACAGACCGACATTTCCTTTTTCGCCCAGATCTATATTGGCGAACATGGCAATGAAACGATCAACGGCAACTGCCACATGGACATCACCGGCAAAAGAACCATCGGGATGGTTGATACGGCGCCCCAAGGTGATCATCCATTTCTCTGCCGCGCGGCCCATGACCGGCTTTGAAAAAACCAGCCCGGCATTTGGATCATCCCGCAGGCGAATGAACTGTGGGCGGTCGGCAATGCTGGCATTGCGAACCTTGATGTCATTAACCGCGTAGCGGATGATGCCCTGAGCATCCACCACGCGCAGTCCGAGCGCTTCCGGAACATGAGCATCCTGAAGCGCGATATATTTCTCCAGCGCCTTCTGGTTAATTCCGCCGCTGGCCATCTGCCGCTCCACCTCTTCGGCGACCGTCAGCAGCGTGATATCGATCTTGCTGATAAATCCGGCAAGACTTTCCTCCAGAATCTTCGAGTAATTTTCAGTCAGAATCTCCGCCTGACTGATCTCCTGAGCCCGGTTTCTTTCGAGCACGAGGATGACCATACTGACAACGAAGAGGTTGATCAGGAAAGCGCCACCCCATAGCAATCGAAGAATGCTTTGGCGTTTCTCTATGGATACGGCCGACTTCGGATTCCCCGTCATGTCCTTACCTGATTCGTAGCTCCTGCAACAGAGGGTCACTAAGGCGGTGAAAGCCCTTCCCCAAGCGCATTTCACGACCCTCCCTGCAAGAATAGCACCCTCGTTCTCTCGCAAGCTAGAGACTTGGCTCGTTGCTCAAAATAATGCGGCAACTGCATATAAAAAAGCGGGCCGCAGCCCGCTGTTTTCATGAAGTTTTGAAGAAGCTTACTTCTCCTTGGCTTCCAACGCCGCCTGGTTAACTTCTACCTTGTAGCGGCTGCGCAGTGCGGCCAGATAGAGCTGCACCTCTTCCTTGGCCACCAGATTACCGAGTTGCTGCAGCATGCCCTTCTTGCTCGCTTCATCCAGATTTTCGCCGGCAACCACCTTGCTCAGTTTGTACAAGGCATAGCCGGTTCCCGGCAACTCAACTCCCGTATAAGCCGGCAGCTTGCCGGTTTCCATCCGGAACACCGACTGTGCGGCCGGCGGCGAAATCAGACGGGAATCCAGACGCGACACGGACTTGGCAGCCCCCCAATTCAGCTTGTCCTCACCCTTTTTCAGCGCTTCCAGACGGGCCTCGCCATCTTTGCTGGCCAGGACTTGTGCTTCCTTGCGCTTCAACATGGTTTCAATGCCCGCCTTGACGCCATCGAACGGCTGCAAGGCAGTTGGCTTGTAATCGATCAGACGTGCGGCAACCAGCGTGTTGGGCGCAATTTCCACTGCCTCGGTGTTGCGCTTGTTCTTGACCGAATCGTCGGAGAACAGGGCGGCCATGATTTTCTCGTTGCCCAGTACGCCGTTGGCCGGATTGGCCTGACGACCCAACCAGTCGGATTGCTTGATGGTCAGCTTGAATTTCTCGGCGACTGGTTTCAGGCTGTCCGATTGCTCATAGACCATGTTGCTGAATGCTTCGGCGGCTTCGGCGAATTTGCGGGAAGAACCGGTTTTCTTCAACTCGGCTTCGATTTCACCCTTGACGTCAGCCAGCGGCTTTTCCTTGGCGGCATGAATGCCGGTCACCTTGATGATGTGAAAACCGAAATCGGATTCGACAACCCCCGAAATCTCACCATCCTTCAAGCCGAAGGCCGTATCTTCAAAAGACTTCACCATCATGCCGCGACCGAAGAAGCCCAGATCGCCACCCTTGGACGCGGAACCTGGGTCATCGGAGTTCTTCTTGGCCAGATCGGCAAAGGCAGCCGGGTTCTTGCGGATTTCAGCCAGCAGTTCTTCGGCCTTGGCTTTTGCCTTGTCTTTACCGAGCTTTTCGGAAGCCAGCAGGATGTGGCTGGCCCGACGTTCCTCGGCCGCCTGGAAACGATCCTTGTGGCCGTCGTACCAGGCCTTGATTTCAGCATCGCTCACCGACAGCTGAGAGCCAATCGAATCCATCGACAGCACGACATATTCAGCCTTGGCCTGCTCCGGCATCTGGAATTGCTGGCCATTCTCATCATAGAACTTCCTGACGGCATCGTCGGCCAGTTTAACTTTGTCGAGGTAGCTCTCAAGGCTGAAGCGGTATTCCATCACTTCGCGCTTCTCGGTCTGCAGGGACAGCAGTCGGTCGCTGACAGAACGGGCAACCAGACCGGATTGTCCGACCGCCGATGCCAGCTGTTGCAGGGTCAGATCCTGACGCAGCTGCGCTTCGAAACCAGTGGGCGACATGCCTTGAGCACGCAAGGCAGCTTCATAACGTTCGGTCGAGAACTTGCCATCAACCTTGAAGGCTTCGATTGCACCGATCGTCTGGCGTATCGCATCGTTGCTGACGCTCATATGCTTCTTGCTGGCCTCGACCAACAGCAGGCGCTGGTTGATCAGGTCATCAAGAATGGCCCGGCGCGCCTCTGGATTATCCAGCATCTTGGCATCGAACTGGGCACCCAGCTGGGTGCGCAGGCGTTCCTGCTGCTCACGCAAGGTTTGCTGGAACTGCTGCTGGGTAATCTTGATATCACCAATGGAGGCGACGTCCCCACCGGATCCAGCACTGCGCATATAGGAATCAACGCCAAAAAACGCAAAAGGCAGCGTGATTAGCGCAAGAAAAACCTGGACGATTCTTTTGTTGTTGCGGACTGCGTCGAACATGAGCAGAAAAATCCTTCGAATGCGTTCAAAAAGGCAAAAGCTGCTTGCCAAAAGGGGGCAATGATACCGTAGTTTGTGCCTTCATCATTTGATTTGGGGGCGGGAAAAGATAGCGCCGAGGCGTCGCACGGCATCCTCGATTTCTGGCGTGTGCGGGTTGCCGCAATTGAGGCGCAGGCAGTTGCGATACATGCCGCTGGGTGAAAACAGCTCCCCCGGCACGTAGGCCAAATTTTCCGCAATCGCCTGCTCGTAAAGGAGCGTGGTATCGAAGGCTTCCGGCAACTCGACCCATAGCACATACCCCCCCTGTGGCTGGGCGATGCGGGTCGCTGCCGGAAAATAGCGGCTGACGGCTAGCCGCATCGCCTCCACCTGACGCTCGTAGGCCCGGCGCAGCGTTCGCAAGTGGCGATCGTAGGCCCCCGATTCCAGGTATTCGGCCAGCACATGCTGGGTGATCGGATTGGTCCCCCCGCTCGAAATTGTCTTGTGCAAGGCAACCGCCGAACGGTAGCGACCGGCTGCAACGAAACCGATGCGCAACGACGGCGACAGGCTTTTCGAAAACGACGAACAAAGCAACACGTTACCAGTCTTGTCGTAGGCCTTGATTGGCCAGGGCCGTTCATTGCCAAGGTGCAAATCACCGTAGATGTCGTCTTCAATCACTGCGACGCCGCGCGCGGCGGTCAGCGTCGCGAACAGGCGTTTCCTTTCGTCAGGCATGACGCAACCGAGCGGATTGCTGCCATTCGAGACGAGCAGGCAGGCGGCAACCCGGCCCTGACGAGTCGCAAGTTCCAGCGCATCGAGCGACATGCCGGTGCGCGGATCGGTAGGAATCTCCAGCGCCTTCAGCCCCAAAGTCTCCAGCAGTTGGAGCATCAGATAATAGGCCGGCGACTCGACGGCCACTGTGTCACCGGGTTTGGTAACCGCCCGCAGGCACAACCCAAGCGATTCGGTGCAGGAATTGGTGATAATGAATTCTTCAGCCGCCACGGGCCCACCCCAAGCCAGGGAACGGCGCACCAGTTGGCGAACCAAGGCCGGTTCGTCCATATTGATGTGGCTGCCACCCGACAACAGTTCAGGATGGCGCCGGACGACTCCGGCGTAAAGGCGGTTCAAAGCGGCCACCGGCAACAACTCCGAAGCCGGTAGCGCCGCAGCCAGCGGAGCAACTCCCGGCCTGGTGCCGGCCTGCAAGACCCTGACCAGGCGCTGTGAGATATCAACCGGCATGGGCGCTTCAGGGGTCGAACGCAGCTGCGGTTCGGCGTGGCTTGTCTTTGCCTGCCGAACGAAATACCCCGACTGAGGCCGCGCCTCGACCAGCCCCCTGTCTTCAAGTTGGTGCAAGGCCTGAAGCACGGTAGACACAGAAAGGCGCCGCTCTCTCGAGAGTCGCCTGACCGATGGCAGCCGATCACCGCGACTGAGCACGCCGCTTTCGACCATGCCAGCCAATTCGCTGGCCAGTTGTTCATAACGCAATAGCTGTTCGCTCATGAAACACCAGTACAGATGAGGAATCTGACAACCGGAACAGTTTTAATTTTCAAATACTGTACCGATCACAATTTAACTTTATTGTGACTGTATCACCGCGGATCACAGCCCTACACTGTCTCCATGACAAACGTAGAGAGCGCCATGAAAATCGATCTCGTTTCCAGCGAGCTATACCTGACGAACAGCGATCCAATTCGTCTGAGCAGGGCCCGTGGTGTTCGTATCCGTTGTGTCGGTGGAACAATCTGGATCACGACGCCTGACCGGCTTGCCGATATTTTTTTGGAGCTTGGGGAAAGCCACCTGATCGACAGCCAAGGCTTGGTGCTCGTCGAAAGCGTCAGTGATGGTCGGGTCTGCTTGGAGAGGGAACGCCAGAGCAATGGGCTCACAGATTGGCTCGAATGGCTAAGGTGTACCTGCATCAAGCGCCGGAATATGCCATTTACCGCTTGCGCGCTCCGGGCAGAGCGCTAGGGCATTAGCCAAAGCCAAGCCTCTGGAACAGCCCCATCAATCAAATAGACCAGGCTGCATTGGCAACAGATTTTCCTGTTTGACCGTCAGACGAACCGGCACCCCCTGCCGCCCAATGGCCTCGACCACCATCCGGCCACCTGAAGCTTCGGCAATGACCCGGACATTGCGGGTGGAGCTGCTGCTCCGTCCACGATAGGTGGCAACCGTACCGGCGTTGGGTAAGCAGTCGGATTTTATTCTGGGCATGGCGCTAACCCCCGCTGTCTGGATGTATGAAGGCTAACCCCGAATACGCAAAATTCGAATACTGTACATCCATACAGTTATCGGTTAATCTTTGCTCACTGCCAAATCACTGGCTATCCATACAGCAATCAAACCACCACAGACGGAGGTCATCACCATGGAACGCATTCAAAAACTGTTTGAACTGCTCGCTGGCATTTCCGCAGAAGAAGATGCCCGCCTGGCCCGGGCCAAGGCGATCTTTGCCGATAACAGCCCCGATGTCGCCGCCCTGCAGATTCCCGCCTGCTGGCGCCGGAAGCAACGGGTCAGCCTGCAATAAAAAAAGGCGGCCGCAGCCGCCTTTTGGCATTACCGATCGGGCTAGCGATCAGAATTCATCCTTGACGACCGGAAAGCCGAGCGCATCCCAGTCCAGCATGCCACCACGGTAGTAATAAATTTTGTCGGCCGGAAAACCATCGCGCACCATGGCGTTGATTGCCGTCGGACTTTGCGGGCATACCGGACCATTACAGAAGGCATAAACCTTCTTGGCCTTGCTGCAATCCCACTTGCCACCTGCCTTGCTGCAACCAAGCTCGTCCATGCGGCCAGCAACGAGGGTGTAAGGGATGTGATACGAGTTGGGGATCGTTCCCTTGATTCGGTCATCCGGCTCGCGCATGTCTACGATCAGTGCATCCTTGTCGTTCATCGCATGCAGCACTTCGATTTCAGTCACCGGATGCACGCCAGCCACCGGAATCAGGGGCTGCAACCACCCCTTGTTTTTGGCACAAGGCGTCATCGTGCGGGTGATGACAAACGGACCGCTCTTGGTCTGGACGACGAACTGTTTGTCCTCACCAATGATGCGCAGTAATTCCTTTTCCTCGGCCAATGAGCACAGCGCCAGCGTAGAAAGACCGATAGCGAGTAGAAGTTTCTTGTACATGTAATTCCCCCTTTGGTTTTTGAATCATTCAGCACACAAAATAAGTGTGCGTTTATATATTAATTTATTAATGTTTTTTTTGGCAATTTGATCCATGTTGTTGCAAAAATCCACCGACGGTTAAGGCATGCATCTTCTGTTCGCTGGCCGCCCAACATCGACCACCACAAAATCCCCCTCTATCATGGTGTGTAAAGAGGCAAGAGAATGATGAAAACCACTCCACAAAGCTATATGAACGGGCGAGTCCGCCTCTATGTCGGCGACCTGACCGATCAAGCGGTCGACGCTATCGTCAATGCAGCCAACAGAACCCTGCTCGGCGGCGGTGGGGTTGATGGTGCGATTCATCGACGTGGCGGCCCAGCCATTCTCGACGCCTGCCGCGAACTTCGCCGCAGCCAGTGGCCAGATGGTTTGCCCACAGGTCAGGTCGCGCTTACCAACGGTGGAAAACTCCCGGCGCCTTACGTCATCCACACCGTCGGACCCATCTATGGACAACACGGGGGAAAAGAAGCTGAACTGCTTGCTGCCTGCTATCGCAACGCCATTGAGCTGGCTGCACACCTTGAACTGAAAAGCCTGGCCTTTCCTTCAATCTCAACCGGCGCCTTTGGCTACCCACCCGACAAGGCTGCGCTGATCGTTTCGCGTTCACTGCACAAGGTTCTCGATGAAATCGCTGCCATCGATGAAATCCGGCTGGTATTTTTCAACGCGTCGCAGATGGAAACCTTCATCGCTCACCAGAATTTTCCGCACTGATCTCGCTTCTGCCCCCTTGCCCATAACTGGCCCTGCGGCATAATTCAGCTTTCGGCCAGAAGCGGTATCCAAGCCGCCAGCCATCAATCATCTGGAGAACTCATTCATGAAGCGTATCGACATCGACAGCGCTATACGCTTGCACACCCAATGGCGGCGCCAGTTCCTCAACGCCTTCGCAGGTGGTGCCTATGCGGATATGCCACTCTCCGAGCACCGTGGCTGCACACTTGGCAAAATGCTGAATGATGCCCAGGGCACCTACGTAGCGTCGCCCGAATACAAGGAGCTCGTTGCGATCCACGACCGCTTCCATGCCCTGGCCAACGACATCGTCGATCTCAGCAACAATGGCCTCGGTGATTCTGCCGACCTGTTGCTACCTGAACTCAACGAGGCTTCACATCAACTCGTCGGCCACCTGGATAAGTTGCGGGAACAGCGCTAGATAGCAGAAGACCGCCAACAACCCAGCAAAATGGCACAGAAACTCTGTGCCATTTTTCATTTCAGCCACCAAGCACCGATCAGCAACTTGTTGGAGCCCCAAGCAAGCGACTGGTAATGCCCTGGGAAATCAGGCAGTCGGCTTTCCGGCCTTTTTCTTTCGTGCCGCCGTCTTGGCCCGCTGCAGGCGCTGCAGGCGACGGCGGATTTCGTCAGAATCCATCCAGACGTCCGAGCCCTTGAGGATATTGGCAATTTCCGTATCCGACAGGAAAGGCGAACACAAGCGGGACATGACCTTCTCGAACCAGTTGCCGACGGCCGCGACCTCGGCCTGCTGTTCATTTCCCTTGCCGGCAAAAATCCCCGAATAGATATGGAACATCAGCTGGCAATTGTCATGGACGATCAACTCGTCGCCACTCAGGAAGATCAGCGCTGCCATCGAATAGGCGCGTGCCTCGAGGATTGTCACCACCCGGGCGTTCGAGGAAAAAATGTTGTTGATGATCTGAAGCCCGGTATTGAAATCGCCACCGGAAGAATTGATGTGGATATAGACCAGATCGGTCTCGCTCGCTGAACGCAGGGTATAAAACAACTCTGTGTAGTATTGCGGCTCGCGAATTTCTCCGCACAGGTAATATGCCACTTGCCGAACCGGCAACTGCTGCTCGTAGCGAATCAAGCCGCGAAACGGCACCAAATCTTCGGTCAGCGTTTCCTCATCAGGTGCTGAAGGCGGACGATGCATGGTATCTCCTTGGCGTTGTATTTTTGTTCATTATGATCCAACTCTAACGACGCCACCACGAGAATTCACCGGCCTTTTCGGGTTTTGAACAGGCAATGAAAAGGGACTCCGCAGAGTCCCTTTTGTTCAACGTCGGCCGATTCAACCCACCCAGCGACGGGCATTGCGGAACATCCGCATCCACGGCGAATCCTCGCCCCAGTTTTCCGGGTGCCAGGACATCTGCACGGTACGGAAGACACGCTCGGGGTGCGGCATCATGATCGTGAAGCGACCGTCGGCCGTGGTCACGGCGGTCAGGCCATTCGGCGAACCGTTCGGGTTGTACGGATAGACCTCGGTCGGCTCGCCCTTGTTGTCAACGTAACGAACGGCCGAAAGCACCTTGGCCTGATCGTCGGCGTTGTCGAACACCGCCCTGCCCTCGCCATGCGAGACGACGATTGGGACTTGCGAACCTTCCATGCCGGCGAAGAAGATCGACGGCGAGTCGAGGATTTCAGTCATAACGAAGCGGGCTTCGAACTGCTCGACCTTGTTGCGGCGGAAAGCCGGCCAGTGTTCGGCGCCCGGGATGATCGACTTCAGCGCGCTCATCATCTGACAACCGTTACAAACGCCAAGTGCGAAGGTGTCCGGGCGGTTGAAGAAGGCGGCGAATTCGTCGCGGCAGCCATCATGCATCAGGATGGTCCGCGCCCAGCCGAGGCCAGCACCGAGCACATCGCCGTAGGAGAAGCCGCCGCAGGCAACCAGGCCCTTGAAGTCCTTAAGGCTGACGCGTCCGGCCAGGATGTCGCTCATGTGGACATCGACTGAGGCGAATCCGGCTTTGTCGAAGGCGGCGGCCATTTCGTAATGGCTGTTGACGCCCTGCTCACGCAGGATGGCGACGCGCGGACGGCCACTGATCTGGCCGTAGACCTTGGTGAAATCTTCCTGCGGGTCAAAAGTCAGCTTCGGCGTCAGGCCGGGGTCGGCGACGTCGAGGATGCGGTCAAATTCCTGCTGCGCGCAGCTCGGGTTGTCGCGCATGGCCTGCATCTGGTAGCTGGTCTCCGACCAGGCACGCTGAAGGTCGACACGCTTTTCACGCAGCACGCGCTTGGCGTTGCGGGTGACGCGGATTTCGTCCCACTCATTCATGGTGCCAACAAAATGGTAAGGCACACGCAGGGCACGCAGGATTGGCGTGACCTTTTCGCGGTCAGCGCGGCGAATCTGGATCAGGGCACCAAGTTCTTCGTTGAACAGGGCACGAACGATGTTCTCGAAATCGCGGCCAGCCAGCAGGTTGGTCAGCTTTTCCGAGCCATCGACATCGCCGGCGCCGGCGTCGTAGCAGATGCCGTCAAGGTCGAGCGACACGCCGCGGCGCGTGGCGAAGGCCATTTCACAGGCCGCCACGAACAGGCCGCCGTCGGAACGGTCGTGGTAGGCAAGCAACAGGCCGTCGCGGTTGAGTTTCTGCACGGCATCGAACAGGCCCTTGAGCTTGGCCGGATCGTCGACATCCGGCGCATCGCTGCCGGTGGCGTTGTAAACCTGGGCCAGACAGGAGCCGCCGAGGCGGCTCTGGCCGAGATCGAGCAGCAGCAGTTCGGTTTCGCCCTGATCGATAGCCAGTTGCGGCGTTTTGGTCTTGCGCACGTCGTCGACCGCAGCGAACGAGGTGACGACCAGCGACAGCGGGGAAACGACCTGCTTCTTCTCGCCGCCCTCTTCCCAGGCGGTGCGCATCGACAACGAATCCTTGCCGACCGGGATCGAGACGCCAATCGCCTTGCACAGATCGGAAACAGCCTCGACGGTATCGAACAGGCGGGCATCTTCGCCGGCGACGCCACACGGCGCCATCCAGTTGGCCGATAGCTTGACCTTGCCCAGTTCGCCGACATCGGCGGCGGCCAGGTTGGTCAGCGCCTCGCCGATAGCCATGCGTCCGGAAGCCGGCGCGTCGAACACGGCGAGCGGCGTGCGTTCGCCCATGGCGAATGCCTCGCCGAGGTAACCCTGGTAACCCATCGTGGTCACCGCGACGTCGGCCACCGGCACCTGCCACGGACCGACCATCTGGTCGCGGGCGGTCATGCCGCCAACGGAACGGTCGCCGATCGGGATCAGGAAGGTCTTGTCGGCAATGGTCGGCAGACGCATCAGGCGATAGGCGGCGTCCTTCAGTTCGATGGCGGTGGCGTCGAAGGAGACGAAGGTTTCCGGCTCATGCTTGACGTCACGTGTCATGCGCGGTGGCTTGCCGAGCAGCGCTTCCATTTCCATATCGACCGGATTGACGCCGAAATGGGCATCGGTCACGGTCAAATGGCCGTCGCCGGTCGCTTCGCCGACCACGGCAAACGGGCAGCGCTCACGCTCGCACATGGCCTGGAATTCGGCGATGCGGTTCGGCGGAATGGCCAGCACGTAGCGTTCCTGCGATTCGTTGGACCAGATTTCGGCCGGCGACATGCCCGGCTCTTCAGTCGGCACCTTGCGCAGGTCGAACACGGCGCCGACGCCACCCGAGTGGGCCAGTTCCGGCAGGGCGTTGGAGACGCCACCGGCACCGACGTCGTGCACCGACAGGATCGGATTGTTCTTGCCCATCTGCCAGCAGCGATCAATCACCTCTTGGGCACGACGCTGGATTTCAGGGTTACCACGCTGCACGGAGGCGAAATCGAGGTCTTCGGCATTGGCACCGGCCGTCATCGACGAGGCAGCACCGCCACCCAGACCGATCAACATGCCGGGGCCACCGAGCTGGATGAATTTTGTGCCGACTGGGAAAGTTTCTTCCTTGAATGACTGCTGCGCCTGGATGGAGCCCAGACCGCCGGCGATCATGATCGGCTTGTGGTAGCCACGCACGGTACCGGCCACGTCCTGCTCGTAGGTACGGAAATAGCCGGTCAGGTTCGGGCGGCCGAATTCGTTGTTGAAGGCGGCTGCACCGATCGGACCTTCGAGCATGATGTCGAGCGCCGAAGCGATGCGCGACGGGCGGCCGTAGGCCTTTTCCCACGCCTGCGGCGCATCCGGCAGATTCAGATTGGAGACTGAAAAACCGCAAAGGCCGGCCTTCGGCTTGGAACCCTTGCCGGTGGCGCCTTCGTCGCGGATTTCGCCGCCGGAACCGGTCGACGCGCCCGGGAACGGGGAAATGGCGGTCGGGTGATTGTGCGTCTCGACTTTGGTCAGGATGTGGGTCAGCTCTTCCTTGTAGGAATAGCCGCGGTCGGCATCCGGGTAGAAACGCTGGATGGTTGCACCTTCGATGATCGAGGCGTTGTCGGCATAGGCCATGACCGTGCCTTGCGGGGCGGCCGCATGCGTTTCGCGGATCATGCCGAACAGTGTCTTGTCCTTGGCCTGCCCGTCGATCACCCAGGAAGCGTTGAAAATCTTGTGGCGGCAATGTTCGGAATTGGCCTGGGCGAACATCATCAGTTCGACGTCGGTCGGGTTACGGCCAGCCTTGGTGAACACGTCGAGCAGGTAATCGATTTCGTCATCGGACAGCGCCAGGCCAAGCGAGCCATTGGCTTCGACCAGCGCCGCCTTGCCACCAGCCAGCACATCAACGGTATTCAGCGGCTTCGGCTCGAAATGGCGGAACAGTTCGCCAGCGGCCTCGAAGCCAGGCAGGACAGACTCAGTCATCCGGTCGTGCAGCAGGCCGGCGACAGTTTTCTTTTCCTCAGCAGTCAGGGCGCGGCCACCCTTGACTACAACATGGAAGGCGATAACACGCTCGATGCGTTCAATGGCATCCAGATCGCAATTCCAGGCAATGTCGGTGGCCTTGGAGGACCACGGCGAAATGGTGCCGATGCGCGGGGCAACCAGGAACAACTCGCCAGCTTCGACGCCAGCTGCCTTCTCTTCAAGCAGCGTTGCCAGCTTGGTACGCTCGTCGGCATTCAGCGTGCGCTTCTGCGCCACCACGTGCCAGTAATCGGCCACCACCGATTCGATATCCGACACGGCCGCGACCAGGCGGGCTTGCAGGCGTTGCAGACGGAAGGCGGAAAAGGCGGCGTCGCCCTTGAGGCAAAGAATGTCGGCCATTGGGAGTGTGGTCTGGTTAGGCGGAGAGGCCGATATTATACCTGAGACGGCCACGGAGCCGGGGTTTGGGGTGGGAGCCAAGGCTACGCCGGAACGCCGATGGATAGAGCGTGGATTGGATGCTCCCGATGCAGGGAAGACCTGCATCACAATCGTTACCAGCGCCTATTCGCGCCAGATATACAAACCCAGACAGAGCCCGGCACCAACCACATAGAGCAGCGTGGTGCCGGAAATCGCATAGGGATAGATCATCAGCGCGACACCGATCCATTTGACCTTGTGACGCGACGTCCGCTTGCCGTAACGGTAGGCAGCAAAACCGATCAGGCCAAACAGGATGGCGCCAATGAGATAGCCCGGGGTTGGCATCGTCAGTCCGAGGCCGGAAAGCGTATTCAACTCATCCATGGCGTTTGCCCGACCGCCCCTGCTTCACCCAATACTGAAACTCATCTTCATAGACCTCAACATCAAGCTCCATGACCCTTGCCTGCAACCTTGCCTGCGCATCGGCCACGGCCTGGTTATATACGGAGGGGGCAATTTCTTTCAGGAAAAAAGCGAGCAGCGCACCTGCCGCCAGATTGCCGATTTCCTCGTCCATGTTTTCGGAAAAGTAGCGCTGGATTGAGGTGACGGCCGCCTTACTGGCCTCTGGGGAAATCTCTATGGTCATTTAATTGGACGATGGGTAGCAGTAAGCAGCGAGTGTAGACGCAAGGAGTCAAACCAGGCTCGCCAAAGCCCGCAATAAAAACAGCAATCGCTGAAACGCCCCGACCATTGTCGCTTACCCGGGAAAAATATTTGGATAGCCGTCTATACTGGCTGAACACCGGTTGCCGGAGCACCAAATGCAAGATCGTTCCGACCAGTTCGTTCTCGCGCTTGACCAGGGAACGACCAGCGCGCGCGCCATCCTGTTCGGGCGGCAGGGCGATATTCATGGCGTCGCCCAGCAGGAAATCACCCAGCATTACCCGCAACCCGGCTGGGTCGAGCACGACGCTGAAGAAATATGGCAGGCGCAGCTTGCCGTGGCGCGAGCGGTACTCCGCGATAACGGCATATTGGCTAAGCAGATTGTCGCGGTCGGCATGACCAACCAGCGGGAAACGACGGTGCTTTGGGATCGATCCAGCGGTGAACCGCTGCACCGCGCTATCGTCTGGCAGGATAGACGCACCGCCGGGCTTTGCGACGAATTGACAGCGGCCGGCCATGCCGGGCTGTTCCGCGAACGCACGGGTCTCGTGCTTGATGCCTATTTTTCCGGCACCAAGCTGAAGTGGCTGCTCGACCAGATTCCCGGCGCCCGCTCCCGGGCCGAGCGTGGCGAACTGGCTTTCGGCACCATCGACAGCTGGCTGACCTGGAAACTCTCTGGCGGGCGCGCCCATGTCACCGACCCGTCGAATGCCTCGCGCACCCTGCTCTTCGACATCCACCGCTGCTGCTGGGATGAGGAATTACTGGCCTTGCTCGACATTCCGATGGCGCTGCTGCCGCGCATCGTCGACAGCAGCGGCGAAATCGCCACCATCGCCGCCGAATGGCTGGGCGCCGAGATTCCGCTCAGCGGCATCGCCGGCGACCAGCAGGCCGCCACTTTCGGGCAGGTCTGTCTCCAACACGGCATGGCCAAGAACACCTACGGGACTGGCTGTTTCTTGCTGATGAATACCGGCCAAGCCCCCATGGCTTCCAGCCACCGGCTACTGACAACCATCGGCTGGCAGCGGCAAGGGAAGACCACTTACCTGCTCGAAGGCAGCGTCTTCATGGGCGGTGCCACAGTACAGTGGTTGCGCGACGGCCTCGGGCTGATCTCCAGCGCAGACCAGATCGAGTCGCTGGCCGCGAGCGTCGCGGATAACGGCGGTGTCTACCTGGTGCCGGCCCACACCGGCCTCGGTGCGCCATACTGGGACCCGTTCGCCCGAGGCGCCTTGTTCGGCATGACTCGCGGCACCACCCGCGCCCACATCGCCCGTGCCGCGCTGGAAGCCATCGCCTTCCAGAGTGCCGATGTGCTGCAGGCCATGGAAAAGGATGCCGGCCAAAGCCTGAGCGAACTTCGCGTCGACGGCGGTGCGGCACGAAACGACCTGCTGATGCAGTTTCAGGCAGATCTGCTCGGCGTGCCCGTGGTGCGGCCGCAGGTGACCGAAACCACGGCGCTTGGTGCCGCCTATCTGGCTGGACTGGCCGTGGGTTTCTGGCAAGACGAGGCCGAACTGACGGCACTGTGGCGGGCCGACCGGCGCTTTGAGCCGTCCATGGCCGAGGACCGGCGCAGTGCGCTGTTCGCCGACTGGCACCGCGCCGTCGAACGCAGCCTGCATTGGGCAAACGCGACATGATCAACGCCCCGCTCAAGCGCGAAGACAGCCTCGCCAAGCTGCGCGACACTCCCCCTTGGGATGTACTGATCATCGGCGGCGGCGCCAGCGGCCTGGGCGCAGCCGTCGACGCCGCGGCACGCGGTTACCGCACCCTGCTCATCGAGGCCCGTGACTTCGCATCCGGAACCTCATCGTGCAGCACCAAGCTGATTCACGGCGGCGTTCGTTACCTGCGCCAGGGCGACATCGGGCTGGTCCGCAATGCCCTGCACGAACGTTCGCACCTGCTTCGCAATGCTGCCCATCTCGTCCATCCGCTGGCTTTCATCATCCCGGCCTGGCGAAACATCGACCGCGTTTTTTACGGCGCCGGCCTGAAGCTTTATGACCTGCTGGCCGGCTGGCAGGGGCTGGCTGCCTCGCGCAGCCTGAACCGCCAGGAAGTGATCGACGCCCTGCCCGGCCTACGCCGCGCCGGCTTATGCGGCGGCATTCGCTACTGGGATGGCCAGTTCGATGATGCGCGGCTGGCCATCACGTTGATGCGCACGGCCACTGATCTCGGCGCAAGCTGCCTCAACTACCTGCCGGTCACCCGGTTGATCAAGGCCGGCGGCCGCGTTGCCGGTGCCGTGCTGTGTGACGCGGAAAGCGGCGAGGAATTCGAAGTCCGCGCCCGTGCCGTGATCAACGCCACCGGAGTGCATGCCGACAGCGTGCGGCGTTTCGATGACAGCGCTGCAGTGCCGCTGCTGACCCCAAGCCAGGGCATCCATCTCGTCGTCGATGCCGATTTCCTGCCCGGCCAGCAGGCGATTCTGGTCCCAAAAACCGAAGACGGCCGCGTCATGTTCGCCATTCCCTGGCAAGGCAAGGTACTGCTTGGCACCACCGATACGCCGCGCCCCGAACTAAGCCAGCTCGAAGACCCGCAACCGCTGGACGAGGAGATCGACTTCCTGCTGCGTACCGCTGCCAGCGTCCTCAGCCGGCCACCCACGCGATCCGATATCCGCAGTGCCTTTGCCGGCCTGCGCCCGCTGATCCACCCGGACAACAAGGATGGCAAGAGCACCGCCGCCCTGTCGCGCGAACACGCCGTGCTGGTCAGCGCCAGCGGACTGATCACCGTCGCTGGCGGCAAGTGGACGACCTACCGGCTGATGGCCGAGCAGGTGATCGACCGCGCCATCGAGGTCGCCGGCCTGCCCGCCGTGCCATGCCCGACCCGAACGCTGAAACTGCATGCCTGCCCGACCCAGCCAGGCAACGATGTTTATGGCACCGATGCACCGCTGCTCGCCACGCTGCCTGGCCACGACCAGCCGCTCCACCCGGCGCAGCCTTACAACGCAGCGATGGTGCGCTTCGCCATCCGCTACGAAATGGCTCGGACGATTGAAGACGTGCTGGCCCGCCGGACACGTGCCCTGTTTCACGATGCGGTAGCAGCCGAAAAAATGATCGACCGCATCGCCGGGATATTCGCCGAGGAACTCCAGGTGACCGAAGAACGTTTGGCCAGCTTGATCGAAGCCGCCCATGAAAGTGCACGGCGTTTCATGGCGGCGCAGTATTCCGGCGGCTGAATAGCGGCGCGCTCAGCGCGGAACGCAATGCATTCGTGCCAGCCCAACCGACGCAAAGCGCCAGAGGTGGCCGAACGAGGCGATCACAAGCGCCTTAGCGGTTTAAACTTCGATCTTTCCGTCTCAGCAGGCTGGCATGCGCATTCTCCACACCTCCGACTGGCACCTCGGCCAGCATTTCATGGGCAAGAGCCGGCAGGCCGAGCATCAGGCGCTGATCGCCTGGCTGCTTGAACAAGTGGAAACGCAGGCGGTGGATGCCGTGCTGATCGCCGGCGACATCTTCGACACCGGCACGCCACCCAGCTACGCCCGCGAGCTGTACAACCAGCTGGTCGGGCAACTATTCAAGGCCGGCGTGCCGCTGCTGGTGCTCGGCGGCAACCACGATTCACCGGCCACGCTGGGCGAAAGCCGCGAACTGCTCGCCCACCTTGGCACCACCGTCATCGGCGCAACGCACACCGACCCGGCCACGCAGGTCATCGTTCTGCCGCAACGCAACGGCGAACCCGGCTGCATCGTCTGCGCCATTCCCTTCGTTCGCCCGCGCGATGTGCTGCAAAGCCAGGCCGGGCAAAGCGCCGAAGACAAGCAGTTGTCGCTGCAAACGGCCATCCAGGAACATTACAGCGCCGTTTTCGCCGCCGCCGTTGAACGCCAGCAGGCGCTGGCCGCCCAGCTCGGCCCGAATTTCGGCCACCAGGTGCCCATCGTCGCCACCGGCCACCTGACCACCGTCGGCGCCAGCACCAGCGAATCGGTCCGTGAAATCTACGTCGGCGCCCTCGAAGCCTTTCCGACCAGCGCCTTCCCGCCGGCCGCCTACATCGCGCTCGGCCACATCCACCGGCCACAGAAAGTCGGCGGACTGGAACATATCCGCTACTGCGGCTCGCCGATCCCGCTCGGCTTCGACGAAGCGAAACAAACCAAGGAAATGCTGCTCGTCGATATCGACAGCGATGGTCTCAAGGCTGTCACCATCCTGCCCGTGCCGCGCTTCCAGGCGCTGGTCGCCGTCAGCGGCAATCTCGACACACTGGCCGGCGCCATCGGCGCCGCAGCCGCCGAAGGCACGCGCGAATGCCCGGCCTGGCTGGAAGTCACCGTCGCCGAAGACGATTACCTGGCCGACCTGCCGGCGCGCATCGAAGCGCTCACCGAAGGCTGGCCGGTCGAGGTGCTGCGCATCCGCCGCCAGCGCGGCAACGCGGCGGCACAACTGGCCGCCGAAGCCCGCGAAACCCTGGACGAACTCAGCCCGCACGATGTCTTCGCCCGCCGCCTGCAACAGGAACAACTCAGCGACGAACTGCAATCCGCCCTCGTTGAGCGCTACCGCGCCGTCATCACCAGCCTGCAAGGCGAAGAAGCATGAAAATCCTCACCCTGCGCCTGAAGAACCTCAATTCGCTGAAGGGCGAATGGACCATCGACTTCACCAAGCCGCCCTTCACCGACAATTGCCTGTTCGCCATCACCGGCCCGACTGGCGCCGGCAACTCGACGCTGCTCGACGCCATCTGCCTCGCCCTTTACCACCAGACGCCGCGCCTGAAGACCATTTCGGCCTCCGACAACGACATCATGACGCGGCACACCGCCGACTGCCTGGCCGAGGTCGAATTCGAAGTGAAGGGCGCCGTATACCGCGCCTTCTGGAGCCAGCGCCGGGCCCGCGACAAGATCGACGGTGCGCTGCAGGCGCCAAAGGTTGAGCTGGCCACCGGCGACGGCACCATCCTGAGCACACAGACCAACGACAAGCTGAAGCGCATTGCCGACATCACCGGCCTCGACTTCCCGCGCTTCACCAAGTCCATGCTGCTCACCCAGGGCGGCTTCGCGGCCTTCCTGAACGCCAGCGCAAACGAACGGGCCGAACTGCTGGAAGAACTGACCGGCACC
>JAGTRV010000155.1 GCA_018262245.1 Pseudomonadota bacterium | reverse complement strand
CGCCCAGGTCGTCGACCAGGGAAATCGCCTGCTCCGCCTGTTCAAGGCCATCGACGCTGACCGAACTCCCGGCAAACTCCGGGCCGGCCGGTATCAGCTGTACGGCAATATGAAATATCGTTGCCCGATAGCGGTAGCGAATCTTGAACCCGGGCCAGCCCGCCGGCAGACAGGGCGACAGGTGGAGTTTGTCACCTTCCAGGCGCAGGCCAAGCAGCGATTCGACGAGTAGCCGGTACATCCAGCCGGCCGAGCCGGAATACCACGACCAGCCGGCACGACCGGTATGCGGTGCCAGTGCATAGACATCGGCAGCCATCACGTAAGGCTCAGCCTTGTAGGTGGCAACGGCGGCGACCGAACTGGTATGGCTGATCGGATTGATCATCGCCGTCAGTTCCCAGGCCCGCTCACGGTCGCCAAGGGCAGCGAAGGCCATGGCGGCCCAGATCGCGCCGTGGGTATATTGCCCGCCGTTTTCCCGCACGCCCGGCACGTAGCCCCGGATATAGCCGGGGTCGAGCTTCGTTTTGTCGAAAGGCGGATCGAGCAGTTGAATCAGCCCGGCCTGTCGGCGCACCAGATGCTCGTCGACGGCCTGCATGGCCTGTCGCCCGCGCGAAGCATCGGCCACACCTGACAAGACAGACCAACTCTGCGAGATGGAATCGATCCGGCATTCGGCGCTGGAACTGGAGCCGAGCGGGGTTCCGTCGTCGAAATAGGCACGGCGATACCAGGCGCCATCCCACCCCTGTTGATCGATGTTCTGGTGCAATCGGGCCGCCTCGCCCCGGCAGAATTCGGCAAATGGCGTATCGCCATGATTCGTCGCCAGTGCGCTGAACTGATGCAGCACGTCATGGAGGAAAAAGCCCAGCCAGACGCTCTCGCCCTTGCCCTGAATGCCGACCCGGCTCATGCCGTCATTCCAGTCGCCGGAACCGATCAGCGGCAGGCCATGGACGCCAAAGCGCAGGCCGTGGCGGATGGCACGGACACAGTGTTCGTACAGGCTGCCGACCTCGCCCGAACGGACCGGCAGATCGTAGTAGGAGTCGTCTTCCGGGTTGACCGGTCGGCCTTCGAGGAAACAGGCGCATTCATCCAGCACGCCAGTGTCGCCGGTACACTGCACATAGCGGCAGACGGCCAGCGGCAGCCACAGGTAGTCGTCGGAACAACGGGTGCGAACGCCACGCCCTGACGGCGGATGCCACCAGTGCTGGACATCGCCTTCGGCAAACTGGCGGCTGGCGCAAAGGAGCAGATGGGCGCGGACCAGTGCCGGTTCGGTATGGACCAGCGCCATCATGTCCTGCAACTGGTCACGGAAGCCGAAGGCGCCACCCGACTGGTAATAGCCGCTGCGCGCCCAGATCCGGCAGGCCAGCGTCTGATAGACCAGCCAGCCGTTGGCCAGCAGATCGAGCGCCGGGTCCGGCGTCTCGACCTGCACGGCGCCGAGCGACTGCATCCAGTATTCTTCAACCGCTTCGAGCGCCATGCGCGCCGCCAGCGGGCCACGGAAACGCTGGATCAGCTGGCTCGCTTCGTCGGTACCATGCCCGACACCAAGGCGGAAGACGATCTCGCGTTCCTCGCCGTCAGCCAGGTCGCAAACCAGCTGGATGGCGCCGCACGGGTCAAGCCCGGCGCCAACCTTGCCGGAAAGACGGGCCCGCTTCAGCGCGGCCGGCTCTTGCGGCGTACCGTTGCGTCCGATGAATTCGTTACGATCGCCAGTTAGCGTTCGACTCGGCTCATCGATATCGAGGAAGGCCACGCGCTCGGAGAACTCGGGGCTGTAGGGGTTGCGCGCCAGCAGCGCGCCACTGTCAGCCGCGACCTCGGTGCTAACATGCATGGCCGATTTGGCCCGCAGATCACCGAGCACCCATTCGACGTAGCCGGTGGCCGAGATTTGCCGCGGGCGACCTGAATTGTTGGTCAGTTTCAGCACCGAGAATTTGACGGCCGCATCGATGGCGACATAAACCTTGAGTTCGGAATGAATTCCACCGGCGTTGGTGTCGAAAGTGCTGACACCGAAACCGTGGCGGATCGTATAAGGCATGGCGCCGCGCACCGGCAAAGGTGTTGGCGACCAGACGTGGCCGGTTTCTTCGTCGCGCAGGTAGATGGCCTCGCCACCGGCATCGCTGACCGGGTCATCGTGCCAGGGCGTCAAGCGAAATTCGTGGGCGTTGTCGCACCAGGTGTAGGCGCTGCCGCTTTCCGAAAGCACCGTACCGAATTTCGGGTTGGCCAGCACATTGGCCCATGGTGCCGGCGTGGCATGCTCTTGGGCCAGGGTAATGACGTATTCCCGGCCATCGGAGGAAAAACCACCCAGTCCGTTGTAGAACAGCAGATCGAGGCCATTCACGGTGGCGGCCGGTGGGGCTTCGGGGCGATAGCGCCGGCTCGGCACCAGACGCGGCACACGGGTTTCAACCGGGGCTCGCTGGTCGAGTT
This sequence comes from Pseudomonadota bacterium, assembly GCA_018262245.1. Lineage (GTDB taxonomy): Bacteria > Pseudomonadota > Gammaproteobacteria > Burkholderiales > Rhodocyclaceae > Azonexus. The sequence continues at coordinate 5,307 of JAGTRV010000155.1, read as the reverse complement.
GTTCGGCCAGACTGCCGCGGCCGTCGGTGATCACGGCCCGCGCTACGGATTGCAGCAGGATGCGGTCCTCACTCGAAATCTGTTCGGCCAGCCGCACGAAAATACCGCCCGGCCGGTCGATGACGCTGGCCTCGATGCCCGAGGCGATCAAGCCCATGATCTGATCCTGCAGGCGCTGCCGGTAGCCGGCATGGTCTTCGTTCCAGATCACCAGATCGACGACCAGCCCTTTCAGGCGCCAATAGGCGTGGGCCTGCACCAGTTGGCGGACGAGATCGATATTGGCGGCATCGCCAATCTGCAGCAGGACGATGGGGAGGTCGCCGGAAATGGCATAGCCCCACAGGCCGGACTGGCCGCGCTGGTTGCGGATCAGCACCGAGGCATCGGCGCGCAGCGAGGCATTGGCATGGATGACCGAGCCGGCCAGCCGGGCGTAAAGCTGGGCGTCGGCTTCGGTGGCATTGAGCTGGCGCAGCACGACCTGGCTGTGCGTCCAGGTCAGTTCGAAGACGCGGTCGGCCAGGTGGCGGTCCTGATATTTTTCGATCAGCCCGAGGGCCATGGCTCGCGTTTCGGCGATACCGGTGACCAGATCGATGGTCACCGACTGCTCGGGTTCAAGCACGATGCGGTGACGGATGGCGACGATGGGATCGAGCACCGAACCATCGGTGCCGGACAGGCGACCGGCTTCATCCATGGCCTGCGGACTGGCGGTGCTACGGGTGCGGCCGATGAAACGGGAACGATCCGTCTCGGCGGAAACGGCGCTCGAAACGGCATCATGGACCGCCATCAGGTGCAGCATCCACGGCGCCTGTTCGTCGAGCGAACGGGGACGGCGGGTGCACAGTACGGCATTGCGCCCGTGCAGGATTTCGCTCTGCACGAACAGGTTGCTGAAGGCTGGGTGCAGTTCATCGGCCGCCGCCGGGGCGATGACGACCTCGGCGTAGCTGGTGACCTCGATCTCGCGACGCTGGCGTGAACGATTGGTGATCTTGGTCCGGCGCAGCTCGATATCATCCTCGGGCGAGACAACGATGTCGGTGTAGGTTTCGAACTCCCCTTCCCCGCCATCGAGCGAATCGCGCCGGCGGAATTCGGCGCGCCCTTCCGAGAAGATCGCCTCGTAATGATCCGGCCGCTTGAGCGTCGGCTGATAGGCGGTTGACCACACGGCGCCACTGGCCAGTTCGCGGATATAGCAGAAGTTGCCCCAATGGTCGCGGGTGCCATCCTCGCGCCAGCGCGTCACGGCCAGATCGTTCCAGCGGCTGTAACCGCCGCCAGCATTGGTCACCATCACGTGATAGCGACCGTTCGACAGCAACTGGACTTCCGGCACCGGCGTATCCGGGGTGGTGAAGACACGGATCGGCGTCTCTTCTGAAATCGATGCCGAACGTGCATCGGCCAGCTCGGCCGTGTGCGAGAACAGCGTCGTGACCTTGGGAATGCGTTCCTGGAGCAGCAGCAGGATGGCCTGAAACAGGCGGTCGGCGACAAAGCGCTTTTGCATCGGCTGATTGAGCAGCAGGTAGTCCAGTGCCAGCAGGCTCATGCCCTGATGGTGCGCCATGAATGAACGGACCACGACGTGCGACTGGCCGCGCCGCTGACGGGCCGGCGTATAGTCGATGGACTCGAAGAAACCGTATTTGCCGACGAAGCCTTCGTCGGCCATTCGTTGCAGGTTGAGGCAGGCCGCTTCCGGCGCCACCATCAGCGCCAGCGCCGAGGCATAGGGGGCAATGACCAGATCTTCGGCCAAGCCGCGCTTCAGTCCCAGCCCCGGCACGCCAAAAGCGCGATACTGGTAGTTGAGATGGACATCGACCGTGTTGTAGCCGGATTCGGACACGCCCCACGGCACGCCGCGCTGCTTGCCATATTCGATCTGCCGCGCCACGGCGGCCTTGCAGGTTTGGTCGAGCAAGGTGTTCTCATAATTGGGCATGACCAGCATCGGCATCAGGTACTCGAACATCGAGCCGCTCCACGAAAGCAACGCTGGTTCGCCACCGGTGCCGGTCAGCAGACGGCCAAGCGAGAACCAGCTTTCCTGCGGCAGTTGCCCTTGCGCGATGGCCACGAAATTGCACAGGCGTGCTTCGGAAGCCAGCAGATCGTAGTAACTGCTATCGACCCGGCGTTCAGTCACGTTGTAGCCGATGGTCAGCAGGTGCCGCGCCTTGTCGAACAGGAAGTCATAGTCCATCTCGGCCAGGTCGCCTGCCTGAACGGCCAGCGCCTCGATCTGGGCAATTCTCCGGGTGGCGACATCGCCGGCGGCCACAATCTGGCGCGACAGTTCGACCAGCCAGTTCCGTTGTTCGGCATTCAAGTCCATCGCGAGGTGTGTCTCGATGTCCGGGCAGCGTTCGGTGGACAGCCGGGCAAGACCGCGCAGGGTCGGCAAGGTGGCCTCGTTGGCGATTCCGGCAAACACTTCCAACCCCACCGGCGGTGGCGGCAGACTCAGCCAGGGGAGCAGTTGCTCCAATTCAGACTGCGACTCGGCCAACTGGCGAACAAGCGCCTGCACCCATTCGGCGGACTCATTCTCAAGCGGCGTTTCATCGTGCACGGAAAGGCTCGCCACAACCTCAGTCGCCAATTCGTCGGCGCCCTCTGCCAATTGCCGCAGCAGCCGAGCCATGGCCGAGATGGTCGGCGGTGGATTAAGCATCGCCGCATCAAGCGCCTTGCGGAAGGCGGCCAGTGTGCCGGCCACGGTTTCATCCGCAGATTCGGCGAGCAGACCGAGCGTGTCGTTCAGACCGGCCAGCAAGCGTGGCTGCAGTATCGGTGCTTCGGCCAGCCCGAGCAGGCCACCGCGCAGGGTGAGCAGATGCCCGGCCAGATTGCCGCTATCGACCGTCGACACGTAAAGCAACGGCAGCGGTTGCAGGGTCTGCGTGTCGTACCAGTTATAGAAATGGCCGCGATAACGTTCCAGCCCAAGCATGGTCTGCAGCGTGTTGGCCGTGCGTTCTAGCAGCTTGCCAGTCGGAATGTAGCCGAAATCCCAGGCGCTCAGGTTGGCCAGCAGGGCCAACCCCATATTGGTCGGCGAGGTGCGGTGAGCGACGGCGGCGACCCGGTATTCCTGATAATTGTCCGGGGCCAGCCAGTGATCCTCCGGGCCAGCAAAATGCTCGAAGAAGGCCCAGGTCCGCCGGGCAATCCGGCGCAGGAAGAAGCCCTGCTCGGCGGTCAGGTGAGCCTTGGGGGCCGCCAGCGGGCGGCTAAGCCACCAGGCCATGAACGGTGAACCCAGCCAGAGCAATAGAACCGGCGTCGTGATAAACATCTGTTCCGGACCGGCCAGCATCAGCCAGGCGCCCAACCCGATGGCCAGCAACGGACCGACCCACATGCTGCGCAGGCAGGCGACCAACTCGCTACGGCGGCGCCCGGCCAACTGGCGCTCGACCTCGCTCGACGGATTCCATTCGAGCAGTCGGCGATGCGACACCAGCAAGCGCCAGGTGGTGCGGGCAATGGCATCGAGGCTGAAAAATGCTTCATAGGGCAGACAGGCCAGTTCAAATCCTAGCTGCCGGAAATGGCGCAGGGCCGAGCCGGCCACGGCGGCAAAGTGCTGCCGGAGCAGGACTTCATCAGGTTTGCGGCAGGCATCGAGCAAGGCGGAAAAAATCGGTGGCACGATCAGGATGCCGAGAATCGATAGCGTCCACCACGCCACCGGCGCGAGTGCGGTCCAGCCAAGCACGAGCAGTACGCTCAGCGCGGCCGGAACGAGGCTGCGCCGCAGGTTGTCGATCAACTTCCATTGCGACAGATTCGAGAGCGGATTGCGATGCCGACACAAGCCCTCACCCGGTACGCGCCGGAACAGCCAGCCGACCAGTTGCCAGTCGCCGCGCATCCAGCGATGGCGACGAATCACATCGGCCCGATAGCTGGCCGGGCAATCCTCGTACAACTGCACGTCACTGAGCAGCCCGGCCCGGGCGTAGCAGCCTTCGAGAAGATCATGGCTGAGAATACGGTTTTCCGGGAAACAGCCACCCAGCGCACGCTCGAAGGCGGCGATATCGTAGATGCCCTTGCCGATGAACGAGCCTTCGCCGAAGACATCCTGATAAACATCCGACACGGCGCGGGTATAGGGGTCGATGCCGGGCTCGCCGCCGTACAGCCGAGCCAGGCGCGAGCGGTTGGTACCCGGCAGGCTGACCGCGACACGCGGTTGAAGGATGCCGTAGCCGCTGACGACCCGCTGCCGGGCCTCGTCAAAGCGCGGGCGATTGAGCGGATGCGCCATCGTCCCGACAAACTGCCGTGCGGCATCGCGCGGCAACTGGGTGTCGGTATCGAGCGTGATCACATAGCGGGTGCCAAGCAGCGCTGCTGTATCACCGGCAATCAGCGAAAATCCGTCGCGCGTGCCATTCAGGAGCAGCGCATTCAGATCAGCCAGCTTGCCGCGCTTGCGTTCGTAACCCATCCAGACGTGTTCCTGCGGATTCCAGCGGCGTGGCCGGTGGAACAGGAAAAAGATGTCGGGTGCGGTGAATTCTGCCTGAGCGCAATATTTCGTGTTCAAAGCGCTGATTCGTTCGCCAGCCATATGCATCAGGGCGGCGTCTTCCGGCAGCGTTTCCTGTGCGGCATCGAGGAAATCGCTCAACAGCGCGAAGTGCAGGCTGGGATCGCGATTGGCCAGGAATCTGACTTCCAGGGCCTCGATCAGGCTCTCGACACCGCTCGCACTGGTCAACATGGTCGGTACGACGACCAGCGTTCGCGAGGCTGATGGGATGCCTTCGGAAAAATCCATTTTCGGCAGGGGGTGCGGCGACACCAGCAGGCTGGCCAGCCAGTTCACCAGCGAGACGGCCAGTTGGCTGGTCGCCAGCAAGGCGACCAGGCCGAGCAAAATCATTGCCCACAGCGGCAAACCGGCCGGCATGGCGCGCATGACCAGGCTGCCGGCCAGCAGCATGGCGATTGCGGTGACCCCGCCGAGGTAGATCGTCAGCGGCATGCGGCTAGCCGCCCGGCGCACGCTCTCGGGGAAGGTATGACGTACTTCGACGGCGCCTTCGAGCTGCGGCAAGCCAGGACCAACCAAGTAGAAGCCAACGTGGCCAGCCGCCCCGCCCTCTTCCGCCCCGGCACGGGCCAGTTCGACCACCCGGGCTGCCAGCGCCCCTTCGCTCAGATCGGACTTGCGGGCTATCGCTTCGGTGGCATGGCGGTAGCGGTCGCGAGTGGCGAAATCCATCTCGCCATAAACGCCGCCGGGATCGCCGAGCAAGGTTTGTTCGACAA
>JAGTRV010000040.1 GCA_018262245.1 Pseudomonadota bacterium | reverse complement strand
TGCCGGCACCCCGCTGACCACCGGCGACAAGGCCCTGCTCTGCGTCGACGTCTGGGAACACGCCTACTACATCGACTACCGCAACATGCGTCCGAAGTTTGTCGAAACCTTCCTGGCCTCGCTGGTCAACTGGTCCTTCGTCGAAGCCAACTTCGCCTGATTCCTGCTGCTGTTATTTCAGGACAAAAAGGGAGCTAGCAGCTCCCTTTTTCATGGACGCAGCTTCATCCGGACGGACAATCAATCGATCATTGCGGACTGTCAGGTCCCGCAATCAAAAATGGCTGCTGGTAAACATGAGTAGCCGTCCAGTGGTTAAAAGTAGCGCGCTCAGCACTAATCCCATCGCTGCTGATAGGAGAAGGTCGGAAGCTTCCAGCTCAAACGTAGCGCCAGCATGCGAAATCCGAAGCCGAGAATGAAGCACATCATCGTATTGAGGTTGGCATCCAAGCCCAGCGACCTCAACGCGAGAAACAGTGCGCAAACAAAGAGTGACACGCTGGCATAAAGCTCCCGGCAAAAAACGACGGGCACCTGATTGCACAGCACATCGCGCAAAACGCCTCCGCATATCCCCGTCAGCATGCCGGCCATGATGACTACTACCGTCGGGTATTCAAGTTGCAGGGCCACATTGCAACCAATCAGCGAGAAGGCGACCAAGCCGAGTGCATCCAGCATCAGAAAGACGTTTTTCAGGTGGTGCATGAACTTGGCAAGCAAGGTCGTGGCCAAACCAGCCAGGGTCACCAGATACACGTATTCGGGATGCTGCGTCCAACCAATCGGGTAATTGCCAAGAACGACATCCCTGATGGTTCCGCCTCCCAGAGCGGTGACAAAGGCGATCACGGCCACCCCGAAGAAATCCATGTTGCGACGTCCTGCCGCCAGGGCACCGGACATCGCTTCGGCGGTGATGGCAACCAGATAAATAACCAGTAACAGGTTGAATTGCTTGATAGCGAGAGGCTGAAAAACGTGGGCGAGACTATCGAACATCAGGAGAGACTCCGTCAAAAATCGGAAGACTCGAATTGAGTGCTTCCGTGACGCCTCTCCCCCTGTCCTTTTACCTGAGAGTTTCGGCTCAACAAGAGCCTGCCCCTTCGGTGAGTTGCCGAGCGCCAAGACGCTCTCAACTTCTCTCCAGCCGGCGAATCATTTCTGCAGTTCAGTATGCCTGAGCGATTATGGGAGTTTGCGCCTTCGGCGGAGTGTGTAAATCCACGACTCTCTCTCCTGCAGATGTTTTGATTATCCTGACAGCGATGACTGCCTGTCAATCAGGCGTGGCGCGTACGCATCAATATCTCCGGGTGAAAGACACAGTCCGCCAAGCGCCAAGCATGGACAGTTGGACTGGCCATTCCAAAAGCCGAGCGTCACCATCTGCCGGATTCTCGGACTGCCGAGAAACACGGTTTTACACCCGGGAAAACCGGATAATGGCGGCCAATCCGTTTTGAACGCTATTTTTGGAATTCCCGCATGGAAATCAAGGTCAATTTTCTCGACAAGCTGCGTCTTGAGGCCAAGTTCGATGACTTCACGGTCATCGCCGACCAGCCCATCCGCTACAAGGGCGATGGCTCGGCGCCGGGGCCGTTCGATTACTTTCTGGCTTCCTCGGCCTTGTGTGCAGCTTACTTCGTCAAGTTGTACTGCGACACACGCAACATTCCGACCGAGAACATCCGCCTGTCGCAGAACAATATCGTCGATCCCGAAAACCGCTACCAGCAGATTTTCAAGATCCAGGTCGAGTTGCCGGCAGATATTTCCGCCAAGGACCGCCAGGGCATTCTGCGCTCCATCGACCGCTGTACCGTGAAAAAGGTGGTGCAAACCGGTCCGGAGTTCGTGATCGAGGAGGTCGAGAATCTCGATGCCGATGCGCAGGCCTTGCTGACGCTGAATCCGGATTCGGAAGCGAGCACCTATATCGCCGGCAAGGACCTGCCGCTCGAGCAAACCATCGCCAACATGTCCGGCATTTTGGCCGGCCTCGGCATGAAGATCGAAATCGCGTCGTGGCGCAATCTGGTGCCCAATGTGTGGTCGCTACATATCCGCGATGCGCATTCGCCGATGTGCTTCACCAATGGCAAGGGCGCGACCAAGGAAAGCGCCCTGGCCTCGGCCTTGGGCGAATTCATCGAGCGGATGAATTGCAACCATTTCTACAACGACCAGTTTTGGGGTGAAGACATTGGCAACGCACCCTTTGTGCATTACCCGCACGAACGCTGGTTCAAACCAGGCAAGAAGGACGCGCTGCCCAATGGCCTGCTCGACGACTACTGCCTGGACATCTACAACCCGGACGGCGAGTTGCGCGGCTCGCACCTCTACGACACCAACTCCGGCAATACCGAACGCGGCATCTGTGCGCTGCCTTACGTGCGTCAGTCGGACGGCGAGACGGTGTATTTCCCGACCAACCTGATCGACAACCTGTTCCTCAGCAACGGCATGAGCGCCGGCAACACGCTGGCCGAGGCGCAGGTGCAGTGCCTGTCGGAAATTTTCGAGCGAGCGGTCAAGCGCGAAATCCTCGAAGGCGAAATCGCGCTGCCGGATGTGCCGACCGACGTACTGGCGAAATACCCCGGCATCCTGGCCGGCATTGCCGAGCTGGAAAACCAGGGCTTCCCGGTGCTGGTCAAGGATGCGTCGCTGGGCGGCGAATTCCCGGTGATGTGTGTGACCCTGATGAACCCGCGCACCGGCGGCGTCTTCGCCTCCTTCGGCGCGCACCCGAGCCTGGAAGTCGCGCTCGAACGCAGTCTGACCGAGTTGCTGCAGGGACGCAGCTTCGAAGGCCTGAACGACTTGCCCCGGCCGACCTTTGAAAGCAATGCCGTCACCGAGCCGAACAACTTTGTCGAACACTTCATCGACTCCAGTGGCGTGGTGTCGTGGCGCTTTTTCAGCGCCAAAGCGGATTACGAGTTCGTCGAGTGGGATTTCTCCGGCCACGGTGAAGAATCCAATGCCGAGGAAGCCGCCGCCTTGTTCGGCATTCTCGAAGACATGGGCAAGGAAGTGTACATGGCGGTCTATGACCAGCTTGGCGCCACCGCCTGCCGCATCCTGGTGCCGGGGTATTCGGAAATCTACCCGATCGAGGATTTGATCTGGGACAACACCAACAAGGCGCTGGCGTTCCGGGCCGACATCCTGAATCTGCACCGTCTCGATGATGCGGCCCTCGAAGCCTTGCTGGAACGGCTGGAAGACAGCGAGCTGGACGACTACACCGACATCATTACGCTGATCGGCGTCGAGTTCGACGAGAACACGGACTGGGGTCAGCTGACGATCCTCGAGTTGAAGCTGCTGATCAACCTCGCCCTGCAGGATTTTGAGGCCGCCAAGGAACAGGTCGAGACCTACCTGCAGTACAACGAAAACACGGTCGAGCGCGGCCTGTTCTACCAGGCGCTCAACGTGGTGCTGGAAGTGCTGCTCGACGACGAACTGGAACTGGACGATTACGAGGCCAACTTCCGCCGGATGTTCGGCCACCTGCGGATGGATGCGGTGCTGGGCTCAGTGGACGGCAGCGTGCGCTTCTACGGCCTGACGCCAACGAGCCTGAAACTGGAAGGGCTAGCCAGGCACCAGCGCCTGATCGATAGCTACCAAAAACTGCACACGGCACGGGCCAAGGTGGCGGCATCATCCAGTTAGGGGTCAAGGTATGGCCGAGTAGCGGGGGAAGGGAACGCCTCACAAACTCATCACCAGCTTGGCATCCGGCACGCCGATCACAGCAATTCCCACCCAAAACCGCCCGCTTGTGCCAGCATTGATTTGACGGGTGTTACCCGGCCCGGTCGGGGCAAAAGGAGTGGACATGGAAATCTGGATTCTGGTGGCGTTGATCTTGGGCTGTGGCGTTCTGGCCATGGCCGAGATGGCCGTCGGGGCAAGCCGCATCTCCCATCTCGCCATGCGGGCCGAGCAAGGTTCGGCGGCGGCTTCTGCAGTGTTGGGGTTTCGCCAGCACGCCAGCCGCCTGCTGGCCACGACCCAACTGGGCATCACTGCGTTGGCCATGCTGTCCGGGGTTTATGGCGAAGCGCTATGGGTACCGCGCCTGCAGGCCTGGCTTTCCGGCTTGCTTCCCCTGGCCAACGGGCCGGCCTACGGCATCGCGCTGGGCATCGTCGTCACCGTCATCACCTTCTTCTCGATTGTTTTCGGCGAGGTCATCCCGAAGCGCCTCGCCCTTTCCCACCCGGAAGCGCTGGCCGAAGCACTGGCCGGGCTGATCTCCGTGCTGCTCAGGCTGGCCCACCCCTTGGTGCTGATCGTCTCGCGGACGGCGGACTGGATACTGGCCCTCTTCCCGAGCAAGGGCTCGGCCGAGGCGACGGCCGCCGATGAAATCCGTTTCCTGATCGAAGCCGGCCGCAAGGACGGAAACCTCGACCAGACGGAGAGCGAAATCCTGGGCAACGTCTTTCGACTCGACAACCGGCGGGTCGCCGGGATCATGACACCGGCGGCCGCCATCGCCTGCCTGGACCTCAGCATCAGCCGCGAAGAGAACCTGAAGACCTTGCAGGAACGGGCAGTTTCCCGTTTTCTGGTGTGCAAGGGCGGGATCGCCAACGCCCTGGGGTTTGTCGAGAGCCGCGAACTGCTGCAGGTCCTGCTTAACGGCAAGGACCTGGATTTCGGCAAGCTGTCGCCCAACCCGCCGCACTACGTGCCGGGCACGCTATCGCTGATCGGCCTGCTCGAATTCTTCAAGGCTAATCAGACGCAGACGGCACTGGTCGCCAACGAGTTCGGGGCAACCGAAGGGCTGGTCACGCTTTCCGACCTGATGGGTACCGTGGTCGGCGATGTGCTGTCAGGTGCGGTCGAGTCGCCGCTGGCCATCCAGCGTGGCGACGGCAGCTGGCTGCTCGACGGCTTGCTAGCCATTGACGAGATGAAGGAGCTGCTCGGCATCAAGGAATTGCCCGAGGAGGATCTCGGCAACTTCCATACAGTCGGCGGCTTCGTGATCGTTCATCTCGGCCGGATTCCGAAAAAGACGGAAGCTTTCGACTGGGGTGACTGGCACTTCGAGATCATGGACATGGAAAAGAACCGGGTCGACGAAGTACTGGCCACGCGCGTCACCGCCTTGCCCAGCTAAACGCAGCGCAATCCGGGCGGCCAGCACCAGTGCCGTTGGCTGGATTGCCTGTCCGCCCCCGAAATTCATGAATCTGTAATACCGGGTGCTTAGCATCGAGAGATTTTGTTTTCGCGTCTCTCAGGCGATCCGGAATGATTCGACAAATAGGCAAACCCCTTTCCATCTTGATGATGGCCGCGGCAATCGGCGGCTGCAGCAGCAAATCCTTCCGCGATGGCATGGCCGCGATCGCTGACGGACGTCGGGATGAAGGGGTCGCCTCGCTGGAAAAGGCCGCCCAGGAAAAACCGCGCGATACGGAGATCAAGGCCGCCCTGATCCGCAACAAGGGGGAAGCTCTCGACAGCCATCTGCGCGAAGCCGACCGCCAGCGGACAGCCGGCCAGTGGGATGCCGCCGAGCTGGCCTACCGCCGGGCGCTGGCGCTGGACAACCGAAACACGCGCGCCATGCAGGGCCTGGAACAGATCGGCCAGGATCGCCGGAATGCTTCGTTGCTGGCGCAGGCCGGCCAGATGCTGGGCAAGAACGATCCGCTGGGGGCCGAGCGCCTGGTGCGGACCGTTCGGGGGCATGACCCACTCAATGCCGAGGCCCGTCGCCTGCAGACCGAGATCGACCGCCAGCGCGACAGCGAAAACAATGGCCGATCGACGCCCGAGAGCCGGGCAGCGCTGGCCAAACCGGTGACACTGGAGTTCCGCGACGCCAGCCTGAAATCGGTATTTGAAGTCCTGTCGCGCGCCTCTGGTCTCAATTTCGTATTCGACAAGGACATCAAGGGCGACATCAAGGTCACGCTATTTGTCCGCAACAGCCCGCTCGAAGACATCCTGCGTCTGATCCTGACCACCAATCAGCTGGAGAAGCGCCAGCTCAACGACAACAGTTTCCTGATTTATCCAAACACGGCAGCCAAGGCCAAGGAGTATCAGGAACTGGTGGTCCGTAACTTCTACCTGGCCAATACCGACGTCAAACAGGCCCAGAATCTGGTCAAGACGGTGGCCAAGAGCAAGGATGTCTTTGCCGACGAAAAGCTCAACCTGCTGATCGTCAAGGACACGCCGGACGCGATGCGCCTGGTTGAACGCCTGATCGACTCGCTTGACCTGGCCGAACCCGAGGTGATGCTGGAAGTCGAGGTGCTGGAAGTGACGCGCAGCCGGCTCAACCAGTTTGGCGTCGATTGGCCGGATTCGGTCGGCTATGGCCTGTTGCAGGACACTTTGAGCACGACGACGGCGACGGCGGCCGGCTACACCACGACGGTCACGCCCGGTGGCACGCTGGCCAACGGCTACATCAACCTGCGCAACCGGGGCGGGCTGACCAGCTTTGTCGCCAACCCGGGCCTGACCCTGAACCTCAAGGGGCAGAACGCCGACACCAACGTGCTGGCCAATCCGCGCATCCGGGTCAAGAACCGGGAAAAGGCCAAGGTGCATATCGGCGACAAGCTGCCGGTGTTCACCACCACCGCCACGGCCAATGTCGGCGTGTCGGCCTCGGTCAATTATCTCGATGTCGGTCTCAAGCTCGACGTCGAACCCAATGTCACGCTCGATGACGAGGTATCGATCAAGGTCGGACTGGAAGTCAGCAGCATCGTCAAGGAAATCATCGGCCCCTCCAATTCCCTCGCCTACCAGATCGGTACCCGCAGTGCCAGCACCACACTGCGCCTGAAGGATGGCGAAACACAGGTGCTCGCCGGCCTGATCAGCGACGAGGAACGCAAGACGACCAGCCACATCCCCGGACTTGGCGAAATACCCGTTGTCGGCCGCGCTTTTGGCAGCCACAAGGACACCTCGACCAAGACCGAGATCATCCTGCTGATCACACCGCGTATCGTGCGCAACATCCACCGCCCGGAATACGTCCAGCCGGTGATTTCCTCCGGCACGGAAAACGCCGTCGGTGCAGCACCGATGGGGGTCCGGACGCAGGGCGGCCGCGCACTGTCGATGAGTTCACGCAGCAATAGTGGCGGCATGCCGATGGCGACAACCCGGGACAATGCAGCCCGAGACAACGCCACCTCCGAAGACGATGCCCCGCCCGAGGCCGATGACCCGCCGGTCGGACAGGCCAAGCCGGCGACAACCGAAGCACCGAAGCCGGAGCGATGAGCGCTCGGTCACAACGCGGCTTCACGCTGATCGAACTGGTCGTCACGGTAGCCATCGTCAGCATTCTGGCGCTGGCTGCCTCGCCCTTGCTGGAAACGACAGTGCGGCGACAAAAGGAGTCCGAACTGCGCGCCGCGCTGCGCGAGATTCGCAGCGCGATCGACGCCTACCGGCAGGCGGTGGATGACGGAAAAATCGCCAAGAAGGCCGATGAGAGCGGCTATCCAGCCCGGCTGGAAGAATTGTTCATGGGCGTCGAGAACCGCCAGGATCCGGCCAAGGGGAAAATCTATCTGCTGCGTCGACTGCCGCGCGACCCGTTCAGCCGGGATCGCGACCTGAACGCCGCACAAACCTGGGGTAAGCGCAGCTACGCCAGCCCCCCCGACCTGCCGCAGGAAGGCATCGATGTCTTCGATGTCTATTCGCTCTCCGATGAGCGCGGCAGCAACGGCATTCCGTACCGCGAGTGGTAGCCATGATCAAACGGCGCTGCGGTTTCACATTGATCGAACTGCTGGTCGTCATGGCCGTGATCGCCACCCTGCTGACCATTGCCGTGCCGCGCTACTTCCAGCACCTCGACCGGGCCCGCGAAGCCACCCTGCGCGAATCGCTGGCCGTCATGCGCGACGCCATCGACAAATACCGGGCCGATCTCGGGCACTATCCGGAGAGCCTGGACGATCTGGTCACCCGGCGTTATCTGCGCAAGGTGCCGCCCGACCCGATTACCGAGAGCACCGAAAGCTGGATCATCGTGCCGCCGCCCGAGGAGCCGGGGCAGCGCAAGGTCTGGGACGTGCAGAGCGGGGCCGATGGTCAGGGGCGGGACGGCAGCGACTATCGGACATGGTAGCGATACGTGGCGGCCGGCCGGGCATCTCGGGCAAACACCAGAAGGGCATCACCTTCCTGGCCGTGCTGTTCACCATCGCCATCAGCGCCATTGCACTGGCCGGCACCGGGGCGCTGTGGCAAATGGAAACCCGTCGTGAGAAGGAAAAGGAACTGCTGTTCGCCGGTGAGGAATATCGCCAGGCCATCGCCAGCTATGTCGACAATTCGCCGGGTGACCCACAGTACCCAGTCAAATTGGCCGATCTGCTGCAGGATCCGCGCTTCCCGATGCCGGTCCGCCATCTGCGCCGCCTCTATCCGGAACCGATGAGCCTCGACGGCCAGTGGCTGTTAATTCGCCGCCAGGGCCGGATCGTCGGTGTCGCCAGCCCATCCTCTGCACCGCCGATCAAGGTGGCCGGTTTCCCGCCCGAGCAAGCTGAATTCGAGAATGCTGTCCGTTATGCCGACTGGCAATTCATCCATTCAGGCAACACGCCGAGTCGACGCCGGATCAATATTCACGACGCCTGGGAGTCGCGCTGATTCGCTGGTAGTGCGCCATGACGAGCGGGACGTAGCGTTTGGTTTCCCCGTAAGGCGGGATGCGCCGGCCAAAACGCAGCACGGCGTTCTCGCCGGCGTTGTAGGCGGCCAGCGCCAGCTCGATGTCGTTGTCGAACAGGGCCAGCAGGTCGCGCAGGTAGCGGGCGCCGGCGCGGATGTTCTCGACCGGGTCCTGCAGATTGACCAGGCCATAGCGGCGGGCCGTGGCTGGCATCAGCTGCATCAGTCCGCTTGCCCCCTTGGCTGAAACGGCGCGCTCCCGGTAGCCCGACTCGACCGAGATGACGGCATGCAGCAAGGCCGCGTCGACGCCGGTGCTGCGGCTGGCCTCGTGAATCGCGCCATGGAAGGGGCGCTGTTCGAACGGCAGGGCGAAGACACCGCGCGGCACCTGCAAGGCGGCCGTGGCCGGGGCCAGCCGGTCGGTCAGCACCAGCTTGTAGCGCCGGTCGTCGGGCACATTGCTGAAACGCTCGACGCCATCCTCGTCGACAAACCCGTAGATCGCGCCGCTCGCCGACGCGGCCAGCGGCAAGCTCACGGCGCAGAACAGCACGAGGAAGGTGGAGCGGATGGGCAAAGGCATGATGCAAGCAAGAATAAGACCGCTCCGTTACAGCGGTTTGACGCTGCCAATGTCATTTTTATGTAATGCAGCAGCCATATGATCAGCGGTTCTGTCATTCATCGTCTGCATACCGTGGCGCTTCTTCCCCGTTCGCTCGTCCTGTCGCTCCAGCGCGGTTTCACGCTGCTCGAACTGCTCGTCGTCATGGTCATCATCGGCCTGCTGGCCGGTTATGTCGGACCCAAATATTTCGCCCAGATCGGCAAATCCGAGGTCAAGGCGGCGCATGCCCAGATCGATGCGCTGGAAAAGGCACTGGATCAGTATCGCCTCGATGTCGGCCGCTATCCGACCAGCGAAAACGGCCTGGCCGCGCTGATGAAGCGCCCCCCTTCCGAGAACCGCTGGCAAGGCCCTTACCTGCGCAAGGAAGTACCGGCCGATCCGTGGGGCCACCCCTACCAGTACGTCCAGCCCGGCGAACACGGTGAATTCGATCTCTTCTCGCTGGGCAAGGATGGCAAGCCCGGCGGCGAAGGCGAAGCCGCCGACATCGGCAACTGGTGAGCACCCAGTCGATGGAATTCGACGTCGTCGCGGTGTTTCCCGGACAAGGCGTGTCGCGCCTGCGCGTCGCGGCCGATAGTGCGAGCGACTTGCCGCAGGCCGCATCACTGCTTGGCGCCGTGATCGTCTCGGCCGATCCGGTCGGGCAGCAACGCAGCAAAAACCGCAGCGGCAAGTTCCAGCTCCCCCTGTTTACTCGCCAGTTGCTGTCGCTGCTCGAAGCCGGCCTCAATGTCGTCGAGGGACTGGAAACACTGGCCGAGCAGGACCAGGGGCCGGGCTCGAGCGATGTCCTGAACGGCCTGCTCACCGCGCTGCGCCAGGGCCAATCGCTGTCGACCGCGCTGCAGCGCTTCCCGGAGGTTTTCCCGGAGCTTTATGTCGCCACGGTCAAGGCCAGCGAACGGACCGGCGACATGCCGGAATCCCTACGCCGCTACCTGACTTTCGACGAAAAGCTGCGCGAACTGAAGAAAAAGCTGGTCAGCGCTGCCATCTATCCGCTCCTGCTGCTTGCGGTCGGCCTGCTCGTCACCTTCTTCCTGCTCGGCTTCGTCGTGCCGCGCTTCGCGCTGGTCTTCGCCGATAGCGGCCGGCAGCCGGAAGGTCTTTCCTCGCTGCTGTTCACGTGGGGCGATTTCGTCAACCAGCATGCGGCGGGCCTGGCCATTGGCAGCCTGCTCGGTGCAGTCTGTATCGCAGCCCTGCTCTCGCTGCCCCCCGTCCGCGTCATGCTGGCCAGGCTGATCTGGCGCCTGCCGGCGATTGGCGAACGCCTGCGCATCGTCTATCTCGCCCGCTTCTACCGCACGGTCGGCATGCTGCTGCGCGCCGGCATTCCGCTGCGCAGCACGCTGCTCATGGTTGCCGACATCCTGCCGGTGGCGCTGCGCGAGGGTCTGCAGCGGGCGATCAGCGATATCGAGCACGGGCAGGCCTTTTCGGATGCCGCCCTGCACGGCGGCCTGAGCACGCCAATCGCCCGGCGCATGATCGCCGTCGGCGAGAAAAGCGGCCAACTCGGCCACATGCTGGAGTCGGTGGCCAGTTTCTACGACGAGGAAATCAACCGTCTGGTCGATACCTTCAGCCGCCTGTTCGAACCGCTGCTGATGACCGGCATCGGTGGTGTGATTGGCGGCATCGTCCTCCTTCTGTACATGCCGATTTTCGAATTGGCCGGCAATTTCCAGTAGAGACTGAACATGAACACACTCGTCGATCCCGGCCTGCTTGAACACAACACCCTGCTTGAGGTAGCCCGTCAGCTCACACGCCTCAGCGGCGTGTCGGCCGCCATCATCGGTTTGCAGTCGGCGCACGGCATCGACGAACAGAAGGCCGCCGACATCACCGCTGCCGCATTCGGCCTGACGAGCATCCGCCTCAGCGAATTGCCGGAACACGCCCTGGCCCTGTCGCTGGCCTCCTTCGCTGAATACCTCCGGCGCCAGGTGCTGGTCATCGACACCGAAGCCGCCTGTCTGGTCGTCGCACCCAACCCGCTCGATGCCGGTCTGCGCGACTGGCTGGAGGGCCTGCTGCCGCTGAGCCGACGCATCGACTGGCGCCTGGCGCCGGCTTCGGTGATCGTCGCCTATCTGGCTCGCGAAGAGTCCCGCGTCCGGGCGCTGGACTGCAATTTCAGCGGCGACAAGTCCGAAGTCAGTTCCGGCGAGAATGCCGAAGACCTGTCGCTGCAAGGCATTTCGGAAGAAGGCAGCAACATCGTCCGCCTCGTCCGTTCAACCTTGCACGACGGTCTGAAAGCCGGGGCCAGCGACATCCACATCGAAGCCAACAACCGCGGGCTGGCGATCAAGTACCGCATCGACGGCGTGCTCAATTTTGCCGGCGCCATCGACGGCAGCGACACGGCCGAACAGATGATCTCGCGCATCAAGGTGCTTTCCGAACTCGACATCGCCGAGCGCCGTGTGCCGCAGGACGGTCGCTTCAAGGTCAACTGGCAGGGCCGCGAAATCGACATCCGGGTCTCGATCATGCCCAGCATCTGGGGCGAGGATGCCGTGCTGCGCGTCCTCGACAAGCAGGCCCTGAGCGACCATCTCGACGGCCTGCGCCTCGACGTCATGGGCTTCGACGCCGACACCATGTACCGCATTCGCCGCCTGTCGGCCGAACCCTACGGCATGCTGCTGGTCACCGGCCCGACCGGCAGCGGCAAGACGACGACGCTCTATGCCGCGCTGTCCGAGATCAATCGCGGCGAGGACAAGATCGTCACCATCGAAGACCCGGTCGAGTACCAGTTGTCCGGCGTGCTGCAAATTCCGGTCAATGAAAAGAAGGGGCTGAGCTTCGCCCGCGGCCTGCGCTCCATCCTGCGCCATGACCCGGACAAGATCATGGTCGGCGAAATCCGCGATTCGGAAACCGCGCAGATTGCAGTGCAGGCAGCGCTGACTGGCCACCTGGTGTTCACCACGGTGCATGCCAACAATGTGTTCGACGTGATCGGCCGTTTCCTGCACATGGAAGTTGATCCCTACAACCTCGTCTCGGCCTTGAACGGTGTTGTTGCCCAGCGCCTGATCCGCACGCTGTGCCCGGCCTGCGCCAGCCCGACAACGCCGCCCCCCGAAGCGCTGGCCAATGCCGAGATCGACCCCCTGGCTGCCGCCGACTGGCAGTTCCGCCAGGCCGTCGGTTGCGGCGGCTGTCGCGGCACCGGCTATCGCGGCCGGCGGGCCATTGCCGAACTGCTGGCCCTCGACGATGAAATCCGCGAACTGATTCTGGCCCGCGCCCCGATCCGCCAACTGAAGGACGCTGCCCGGCGCGGTGGTACGCGCTCGCTGCGGGAATCGGCGCTCGATCTGGTCAAGGTCGGCATCACCAGTCTGGAGGAGGCCAACCGTGTCACTTTCGTGGCTTGACCGGCACACCCTGCTCGTCCATCCCCGGCACGTCGTGCTCGAACGCCAGCCATGGCGCGGCCCGGCCCAGCGCTTGACGGCCGAAGTGCCGCCCGCCCAGCCCGACGAAGCCGACTGGCAACCGGCGCTGACGGCCGCCGGCGCCCTGCTCACCACCAAGGCAAGCCCCTTCGGCCGTCTGCGGATCATCATCGCCAACCAGTTCGTCCGCTTCGCGCTGCTGCCATGGAGTGAAAGCGTGCTCGGCGACAAGGCACGACTCGGCATGGCCAAGGCACTGCTGCGCAACAGCCTGGGCGACCAGGCCGAACACCTGGAGATTGCCCTGGATAGCCCCGCTTTCGGCCTGAATGGCCTGGCCGCCGGCCTCCCCAAGGACCTGCTGGCGGCATTGCGCCAGACAGCCAAAACCCGGTGCCTGCGCCTCGACAGCCTTCAACCACGGCTGATCAGCGATCTGGCGACTTGCCGCCAATTGCTGAACGATGGCTACGTCGCCTTCCCCGATGATGACTGGCTGACCCTGCTCGGCCTGCGCAACGGCAACATCACGCTGCTGCGCAACCATCGGATGCACGCAGAACCAGAACGGCTGGGCAACGAGTTGCTCGGGCTGCTGGCCGCCGAGCATGCGGCGGTCGACCACAAAAAAGTGCGCATCTTCAGTCGCGGCGACTGGCCGAAGACGCTCGGCGACTGGGAGATCGAACAGCAGATGTCGCTGCTCGAAGGCGGTGCCCATGCGTGATCTCGGCCTCGATTTCCAGCCCCGTCGCCCCGGCCTGTTGCCATTGATGCTGGTACTGGTCGGTGCCGTGCTCTGCGCCGACGCCTGGCTGGAGGCCAGCCAGCAGAATGCGCAACTGGCCGACCTGCAGGCGCGTCAGGAACTGGCCAAGCGACGGGCCGACCGGCTGACGATGGCCAGTCGCGAGGCGGCGCAGCGTGAAGCCGCCCTGCCGGCCGAACAAGGCAAGGCGCTGCAGCAGGCGGTGGCCGCCATCGGCCTCGACTGGGAAGGCTTATACCGGCAGATCGAGCGGGCGACGCCGGAAGAGGTCAGCCTGCTCGCCATCACGCCGAATGCCGCCGCCAGATCGGTACAGATTTCCGGCGAGGCCCGTCACCTGCAGGCAGCGCTCGGCTTTGTCGACGCCTTGCGCCAGCCGCCCTTGTCGCAGGTCAGTCTCCTCTCCCACAAGATCAAGACCGATGACCCGCAACGCCCGGTCAGCTTCGAAATCGCCGCGACATGGATCAGCTCGCCATGAACACCTGGCTCGCCCGTGGCCGTTTCGCCCTGGCCTATCCGCAGTGGCTGCCGCTGGCCGGTGGCCTGCTGGTGCTGATTGCCGCCGGCCTGCACCTGATTCTCCTGCCCGGCCGCGAAACCCGGATCGAGGCCGGCGAACGGCAACTGCAACAGACCGAACGGGCCGGCCGCCGCGCCCGGATCGATCGCCAGCTCGCCCAGGCGACGCCGGAACAGGCCCGGCTCAGCCTGCTCGAGCGCTTTCCGGACGAGGCGCGCCTGCATGCCGAACTCGGTCGCCTGCTTGAACTGGCCGATCAAAAAGGTCTGCAACTATCGGCCGGCGAATATCGGCTGCTGGCCGGCAAGGACAAGTTGTTCGACCGCTATGTGCTGAACCTGCCGGTGCAAGGCAGCTACCGCGACCTGCGCGCGTACCTGACGACCATCCGCAGCGAGTTCCCGGCGCTGGCCATCGAGGACGTCACGCTGCGCCGGGAAAACATCGGGGCCAGCGCCATCGATGCGCAACTGCGCCTGGTCATCTTCTTCCGTCACCAGGGGGCCCGATGAAAAAGCCCGGACCACGCCAGCGCTGGCTGATTCTTGGAGCCCTGTTGCTCGGCACGGTAGCGGCCGCCGCTTTTGTTGACGACGATCCAGTCGCTTCCGAACCGACTGAACGGCTAACCAGGCGCAAGATTCCCGCCAACATTGGGACCAAGGCGGACACCGTTTCGCTGGCTCAACAGCAACCAGATCCAGAAGCGGCGCAGGTGGCCGATACAGGAAACACCGAACAAGCAGCCGAGACCATCGATCCCTTCCGCAGCAAGAGCTGGTATGTCGCGCCGCCACCGCCACCTCCGCCCGAGCCGGTGGCACCGCCGCTGCCCTTCCGCTACCTCGGGCAACTGGTCGAAGATGGCCAAACATTGGTCTTTATCGACCATCAGGGGCGTAACCTGACGATCAAGGTTGGCGATCAGATCGATGGCCGATATGCCGTCGAAGCCGTCGATGGCGGCAAAGTGGTCTTTGTCTATCTGCCACTCAAACAACAACAGACACTGCCTATCGGCGCGGCCTGAAAGCAGCGGCGCGAACCCGGGCCGGTGCCGGGTCCGCCGATCACATGGCGCTAGTGCGAATGCTCGTGGCCGTCCTGGCGCAAGACACGGGCCACGAAGGGATCGTTCTCCATGTCACCGAAATCGGACGCATCGATCCGGCCGTACGATGCCAGTTTCTCGTCAGTCGCTTGCGGCCAGGCTGCAGGCGCCTGGGCGTGGATTTCCCTGAGGGTCATTTCCAGCGACTGCTGACCGGAAATCGACAGTTTTGCCGGCAGTTGCGCTTGTTCCAGCCACCACAGGTCAACTTGCTGACCGTTCACCAAGCCGGTGTAGTGCACCGCCGTCTGATCGAAATCGATCTTGCTTTCGCCGCGTTGCAGCGACTTCAAAAGCTGCGGCGAAACCACGGAAACCAGCTTGCTCCAGTCCGGCTCGGCATGGCGGGTACGGATCTCGCCGACCGAATATTCGACGACACGCTGATCCTTGTTGAACACGCGCTGATAGCTGTAGTCGTGCTGACCGCTGCGTTCCCAGATGTTGTTCTGGCCGGTTGTCAGATCGGCGATCTCGACACGGTTGGCGCTACGCCACAGATACCAGTCGCTGTTTACCTTGCCGCTTTTCAGGTCATAGCGTGCGGCCAGCGGCATTGGCGTGGTGTTCTCAATGGCCATGACCGGCTTGGCCACCTCGGCTGAATGGTCATGATGCCCTTCGTGAGCCAGTGCATTACCCAAAAAACCCAGCACTACGGAAACAAAAATCGTCGATATTTTCGCGTTCACCGCTACGTTCCTCTTCAAATGCGTAGAGCGCCTGCATGAGGCGCCCTTGTTTAACCGCTAATTCCGGAAAAAGGCGACGGCTCGGCCGCCGCCCGAATCGGGATCAGAAGCCGAAGGCTTCCTTCATGACGTGGTAGATCCAGTTCTGTTCCATGCTGCCATGAACCAGAGAGGACTTCGGACCCGTCGCGTAGATGGCGACATCTTCACCGGCATGGGTTTCCGAACCCAACGGCACCAAAGCCTGCTGCAGGAAGTTCAGCGCGGTGGTATCGACACTGGTCAGATCGGTACTGCGGCTGACGGCAGCCGACGAACCGCCAACAGCACCCGGACCATTCTGGTAACCCAGCGTGGTGTAGGGCAGGCCGTCATTGGCCTTGTCGTTGCTGACCGGATCGCCGTCATTGGCCGGCACGGCGGCAGACAAGCCGAGGATGTTGTTGCCGCGGTGCGGGTAACCGGCGATAGTGAAGGTGTGGCTGTGGTCGGCCGTCACGATGATCAGCGTTTCGCGCGGATCGGTCATTTCGTATGCCTTCTTGACCGCCTTGGCCAGTTCGATGGCATCGAGCAGCGCACGCTGGGCATTGCCGGCGTGGTGAGCGTGGTCAACACGACCGCCTTCAACGTGCAGGAAGTAGCCGCGCTTGTTCTTGTCGAGCATCTTGATGGACTTTTCAGTCATCTCGGTCAGCGACGGCTCGCCAGCCTTGTCGGTGGCGCGATCAGCTTCGTACTGCATGTGCGAGTTTTCGAACAGGCCGAGCAGGTATTCGGTCTTGGCCGGATCGATTGCTTCGAAACCAGCCTTGTTCCAGACGTACTGGGCCTTGGCGCCGCGGGTGCTGACCCATTCGGCGGTCAGATCACGACCGTCGCTGCGCTTGCCGCTCTTGGCGTATTCCTGGTCGGTCATGGTCTTCGGCAGGAAGTAGCTGCGGCCACCGCCCATCGCTACCTTCAGGCTGGCCCTGACGGCCGGCGACACTTCGATCAGTTGGCGTGCGATATCCTTGACCAGCGTCACGCCCTTGGCCTTGCAGGTCGCCACATTGGCAGCGAAGAAGGAATTCATGTCCGAATCGGATTCCCAGTCGCGCACCGAGGTATGCGAGTAGGTTGCAGCCGGGGTGGCGTGGGTCAGGCGGGCGGTCGACACGACACCGGTCGACTTGCCGGCAGCGGCAGCCTGCTCGAGGATGGTCGGCAGCGCGTGCTTGGCGATCACGGCAGCATCGCATTCGCCACGGGAGGTCAGATGGTCGACTGACAGCATGCCTTCGCGGGCCTTGTAGCCGGTGACCATGGCGGTCATCGTCGGCGCCGAATCCGGGGTCTGCTGATCCCAGGAGTAGGTCTTGGAAAGACCGACGTTCGGGAAATGTTCGAAGGACAGGCGGTTTTCTTCGCCCGGCTTGCCATGGAGCTGGCCTTCCAGGATGCGGGCAGCGGTAATCGTCGAAATACCCATGCCATCGCCAACGAAGAGAATCACATTCTTGGCGTGATGACGGTTATCGACCATTCTTTCGCTGTGGCGAATGAAATTCTGGCCCTGCTTGTACCAGTCCTGAACGGACTCCGGACCCTGAACGACGGGAGCAGCAGAAAATACCGGGGTGGCACCGGCGGAAACTGCGAAAGCAACAGCCACGGCGGTGGCAGTGCGAACGAACTTGTGCATGAACGAGACTCCTGATTGGGATGGGCATGAAGCCGGATAACTAAGGGCGCTTGAATGCCGCAATCGCCAGCTATTGTTTTTATTTCCGGCGATGCAAGGCGCCGCCCATCGTAGCCAAGGAATATTTCCTCATCATTGCATGGACATTACGTCGGCATCAAAACCAAAAACACCCGAATCAGCGGCCTATCCTGTTCGCGTACGCAGCCGGGCACCAGCCTCTCTTCATGGGGCAGGCATGTTCAAGCGCCCATTCTGTCTCGCCTCTCCAATCGCAGTTCTGCTCGGCTATTGCCTGCAAAATCTACCGCTGAAGGAATCCCTCGAGTTCGGCCGCAAGCAGTTCAGGCTGATCGTGTTGCAGATTGTGCCCCGCCTCGGGAATGTCCTTCGCCTGAACATCAGCGAAAGATTCGATCCGCTGCTGGAATTCAGGTGTATCCCGGCCAAAGCGCATGCGGACAAAGCCTTTGTCGGCGATCAGCATCAGCACCGGACAGGTAATCTTTCGCCAGGCTGCCATCGCATCCTCGACCCGGTACAGCGCCGGCGAGGCCACCTTGTGCCAGGGGTCGCAGGCCATTTCGACCGAGCCGTCGGCGATCGTCCGACTGACCGCACGGGAAAGAAATTCAGCCCGCTCGGCCGTCAGGCGCGGATTGGCGAAGCGCAGGCGGCGGGCCAGTGCGGCATGGTCCGGATAGATCCGCAGGCGGGGTTGGTCGGCAATCTCGTCCAGCCACTTGCCGATCTGGGTCGGCGCATCGATGCTCGGCTCCGGCTTCAGACCGAGAAAGTCCAGCATGGCCAGCCGCGCCACCCGATGCGGGCGCAAGGCAGCAAAGGTCGCGGCAATATTCGCCCCCATGCTGTGCCCGACCAGTTGCGCCGGCGCATCCGGCGAGTAATGCTGGAGCAGCGCTTCGAGATCGGCGTAATAATCGGGAAACCAGTAGGGCCGCCCCAGCCATTCACTATCGCCGTAGCCGCGCCAGTCCGGCGCAATGACATGCCAGGACTTCTCGAAGGCATCGACCACAAACTGGAAGGTGGCCGACGAATCCATCCAGCCGTGCAGCAGGAAGATCTTCGGCGCATCGACCGCTCCCCAGTGGCGGACGTGATAACGCAGGCCACGGATATCGATATGTTCGGTGGTGCTGGTTGGCGACATGTCAGTTTTACAGATGCTGGTTCAGGAAAGAGAGCGTACGCTCCCACGACAACTCGGCCGCCTGTGGATCATAGACCGTCGGCCGCAGCTTGTTGAAGAAGGCATGCTCGGCCTCGTAGCGATAGAGCACCGGCTTCTGTCCGGCTGCCAGCATGGCGCTTTCGAGTTGGGCCACGACATCAGGCGTACACCAGGTGTCGCGGGTGGCGAAATGGCCGAGGAAGGGAATCCTGATCGCGGCCGGGTCGGCGAAATCCCTGGGCGGAATGCCGTAATAGCAGACCGCAGCAGCCACCTCGGGCAAATGCACGGCGCTGGCCACGGTCAGCGCGCCGCCCATGCAGAAGCCCATGACGGCCACCTTACCCTTGCCGCTTGCCAGCAGATGTCCCACGGCACCGCGGATATCCTGAAAAGTGGCGCCAGGAAAATCCAGTCCGTTCATCATGTGGCTGGCCTCATCCACATCCTGCGCCACCCGGCCATGGTAAAGATCGGGCGCCAGCGCATTGAAGCCGGCGGCGGCAAGACGGTCGGCCACGCTGCGAATTTGCTGGTTCAGCCCCCACCATTCCTGGATGACCACGATGCCCGGCCGATCCTGCCCGGCCTCGGCGTAATACCCCTGGCAAGCCGAGCCATCGGGACGCTTGAATTCGATCATCCGGCCCTCAGT
>JAGTRV010000154.1 GCA_018262245.1 Pseudomonadota bacterium | reverse complement strand
AGGCGGACGTTTGAGCGATTTTCCGCCTGACAGGGCATTTTCTGGCCTTACCGTGGTCTGATTCGCATCTGAGTCACTCCGAACCCCAAGCGGTTCAAGCAAGCGAAGCCGATGAAAACCCCGAAAAGACTCACCACCCTCGTTGAAGAAGGCCTTGTAGACGAGGTGATCGGGCAGTTGATGAGCGGTAAGGAAGCGACCGTTTATATCGTGCGCTGCGGCGAGCACATTCGTTGCGCCAAGGTTTACAAAGACGCCAAGCAGCGCAGCTTCCGCAAGGCCACGTCCTATCAGGAAGGCCGCAAGGTCAAGAACAGCCGGCAGGCGCGGGCCATGGAGAAAGGCAGCCGCTACGGGCGCCAGATGCAGGAGGAAGTCTGGCAGAACGCTGAGGTCGATGCGCTGTATCGGCTGGCTGCTGCCGGCGTGCGGGTACCGCAGCCCTACATCTGTTTTGATGGCGTTTTGCTGATGGATCTGGTGCTCGATGCCGATGGCGGCGCGGCACCACGGCTCAACGACGTTGCCCTGAGCGAAGCCGTGGCGCTGGAATTTCACGCCATGCTGGTCAATCAGGTGGTGCGCATGCTGTGCGCCGGGATCATTCACGGCGATCTGTCGGAATACAACATCCTCGTCGATGAAAACGGGCCGGTCATCATCGACCTGCCGCAAGCCATCGACGCCGCCGCCAACAGCACGGCAGCCGAAATGCTTGAACGCGACGTCAACAATCTGCGCAGCTATTTCAGCACCTTTGCCCCCTCGCTCGCTGACAGCCAGTACGGCAAGGAAATCTGGGCGCTGTACGAGAGCGGTTTGCTCCAGCCAGAGCAGGTTTTGACCGGTAAGGTTGAACTCGACGAAAGCCTTGCCGACGTCGATGCCGTGCTGCTGCAAATTGAAGAAGCGATCAAGGAAGACGAAATTCGTCGGATGTGCCAGTAAACTCAAGGCGGATGCCTGAGCGAGCTGTTACAAGCAGTCACTTCCAGACCGTCGTAAACCCGCGAGAATCAGGCCTGAAAATTTCTGCAGAATATTTTCGAAAAATCACTCCATGGCCAAATCATTCATCGTCCCCCTTGTCATCACCGCTGGCGTTATTGCCCTCGCTTTTACGCTCAATCCGTCGCCGGAAAAACACCGGGAAAAGATCAAGCAGGTCATTGCTGAGCGTAGTCAGGTTGAGCGCATCCTCGGCATCGGCCATCTGACCTCCTTCGTCTCGCAATACCACTCGCTGGGTGTCGCTTCCTACACCACCGTCAATGACAAGGTCACGTCGACCGGCGCCTTTGGCATGGTGTTCGTGCTTGATTGAATCCACCCGCTTGCTTACCGCCAATACCATGCCCGATCAAACCACGCCTCGCCAATTTGCCAATCGCCGCCGCTTGCTGGGCGCCAGCCTGTTGCTGCTCGGCGGCTGCGCCAGTTTCCAGTCGGCCAAACCCGTTGCGCCGGCGCGGCCCAAGGTCGGCCTCGCCCTGGGTGGTGGCGCTGCGCGCGGTTTCGCCCATATCGGCGTGATCAAGATGCTCGAATCGCACGGCATCTATCCCGACTATGTGGTCGGCACCAGTGCCGGTGCCGTCGTCGGCTCGCTCTACGCGGCCGGCTATGACGCCTTCGCCATGCAGAAGATCGCCCAGCAGCTCGACGAAAAGATCTTCGCCGACTGGACGCTGGGCGGGCGCGGTCTGCTCAAGGGCGAGGCGCTGCAGGATTTCATCAACCAGCACCTGAACAAGCGGCCGCTGGAAAAGCTGAACAGGCCCTTCGCCACCGTTGCCACTGACCTCAACAGCGGCGAGCGCGTTGTCTTCCGGACAGGCGACAGCGGCATGGCCGTACGTGCTTCTGCCTCTGTACCCGGGGTTTTCCAGCCCACCCAGTTTCGCGGCAAAAGCTACGTCGATGGCGGGCTGACCAGCCCGATACCGGTGCAGGCAGCGCGGGAAATGGGCGCCGACATCGTGATTGCGGTCGATATTTCTTCCAAGCCAGAAGGCCAGCCGGTCGATAGCATGACCGCGATCATCTGGCAAACGACGACCATCATGGGTGGCGCGATTGGTGCCAACGAACTGCGCGGCGCCGACATCGTCATCCGCCCGAAGCTGCCCTACGTCAAGTCCTGGGACTTCACGGCCCGCAACGACGCCATGCTCGAAGGCGAGCGAGCTGCGCAGGCCGCCCTGCCCGCCATCAAGCAGAAACTTGGGCGCTGACCACCTGCCGTCCCCAAAGCGTCACGAATTTCTGCCAGAATTCCATTTTTGCAACAGTCCAGCGGATTCACCATGACCTATAAAGTCTTTGTCGACGGCCAGGAAGGCACTACCGGCCTGCAGATCAACGAATACCTCGCCAAGCGCAGCGATGTTGTGCTGCTCAAGATCGATTCCGACAAGCGCAAGGATCTTGCCGAGCGCAAGCGCCTGATCAACGAATCCGACGTCACCTTCCTCTGCCTGCCTGATGATGCAGCCAAGGAATCGGTATCGCTGGTCGATAACCCGAACACCTGCGTGATCGACGCCTCGACGGCCCACCGCATCAATCCGGCGTGGACCTTTGGCCTGCCGGAACTGGCCAAGGACCAGCGCGCCAAGATCAAGGCATCCAAGCGCATCGCCAACCCAGGCTGCCACGCCAGCGCCTTCATCCTGGCCCTGCGCCCGCTAGTCGAAGCCGGCCTGCTGCCTGCCGCGACGCAGATCGCTGCCAACTCCATCACCGGCTACTCCGGCGGCGGCAAATCGATGATCGCCGATTACCAAAAGGCCAGCGAAAGCCCGACCCAACTCAAGGCACCGCGTCCCTACTCGCTCGGTCTGGCCCACAAGCACCTGCCGGAAATGCAGGCCTACACCGGCCTGACCGTCGCGCCGATTTTCCAGCCCATCGTCGGACCGTTCTACAAGGGCCTGGCCGTCACCGCCTACATTCACCCGCAGCAGTTCACCCGCCAGGCAACGCCGACTGACGTGCAGAAGATCATCGCCGACTACTACGCCGGCGAGCCCTTCATCCGTGTGCTGCCGGTCGATCTCGAAGCGACCACCGAAGGCGGTTTCTACAATGTCGAAGCCAACAACGACACCAACCGTGTCGACATCGCCGTCTTCGGCAATGAAGAGCGCATGCTGATCGTTGCCCGCCTCGACAACCTCGGCAAGGGTGCTTCCGGTGCTGCCGTGCAGGCGATGAACGTGCATCTGGGCGTTGAGGAAAGCCTCGGCCTGGTCTGAAGTCTCGGCACGGACAAGCAAAAGGCCATATCACGCGGGATATGGCCTTTTTTATTGCATTGGCAAACCGCTGATTAAACGCCCAGCCACTCCAGCAGCTTGCGCAGCCGGCTTTCCTCGGTGGCCATAAAGCCGGTGACACCAACACGCTTCAGCACTTGGCTGCCGCTATCGGAGCTGCCCAACTCGACCAGCGCCGCCTGCATCTTGGCGATCTGATCAACACTCACATCCTGCGACGCGACGAGCGGCATGTACGGCTGCGGCCTGGATTGATGGATAACGCGGTTGCCTGACTTGAGCCACTGGGCATATGCACCGGAGTACGAGGCAATGCCGCCGACATCGGAAATCCGGTTTTCGATTGAGAACGGAATGGCACCTTGCTCGCGAACATAGGTGACCGCTTCGTTGTCCAGGATGATGCCCTGGTCGCGCAGTTCGGCCCGGCAGAACCGCGTCATGTAGGCATTTTTCTCAGGCATCACGAAGCTCTTGCCCTTGAGGTCGGCAAGCTTCTTGACTGGCGAATCCTTGTGCACGATCAATATGCATTGGCCGTCCGGTCTGGCTGTGGCCACAAACTTGTAGCGGTAATCGCGCAGGCCGCGTGCTGGATAATCGGACGGACGGGCCAGCACAAGATCGTACTGGTTATCCTTCATGCCCTTTTCGAGCGCTGAGAATTCGCGGACAAAAGCGACCTTGACTTCGCCGCCGATGGCACGTGCGAGCACGTCTGCCAAAGGCTGGTACTTGACGCGGGCGGCCTCGGCATCGATGCCGCCGGAGGTGCCTTCACTAACCGCGAAGATCAAAGCTTTTCTGGCAGAGTGCTGAGACTCGGCGGCATTAGCGCCAAGGGCCAGTGGAATCAGACATAGGGGGAAAAATCGACGCATGCTGTAAAACTCCTGGGCAATTTTTATAAGAAAACGATCAGATAGTTAATTTCTGATTTGCCAGGCGATGATAAACCACTACCTCGAAATTACGATAGCATATTTGTCACTTTGATCTATTTTTTAGTCATAAATTTGTTTAATTTAATAAACTCATCAGCCAACTCGCTCAACTTAGCCAGATCCATTCAAACAAGCCCTAGCGGTTCGAACGACTGCCTTCGGTGAAATCCTTGATGTATTGCAGGCTGGTCTGATCCAGGACCTGCGCAATGCGCTCGCTGCTGCTGATCACGTTTTGTGCAGCCCGCTCCTCCCTGCGCCCGATCTTGCTCAGTTCGCTGATGGAACTATCGAAGAAAACCCATTGATTCCTGGCCAGGCCGATGGCGTCCCGGCTGGCTGGCGAATTTTCCCTGGCCATATCGAGTTCCAGCAAGCCGCTGGCAAATTCCTTGCGGGCCTGCTCGATATCGACCAGGATGCCTTGCGTCTGGTTGCCGCCGTAAGCCTGAAGGTAAAGGCGTGCCAGACGCTGCGACAACATGTTGAGACGTGACGACAAGTCAAGAAGTCGGCCGATCTGCGTTTCCCCTTCGCCTTCGATGAGCATGGCCAGTTTGCCGGTATGCACCATCATGTCGTCGGCAATCTGGTTGAAGCGTTCGACCGCAGCGATATCCGGGGCCTTCGTCGCGGCAACTCGCATTTCCTGCCACAGTGCTTCACTCCGGGCATACACCCGCTGCACAGCGGACTTTTGCCCATAACGCGCCAATCGAACAAATTCAGCATCGACTTCGCCGATCGTCGCGTCGATTTGCTGCCTGGCCAGCCCCGCCTTGAGCCCGATCCCGGCCTGCAAATACAGCTTGGCCAGCCGCTGGGACTGCATGCGCAAACGCCCCGCGCTAGCGATATCCTGGGCGATCTGGCCAGCATCGGCCACCTTGCCGCCGACGACTTTGGGAATGGCGTGAACGACGGGGCTCGAAGCAACAAGGATGGAACATAGAACGAACGGGAAGACAAAACGAGACATACCGGATCGGCGCATCTTGAAACACTCAGAATGACGTTGGGGCGGGCATTGGAACACGCCAACATTTCAGACCTTTTACAAGCTGGCCACCGACACTGACATCCTTCGCCCCACCATTTACGTGGCGCCAAATCGATCATGCACGGCGTCGCAAGTTGATTCCAGAAACCTGGCGAACAATAATCCCATTGGGTTTCACCACAACCAACGCACAAAGGAAAACAACAATGCATCGCCAACCCCACGCACTGCTGTTACTAGCCTGCCTAGGCCTTTGCAGTCCATCCATCTACGCCGACTCGGTGAGCGAAACACCCGCCCAGGTATCCAGCGAGGCGCGTAGCGACAAAATCCTCGTCACTTTCAACGCCTTGCCGGCTGCAGGGGATTTTGAAGTCCTCGGGCCGATCTATGTCTTCAAGCGCTGGTTCGGCGGAACCGGGGCAGCGATGAGCCTGCTTGGCGAAAAGGCACGCAGCATGGGAGCCAATGCCGTTGTTGAATCCTCGGTATGGCTGGCACCAGCCTTTCCGGCTCAAGTAGCACCGCACGGGAAGGGAATCGCTGTCCGCGTGAACGACCCAAAATTGCTGCAGGCGCTGGCCGACGAATCGAGTACCTGGGAATGAGTACCGCCTACGTAATCGGTCACATCACCGTCAAAGATGCAGCCAAGTGGGACGAATACCGCAGCCAGGTGCCGGCCACGCTCGCCCCCTGGCAAGCCGAACTGGTCTTTCGCGGCGAGAAACTGGCCGTTTTCGGGGGAAAACACAAGCATACCGATACCGTGGTCATTCGCTTTCCGGATACCGAGGCGGCCAATGGCTGGTTCAACTCGCCGGCCTATCAAGCCCTGATTCCCCTGCGCCGGGAAGCCGCCGAAGTCGACCTGATCAGCTACGCGGCCAGCTAATCGAAACGCCGCAATCGTGCTGCAGTGGCATGATGTTGGCAATCCAGCATAGCAACAGGAACACCGCATGCCCATTCAGCCAACCACGACCCGCATCAGCCTTGCCCTGCAAGGCGGCGGCGCCCATGGCGCCTTCACCTGGGGCGTACTTGATGCCCTGCTCGAACAGGGTAAGTTCAGTTTTGATGGCATCAGCGGCACCAGCGCCGGCGCCATGAATGCGGTTTGCCTGGCCCATGGCCTGATGACCGACGGCCGGGATGGGGCCCGCGATGCGCTTGAACGATTCTGGCTGGCCATTGCCGACTCGGCCTTGTTCCAGACCAACGGCGATGGCACGAGCAGCATGTCTCCCGCCCTGAAAATGATGCTGCAATGGACCAACCACCTGAGCCCGGAGCAACTCAATCCCTTCGATCTCAACCCGCTGCGCGACATCGTCGAAGCCCAATTCGACTTCGCCCGTCTGCGCAAGGCAAGCCCGGTCAAACTGTTCATCGCCGCCACCCATGCCAACTCCGGCAAGCTGCGCGTCTTCCACAACCACGAAATGTCGGCCGACGCCCTGCTCGCCTCGGCCTGCCTGCCGACAATCCACCGCACCATCTACATCGACGATCAGCCCTACTGGGATGGCGGCTACAGTGCCAATCCGGCCATCTTTCCGCTGTGCTACCAGTGCGAAACGCCGGACATCCTGCTCGTCCTGCTGACACCGCTGCGTTATACCGAAACGCCGGATACCGCCGACCAGATCCGCGAGCGCCTGCGCGAACTCGCCTTCAACTCGACCTTCCTGCGTGAAATGCGCATGTTCGCCCACCTGCGTGAGCAGATCAGCCCCAGCCGACTGCCAACCTGGCTGCTCGAACGCCTGCCGGGCACCGCCCTGGAACGACGCCTGGCCCGCCTGCGCTTTCATGCCATCAGCGCCGAGCACTTCCTCGGCGAACTCCCCGCCGACAGCAAACTCGCCGTCAGCCGCCCCTTCTTCGAAAAACTGCGTGACGAAGGCCGAGCCCACGCCAAACGCTGGCTGGAAGGCAATCGCAATGAAGTCGGCAGAACCTCGACGCTCGACCTCGGCAAGCTGTTCTACTGAGCGTATCCACCGGCTGTGATATGCCATGCAAAGCATTGCCGCAATTAGCCAATGCATCTCATGGCATCTGCCTGAGAAAGATCGACGCGTCGTCGGGCGGAATTCGGGCTGAATTTGGCCAAATTCAGCCGGCCAGTAGTGCATCCCAAAAGCGGTCATTCACTGTGATATTTGTCCGTTCCGGCTAAACCGATAACGCGTATGGCATATTGCGGTTGTTATACTGGCTTAGAAAACCCCAAGTGGCCGAACGTAATGAAATTAGAGCAATATTTCCAGTGTCACCAATATCACTTGATGTACGGATCCCTTGTCCCAGTGAACACTCTTGGGCCTCTCATTTCTCATCACTTCCCCTGTCAGACTTTTGATAATCAATGGAGAACAACTACATGAAAATGTTCATCACCGCTCTTGCTGCCGTTTTTATTGGTTCAGCACTAAACGTCTCATCGGCTTTCGCTGGCCCAGCCACAGAGGCCCTAAGTACATGCCTAGCCGATAACACGACAGGCAAGGATCGCAAAGAGATGGCGCGTTGGGTCTTCGTCGGGATGGCATCTCACCCAGAAATCAAGACGTTATCGAACGTAACTCAGGAAAACCGGGATGCGTTCGATAAGACCATGGCTAATTTGGTTACGAGATTAATGACAGAAAATTGTCTGGCACAAGCGCGATCAGCGATGGATAAAGATGGAGGTGAAGCATTTAAAGTTGCATTTGGCGTTGTTGGCAAGTTGGCAATGCAGGAGTTGATGTCCAATCCGAATGTCAACGCTTCGTTTTCCGACTTCGCAAAATACATAGATCAAAAGAAACTTAATTCCGCATTCGCAATTAAATAAGCCCCAACCCATCAACCAATACGGACTGGCGCGATAAAACCGCGCCAGCCGGTTATATCAAGCATTTCTCAGCGTCTGCTTTGCAAAGCTGGCTACGGCACCTATGGACTGCGTTGCAGGCAAGCCATATAAGTAATTGACTAGCCCGATCCAAGCGATTCCGCCTATCCACGGGTAAACTATCGGCAATGACCTCTGCCGACACCACCCGCCCGCGCATCCTCTCCGTCATTCCACCGATGACGCAGTTGAATACGCCCTACCCGGCCACCGCCTACCTCACAGGCTTCCTGCGCTCGCGCGGCTTTCAGGCCGAACAGACCGATCTGGCACTGGCGCTGGTGCTTGAACTGCTGTCACCGGGCGGACTGCCGAAGCTCAAGACGGCGGCCGAAGCCATCGCCGGCAAAAAGCGCTCGAATACGCTGAAGATTTTCCTCAACGAGTTCGACCGTTACCTCGCCTCCATCGGCCCGGCCATTGCCTTGCTGCAAGGGCGTGACGGCTCGATTGCCCACCGCATCTGCAGCCGCGCCTTCCTGCCCGAAGGACCGCGGTTCGCCTCGCTCGACAATTATATTGACGAAGATGGCGGCGACCCGCTGGCCTGGGCCTTCGGGTCGCTCGGCGTGCAGGACCGGGCGCGGCATCTGGCCACGCTGTACCTGAACGATCTCGCCGACGTGCTGCGCGAGGCCGTCGACACCCGTTTCGAATTCGTTCGCTACGCCGAATCGCTGGCCCAGAGTCAGGCCAGTTTCAACCCGCTGGCGACGGCATTGGCCGCGCCGAAAACGCTGGTCGATGAAACGCTGGAAAAGCTGACCCTGCAAGCCATTGAGCACAGCCAGCCGGAGGTCGTGCTGATTTCCGTGCCCTTCCCCGGTTCGGTCTATGCGGCTTTCCGCATTGCGCAGACGATCAAGGCCAAGAACCCGAAGATCGTCACCGTGCTCGGTGGCGGCTACGTCAATACTGAGTTGCGCGAACTGGCCGAACCCCGCGTCTTCGACTATTTCGATTACGTCACCCTCGATGATGGCGAGATGCCGCTACTGGCGCTGTTCGAACATCTGGCCGGCAAGCGCCCGCGCCTCAACCTCGTCCGCACCTTCACCCGCGTCGATGGCGCCGTCCGCTACTTCAACACTGGCGAGGCGGACATCCCCTTCGAGGAAGTCGGCACGCCGACCTGGGATGGCCTGCCGCTCGACCGCTACCTGTCGCTGCTCGACATGCTCAACCCCATGCACCGGCTGTGGTCGGACGGGCACTGGAACAAACTGACCGTCGCCCACGGCTGCTACTGGAAGAAATGCAGTTTCTGCGACGTCAGCCTCGACTACATCGGCCGCTACGATGCGGCCAGCGCCAAGGTGCTGGTCGACCGCATCGAGCAGATCATCGCCGAAACCGGCCATACCGGCTTTCATCTCGTCGACGAAGCCGCCCCGCCCAAGGCCCTGCGCGCCCTGGCCGAAGAACTGCAGCGGCGGAACCTGGCGATTTCCTGGTGGGGCAACATCCGCTTTGAAAAGTCCTTCACGCCGGAACTCTGCCTGCAACTGGCCGATAGCGGCTGCATCGCCATTTCCGGCGGACTGGAGGTTGCCTCCGATCGCCTGCTCGACCTGATGAAAAAAGGCGTCTCGGTCGATCAGGTCGCCCGCGTCACCCGTGCCTTCACCGATGCAGGGGTGCTCGTCCATGCCTACCTGATGTACGGCTTTCCGACGCAAACGGTTCAGGATACGGTCGATGCGCTGGAATACGTCCGCCAGCTATTTGCCGAGGGCTGCATCCAGTCCGGCTATTTCCACCGCTTCGCCTGCACGGTGCATTCGCCCGTTGGCATGAATCCGGCCGAATACGGCATCAAACTGCAGCCGCTACCGCCCGGCAAGTTCGCCAAGAACGATGTGCAGTTCATCGACCCGACCGGCGTAGACCACAACAGCCTGGGCAAGGCACTGAACAAGGCGCTTTACAACTACATGCACGGCATCGGGCTGGATAGTGACGTACGCAGCTGGTTCAGCGAAAAAGTGCCGCGCCCGACCGTGGCCCGCCACAAGATTTCGAAGGCGCTGTCAGGCCAGTTTTAAGGCGCCGAGCCGCGAAACAATCTCGGTAAACAGCGGGCGAGCCGAGACGTTTTCCTGGGCGCAGTCGGCCTGCAGGGATTTCAGTTTTTCGACTTTTCCCTGGTTGAGCGCGGCAGGTTCAATCCGCGCCAGCAACTCCTCCAGCAAACAGGAAAACGCCCGCACCTCGATGCGTTGCAGCGCCTTGGCAACGAGCGGATCATCCGGCGGCACGAACGATGCCGCGCCAAAGTCGCCGAGGATGGCCTGCCCATCGGCACCATGCAGGATATTGTGGCCATAGAGATCGCCATGCATGATGCCCTGCGCATGCAGGTGTTCGGCCGCCGAGGCGATGCCGAGCGCGATTCGAATGGCCGCATCAAGATCGAAGCTCAAGGCTGCCGGATAAACATCGCGCGTGCAGGAATCCAGACTGGGCGGCCCGGCCAGGTTGCGGAAGCTGCTATCGATCAGCGCCATGACCAGCCCGTGGGCATCTTCCGGGTGGGCCGCCAGCTTGCCGAGCACCGAAATCAGATGCGGGTGCGTGCCGGCGGAGATGCAGGCGTTCATCTCATTCAGCGGCAAGCCATCGCTCGTCACCGCGCCCTTGAACAGTTTGAGCGCCACCGGTTGCGCCTTGCCGGCCGAACGCCATTCGGCCTGATGAATGACGCCTGAAGCGCCCTCGCCCAGTTGATGGCTGACGTGCAGATCGTCCCAGTGAATGGGCGAAACCCCCACTTGAACCGGTACATCCTGGCAAAACGGATTACCGGCAAAGGCCAGCCAGGAAAGACGCGGCAAGGACAATAGCCATTCCGGCAAGGCTGTCAGGCGATTGGCCGCGATACGTAGCAGCTCCAGCCGGGTGCAATTGGCCATCTCGGCCGGCAGTGTGCGCAACTGGTTGCCGGCCAGCATCAGCTTCTGCAAGCGCGCGCAGTGACCGATTTCCGGCGGCAGTTCGGCAATCCGGTTATCGGTCAGGATCAGCCAGCGTAACTTGGGCGGCAATGCTGCCGCCGGCACCTGCCGAATCCGGTTCGCCTTGAAGCCGACCATTTCCAGCTGGGCGCATTGGCCGATCACTGTAGGCAATTCCGTGAAATGGTTGTCCGAACAAAAAAGAATGCGCAGCTTGTGCAGCCGGGGCAGATCGTCGGGCAGCGTGGACAGTGCATTCCCTGACAAATCGAGAATCTCCAGCGTATCCGCCAGAGCGAAAATCTCGCGAGGAAAATCGTTCAGGCCACAGGCCAGTTTCAGGCGCCGGCTGCCGGCCAGCTTGCCGGCGCGCAGCGCTTCCAGGGTGTTCATTGGCATTCAGGGTATTCCGACGGGGCGGGCGTGAGAAGGTGCGGCAGGATAACAAAAGATGGTGAGCAATGACTTTTTGCACTCGCCGCCCTCGGCGAGCTGTTCACCCGCCAGATCCAAGCGCCCCTGTCACCGGAAGCACACCGCCCAAGCAATGATGGCATCGCCCGACCGGAAGCATCACCAGGACATCGCTGAATCGCTGCTGGTGGAAGGCAAACGTTTGCTTGACGAGAGCTTCGCCGGCTCAGCGGGCAAAGAAAAGGCCCGCCACAAGAGCGGGCCTTCGCACTGACACCAGGCGAGACGCTTACTGCAGTTCAGCCGGAATATTGCCGCCGTTTTCGGCCAGTTTCTGCAACACGGTCTTGTGCAGCCACATGTTCATCTGCGCCGAATCGCCCATCTTCTCGGCCGGGCAGCCGAGTTCGGTAGCCAGCTCCTTGCGCACAGCCAGGCTGCTGTCCAGCCCCAGCAATTTCAGCAGATCGACGATGGAAACCTTCCAGTTGAGCTTTTCTGCATGCGCACTCGCCAAGGCCTCCAGCTTGGCCACGACATCAATGGCACTGATTGCTACCGGCGCTGTGGCGACGGGTGCATCAACGGCGGCCGGCGCAGCCTCGGCAAGCACTTCCGGTTTGTCATCGCCAAACCCCAGTTTGGCCAAAATATTGCTGAAAATTCCCATGCGATTTCTCCTGAATGGCCGATTGAACAAATTCTCCGCGAAGCAAATCCCGGGCAGCGCTTGATAGTAGGACCATTCCAAGACCAGCTCGGTAAATTTATATGAAGCTTTTTTTACAATCACCAACATGGCCCGCGACTCTCACCGCGCGGCCGCGCCAGGGCCTGAAGCGCGGCCGCGCCAGGGCCTGAAGCCCGGCCGCTAGCGGCTGTCGTAGCCGAGCAGCCGCTTTTCGACGATCAGCCGGGCAACCCCTTCGGGTACGCAGCTCTGCCAATCGTTGCGATGATGTTGCAGGCCTGCCAGCACCTCCCGGGCGTCGATACAAAGGTGGCTGTCATCAAGGGGTTCGACGGCCAGTAGCTTGGTGTTTTCGACGAGGTGGGCCAGCAGGTGAGAGAGATTGGCTGGCACCTCCACATTGGCCAGCGTGATCAGCGCCGAACCTTCAGCCGCGCACAGGCGCACCGGATAGACGTAGACGTGGGTATTGTCCGGGAAGAGCTTGCCGAACCCTTCGAGAATGCCGCCCTCCAGGCTTTCATAGAATTTCTCGTCAAACAGGACTTCGAATTCGCGAACCGAGAGCACGATGCCGATCGGCTTCTGCGTGTAATTCCGGAGATAGGCCCGCAACCGGAAATAGCGCACGTAATCTGAAATCATCACGGTAAAGCCCTGCGAGGCGAGCAGATCGACACGGGCCAGGAAATCGGCGCCGTCGATTCTGTCGCCCCGAAGCAAGGAATTGAGAGTGATTTCGGCCAGCGAGACGATTTCGCTTTCGTCGACGGCCGCCAGCTGGCTGAACTGTTTGAGGCCGGCCGAGATCATGTCGACATCAATGCAGGTAACCGGCTTGAAATCGCCGCGCATGACCATGACCGGCTTGCTGTGAAAGAGATCGCCGGGAACCACGATATTGCCATCCGGATTGAACACCACGGCCCGTGTCAGCTGGCTGCGGATCAGGTGCAGGTTCATCAGGCGGTTTTCGACTTCTTCGAAATGAGGCCCGGAGAAGTGGACCAGGTCGACTTCGATACGCTCCGGGGTCAGGCCATCGGCCAGACCTTCGATCACCCACTCGGGATGTTCGTGATCGAAGCAGGCGCCGTAGATCAGGTTGACGCCAAGTATGCCGAGTGCGTCGGCCTGATGGGCATTGTCGTTATCGAGCATACGGACATGCAGGATGACATCGCTTGGCGCCGCACCGGGATGGAGTTGCAGGCGAATGCCGACCCAGCCGTGGCATTCGT
This sequence comes from Pseudomonadota bacterium, assembly GCA_018262245.1. Taxonomy (GTDB): domain Bacteria; phylum Pseudomonadota; class Gammaproteobacteria; order Burkholderiales; family Rhodocyclaceae; genus Azonexus. The sequence continues at coordinate 1,689 of JAGTRV010000154.1, read as the reverse complement.
TCTTCTGCTTGAAGCTGCGTGCGGTGACGGTAGCGGCGTAGGCAAAGAAGGTGGTGTTCTTGGCGCGCAGCGGAGTCAGGTGGTCGACGACTTGCCGGAACTCAGTATCCAGCATCTGCAGCAGGCGCTCACGACTGACATAGCGGTGCACATGCCCGTAGATATCGTCACTGATCGCCATGTCGTAGGCCGACATGGTCTTGGCGATGGTGCCGGCCGCCGCACCGACCTTGAAGAAGCGGCGCGCCACTTCCTGCCCGGCGCCGATTTCGACGATGGAGCCGTATTTGTATTGGTCGAGATTGACGGCCAGTGCCTTCTGGTCGGTGGTCAGTGAGGTGTCGCGCTGATACATGATGCCCTCTGCTTCGGATGAGGTTCGTTGTCGGAAACAAGCGCCGAACTCGCCAATGGCCGACCGGGCAAACCTTCTGTCGCCGCAGCATGCCGAATGGTTTCAGATAGCCTACTCGCCTCCGCCGGCCAAAGGAAGGAGTGATCCGCCTGAAAGCCGGCTGGCGGTGCGCCTTAGCCGCGCCGGACCAGCCATTTGCGCACCTCTTCCGCGGCCCCGAGGAATAATGCGAAGGGCAAGGCGTAGAGGAAAACAGCGGCTGGCAGCGGAGCCGTGCCGAACAGGCTGTTGCCCCAGGTGGTGTAGAGGATGGCCAGCAACAAACCAAGCTCGCTGGCCAACCCGGCCAGCAGCCAGCGGTTTTCAAACAAAGGGAAATGCCAGGCAGGGAGGCGAGGATGGCGACAGACGAAGACATTGACCATCTGCGCCAGCACAATGGCCATCAGGCAGGCCGAGGTGGCTTGCAGGTAACGCGGATCGCCCAGCGCCAGAGTTTCGCCATATTGCCAGCCGAAGCCGTGCAGCACAAAGAAGAAGGTGGCCATGGCGCCGAGTGCTTCAAGCGGCCCGAGAAACAGGTAGGCCCGAGCCAGCAATGGCCCGGAGAGCAGGCGCTCCGCACGCGGCCGTGGCGGCCGCTGCATGATGTCGGGCGACGGCTTTTCGGCGCCCAGCGCGAGGGCTGGCAGCATGTCGGTGCCCAGATCGACCGCCAGAATCTGGATGACGGTCAGCGGCAGCGGGATGCGAAAGAGCACGAAAGACAGGTAGGGAATCAACTCGGGAATATTCGAGGTGAGGATATAGGTAATGAACTTGCGGATGTTTTCATAGACCGCCCGCCCCTCCTCGATGGCATTGACGATGGTGCCGAAATGGTCGTCGAGCAGCACGATGTCCGCCGCTTCGCGCGCCACATCAGTGCCGGAGAGGCCCATGGCAATGCCGATATCGGCCATGCGCAGCGCCGGGGCATCATTCACGCCGTCGCCGGTGACCGCGACGATCTCGCCTTTGGCTTGCAGGGCCTGGACGATGATCATTTTTTGCTCGGCCGTGACGCGGGCAAAGATGATTTCCGGTGCATCGAGGGCGATTTGCAGGCTGGCCGCGCTCATCTGCCGGACTTCATCGCCGGTCAGAACACGCGGCGTCGTGCTCCTGATCAGGTCGATTTCCCGACCGACCGCCAGCGCCGTGCGCGGGTGATCGCCGGTGCACATGATGACGCGCAGGCCGGCGCTGTGGCAGCGGCCGACTGCTTCGTGGACATCCGGCCTGGGCGGATCCTCAAGACCGATCAGGCCGCACAGGGCCATGCCCTCTTCATT
>JAGTRV010000346.1 GCA_018262245.1 Pseudomonadota bacterium | reverse complement strand
AAAGGCGGCTGTGACAGCCGCCCTTGTTGCCCGCATTGCGCTCGAGGCGTCATCGCTTGCCGCGCAGTTTGCGGATCGAGGCGAGTTGGGCGCCAAGCATGGCCAGCTCGGCCTCGACCGTGGCGACCTCCTGTTTGCCCTGCGCGTTTTTGCGGGCTGCCTCGGCCTCTTTCAGGGCTTCGGTCGCCCTGGCCTCGTCGAGGTCGGCGCCGCGGATTGCGGTGTCAGCCAATACGGTGACGCCTTTGGGCTGCACTTCAAGCACGCCGCCGGCGACGAATATGAACTCCTCTGGACCGCCATCCGCGGGCTTGATGCGCACTTCACCCGGTTTGATACGGGTGATCAGCGGGGTATGGCGCGGATAGATGCCGAGCTCCCCCGCCTCACCGGGGAGCACGACGAATTCCGCTTCACCGGAATAAATCAGTTCTTGCGTGCTGACGACGTCGACGTGGATCGTATGGGTGGTCATTTCGGATCCGCCTTATTCCAGAGTCTTGGCCTTATCGAAGGCTTCTTCGATGCCGCCGACCATGTAGAACGCCTGCTCGGGCAATGCATCGCATTCGCCGCTGACGATCATCTTGAAGCCCTTGATGGTGTCTTTCAGTGAAACATACTTGCCCGGCGAACCGGTGAACACTTCGGCAACGGTGAACGGCTGCGACAGGAAGCGCTGGATTTTCCGGGCGCGGGACACGGCCAGCTTGTCTTCGGGCGACAATTCGTCCATGCCCAGAATAGCGATGATGTCACGCAGCTCCTTGTAGCGCTGCAGCGTCACCTGCACCGCGCGCGCGGGGGTGTAATGCTCGTCACCCACCACGTGCGGATCGAGCTGGCGGGAAGAGGAATCCAGCGGATCGACCGCAGGGTAGATGCCCAGTGAAGCGATGTCCCGCGACAGCACCACGGTCGAATCCAGGTGACCGAAGGTGGTGGCGGGCGAGGGATCGGTCAAATCGTCCGCCGGCACGTACACCGCCTGGATCGAGGTGATCGAACCGGTTTTGGTCGAGGTGATGCGTTCCTGCAGGCGGCCCATTTCCTCGGCCAGCGTCGGCTGATAACCCACCGCCGACGGCATCCGGCCAAGCAGCGCCGACACTTCGGTACCTGCCAGCGTGAAGCGATAGATGTTGTCGACGAAGAACAGCACATCGCGACCTTCGTCGCGGAACGCTTCGGCCATGGTCAGGCCGGTCAGTGCGACACGCAGGCGATTGCCTGGCGGCTCGTTCATCTGACCGTAGACCATCGCCACTTTTGACTTCGACAGATCATCCTTGTTGACGACACCGGCGTCCATCATCTCGTGATAGAAATCGTTACCTTCGCGCGTGCGCTCACCGACACCGGCGAACACCGACAGCCCTTCGTGCGCCGTGGCGATGTTGTTGATCAGCTCCATCATGTTCACGGTCTTGCCAACGCCGGCGCCGCCGAACAGGCCAACCTTGCCGCCCTTGGCAAACGGGCACACCAGGTCAATCACCTTGATGCCGGTTTCCAGAAGATCCGTCGAAGGTGACAGTTCCTCGTAGGTCGGCGCCTTGCGATGAATGGACATGGTTTTATCGGAGCCGATGGGACCGACTTCATCGATCGGACGGCCCAGTACGTCCATGATCCGTCCCAGCGTCTTGGGGCCAACCGGCACCATGATCGGCGCGTTGGTATTGGTCACCATCATCCCGCGGCGCAGGCCGTCGGACGAACCCAGTGCGATGGTACGCACCACACCATCTCCCAGCTGCTGCTGCACTTCGAGCGTCAGTTCGGCACCATCCATCTTAAGTGCGTCGTAAATATGCGGCATCTGGTCGCGTGCAAACTCGACGTCGATCACCGGGCCGATACACTGAACGATCTTTCCCTGGCTCATGGTCAATCCCTAAATCAAAAAGTCTTCAAACAATATATAACTGGTCGGTTATAACTTCATACTGCCGCTGCGCCTAAACGCAGGTGGGTGTTGCCCGTCATCCGGCAGCAATGTCATACCGCAGCTGCACCGGCCACGATTTCCGTCAGCTCCGTGGTAATTGCGGCCTGCCGCGTCTTGTTGTAAATGAGTGTCAACTCGTCAATCACGCTTCCGGCATTGTCCGTGGCCGCTTTCATCGCCACCATTCGCGCCGACTGCTCGGAGCCCATGTTTTCGACAATGGCCTGATAGATCAACGCCTCGATATAGCGGGTCAGCACCTGGTCAAGCACACTCTTGGCATCCGGTTCATAGATATAGTCCCACGCGCCCGCCGGCGTCCCGAGGGCATCGCCGGCAAGGGGCAGAACCTGTTCGATTACAGGCTCCTGCTTTAAGGTATTGATGAACTTGGTATAAATGATCAACAGCCGGTCGAAACGGTCCTCGGTATAACCGTCGAGCATGATCTTTACAGCGCCGATCACTTGATCCAGGTTCGGTTTGTCACCGAGGCCGGTCACCTGCGACACGATCTTCGCACCGAGGCGCTGCATGAATCCCAGTCCTCTGGTGCCAATCGTGCACACCTCGATTTCCTCGCCCTGTGCTTCCAGTTCCTTGATCTTGTTCAGTGCGAGCCGCAGGGCGTTAGTGTTAAGACCGCCGCACAGGCCTTTGTCTGTGGTCACGACGATAATGCCGACACGCTTGACTGAATCACGCGCGACCAGGAACGAATGCCGGTATTCCGGGTTGGCGTTGCTGATATTCGCCGCAATATTGCGGATTTTCTCGACGTAGGGCCGCGTCGCGCGCATGCGCTCTTGGGCCTGCCGCATTTTCGAGGCCGCGACCATTTCCATCGCCTTGGTGATCTTGCGCGTGTTTTGCACGCTCTTGATCTTGTTGCGGATTTCCTTCGAG
>JAGTRV010000039.1 GCA_018262245.1 Pseudomonadota bacterium | reverse complement strand
ATTGCCCTCAAGGCCGGCGACATCGTGCTGTCCGGCGCGATGGGCGCGATGGTCCCGGTCGTCAAGGGCGACAACCTGCGCATGAGCATCGGCGGCCTCGGCGGCTGTTCGGTCCGCTTCGTTTAATCACAAGGATTTCCAGCATGAACCTCAATCAGCAAACCATAGCCCAACTGGCCGAGCACCTCGAAAACGCCGAGTTGCAGGCGCACGAAGTCATCAAGATCACCGAAGCGCATCCCGACATGGACTGGGATGATGCCTACGCCATCCAGTACGAAATCCTGCGCCGCAAGCTGGCCCGCGGCGCCAAGGTCGTCGGCCTGAAAGCCGGCCTGACCTCGCACGGCAAGATGAAGCAGATGGGTGTCAGCACCCCGGTTTTCGGCTGGCTGGTCGATTATTTCTCGGTGCCGGATGGTGGCGAGATCAAGCACAGCGAGCTGATCCATCCCAAGGTCGAGCCGGAAATCGTCTTCGTGACCAAGAAGGCGCTCAAGGGGCCGGGCTGCCATATCGGCGGCGTGTTGGCCGCGACCGACTTCGTGATGCCCGGCATCGAGATCATCGACTCCCGCTACAAGGACTTCAAGTTCGACCTGAAGAGCGTGATCGCCGATAACTGCTCGTCGACCCGCTTCGTGCTGGGCGGCCAGGCCACCCCGGTGGCCGGCCTCGACCTGCGCACGTTGGGCGTGGTCATGGAAAAGAACGGCGAGCCGGTCGCCATCGGTGCCGGTGCTGCGGTGCTCGGTCACCCGGCGGCGGCCATCGCGGCGCTGGCCAACCACCTCGGCGCGCGCGGCGAGGAAATTCCGGCCGGCACGATGATCCTCTCCGGCGGCGTCACCGAAGCCATCGCCGTCGCTCCTGGCGACCACGTGACGCTGCGCATCCAGTCGCTGGGAACCGTCAGCACCCGTTTCATCTAGGCAAGGCAGGGTTGGCGAGGATTCCACGACTCACCGGAATTTTCGCCAGATTTTAAAAAGCACGTGATTTCAAAAACGACGTTCAACGCTTTCATACCCAATAAGGAAGAGACAAAATGACAACCACGTTCAAGCACATCCGCAACATTGCACTTGCCACCGCCTTTGCAGCCGCCGGTCTGTCCGGCGCGCAGGCGGCCGACAAGGTCAAGGTCGGCTTCATGCTGCCTTACACCGGCACCTACGCCTCGCTGGGCAACGCCATCACCAACGGTTTCAAGCAGTATGTCGCCGAAAACGGCGGCAAGCTGGGCGGCCGCGAGATCGAGTACTACACCGTCGATGACGAATCCGATCCGGCCAAGGCGACCGAAAACGCCAACAAGCTGGTCAAGCGCGACAAGGTCGATCTGCTGGTCGGCACCGTGCACTCCGGCGTCGCCCTGGCCATGGCCAAGGTCGCCCGCGAGAACAAGACCCTGTTGATCGTGCCGAATGCCGGCGCCGACGAAATCACCGGCCCGCTGTGCGCCCCGAACGTCTTCCGCTCTTCCTTCTCGGCCTGGCAGCCGTCCTACGCCATGGGCGAAGTGATGGCCAAGAAGGGGCTCAAGAAGGTCGTCACCGTGACCTGGAAATACTCCTTTGGCCTGCAGTCGGTCGAAGGCTTCAAGGAAGCCTTCGTGAAGTCCGGCGGCAAGGTTGAAAAGGACATGACGCTGCCCTTTCCGAACGTCGAGTTCCAGCCGTTCCTGACCGAAATCGCCTCGATCAAGCCCGACGCCGTCTTCGTTTTCTTCGCCGGAGCCGGCGCCGCCAAGTTCGTCAAGGACTACGCCGCGGCCGGTCTGAACAAGACCATCCCGCTGTACGGCCCTGGCTTCCTGACCGACGGCAACCTCGATGCGATGGGCGATGCCGGCAAGGGCCTGCAGACCACCCTGCATTACGCCGACGGCCTGGACAACAAGAAGGATGCCGCTTTCCGCCTCGGTTACGTCAAGGCTTACAAGATGCAGCCGGACGTGTACGCCGTACAGGGCTATGACGCCGCCCAGCTTTACCAGGCCGGCCTCAACGCGGCCGGTGGCGATGCTGCCAAGCAGGATGCCGTGATCAAGGGGATGGAAGCCGCCCGGATCGACAGCCCGCGTGGCGCCTTCACACTGTCCAAGGCCCACAATCCGGTGCAGGACATCTACCTGCGCGAAGTGCAGGGCGGGCAGAACAAGGTGATCAGCACGGCCGTCAAGAGCCTGGCAGACCCCGCCCGCGGCTGCAAGATGTAATTGGCGCGGTGGCGCTGCACCGATGCTTTGTCGACTGCGCCTCGCCGTGCAGTAGCACTGTCTTCGGCTTGTCTTCGCGCCTCGGTATTGCGCCGCCACGCCAATTTCTCCCTCTGAATAATTTTTTGGTCTGACGGGCTCACCCGTTCGACCGGGGACTCACATGGATTTCGCTTCTTTCCTGATCCAGACGTTGAACTCGCTGCAGTACGGTTTGCTCCTCTTTCTGGTGGCAAGCGGTCTGACGCTGGTGTTCGGCATCATGGGCATCATCAATCTGGCGCACGGCAGTTTTTACATGATCGGCGCCTATCTGGCCTTCGTGCTGACCAGCACTACCGGCAGCCTGTTCATGGCCATTCTGCTCGGCGTGCCGCTGGCCCTGATCTTCGGGGCCTTCCTCGAGTGGGCGCTGTTTTCCCATCTCTACAAGCGTGACCACCTTGAGCAGGTGTTGCTGACCTACGGCCTGATTCTCGTTTTCGAGGAGCTGCGCAGCCTGCTGGTCGGCGACGAGGTCCATGGCATCGACATTCCTGCGATGTTCAATGGCTCGATCCAGCTCTCCGAGGTGCTGAGCTACCCGGTCTACCGGCTGGTCATCTCGGCCGTCTGCGTCGTGCTCGCCGTGGCGCTGTATTTCGTCATCCAGCGTACCCGTCTGGGCATGATGATCCGCGCCGGCAACCACGACCGGACCATGGTCGAAGCCCTGGGCATCAACATCAACATGATCTACCGCGTCGTCTTCGCCCTCGGTGTCGCGCTGGCCGCACTGGCCGGCATGCTCGCCTCGCCGATCTCGTCGGTGTTCCCGAACATGGGTTCGCAGGTGCTGATCATCTCCTTCGTGATTGTCGTCATCGGCGGCATCGGCTCGGTCTGGGGGGCGCTTGCTGCCGCCCTGATCGTCGGTTTTGCCGACACCTTCGGCAAGGTGCTGCTGCCCGAACTGTCCGGCATGGTGGTCTATATCGTGATGGCCGGTGTGCTCCTGTGGCGCCCCGAAGGCATCTTCAAGAAAGGTTGAGACCATGAACGCACAACTCCTGCTCAAACTGGTCGGGCTGGCGATCCTGCTCTGCGTGCCGCTGACCGGCGAATCGTTCTACACCGAGCTGATCGCCAAGACGCTGGTGCTGGCCATCTTTGCCATGAGCCTCGATCTGCTGGTCGGCTTCACCGGACTGGTCAGCTTTGGCCACGCCGCCTACTTTGGCGTCGCGGCCTACGCGGTGGCCCAGCTCAGCCCGAAATACGAAGCGGCCAGCCTGTGGTTCGTAATGCCGGCCGCGGTCGGCATCTCGGCCCTGGTTGCCCTGTTCGTCGGCCTCTTCGTGCTGCGCACCAAGGGCATCTACTTCATCATGGTGACCCTGGCTTTCGCCCAGCTGGCCTTCTTCGTCTTCCACGACACGCCACTCGGCGGTGGTTCGGACGGCATCTACCTGAACGTCAAGCCAACGGCGTCCATCGCCGGCTGGATGCCGTTCGATCTCGATAACCAGACCCACCTCTACTACTTCATTCTGGCCATGCTGGTCCTGGTCTACCTGTTCCTCGGCCGCATCCTGCAGTCGCCGTTCGGCCGCGTGCTGGTCGGCATCAAGAGCAACGAGCATCGCATGCAGTCGATGGGCTACCTGACCTTCCGCTACAAGCTGGCCGCCTTTGCGCTGGCCGGCGGTCTGGGCGGCATTGCCGGCTTCCTGTACGCCGTGGTCTTCGGCTTCGTGACGCCGGAACTGCTTTCCTGGCACCAGTCGGGCAATGTGCTGCTGATGGTCATCCTTGGCGGCATGGGCAACCTGGTCGGCGCCATTGCCGGGGCTTTCGTGTTCACCGGCATGCAGGAAGTTTTCGGCACCTGGAGCAAGCACTGGCAGTTGATCATGGGCGGCGTCATCGTCGCTGCCGTTCTCTTCCTGCCGGGTGGCCTGGCGGCCATTCCGGGCCGCATCAAGCGTTCGCTGCAAGGCGGAGGTTCCAATGAGTGACAACCATAACGAGGCGCTGCTGGTCGCCAAAAAGATCACGCGCCGCTTCGGCGGCCTGGTCGCCAACCAGGATGTCTGCGTCGACCTGATCCGCGGCAAGGTGCATGTCCTGCTTGGCCCGAACGGGGCCGGCAAGTCGACCTGCATCAACATGCTGTCCGGCGATCTGCCGCCGAGCGATGGCCAGATCCTGTTCATGGGCAAGGACATCACCGGCCTGACGGCTGCCCAGCGTTCGCTGGTCGGTATCGGTCGCAGCTATCAGCGAACCAACATCTTCCCGAAATTCACGGTGCTGGAGAACGTCCGGCTGGCGGCGCAATCGCGCAACCAGCAGCCGTGGCGCATCTTCAGCAAGGCACAGGAGCAGAAATGGGCCCTCGACAAGGCCCGCGCCTGCATCGAGGAAGCCGGTCTGGGCAAGAAGGTCGACTGGGTTTCCGGCGTGCTCAGCCATGGCGAGCAGCGCCAGCTCGAAATCGCCATGGTGCTCGCCACCGACGCTCAGGTCATGCTGCTCGACGAGCCGCTGGCCGGCATGGGCTCGGACGAGTCGGCCAAGATGGTCGAGGTTTTGAAACGCCTCAAGCCAACGCGCGCCATCCTGCTCGTCGAACACGACATGGACGCCGTGTTTGCGGTGGCCGACACCATTACCGTGATGGTCAACGGCCAGGTCCTGGAATCCGGGCCACCCGCCCAGATCAAGGCCAGCGTGGCCGTTCAGCAAGCCTATCTGGGATCGGAGGACAGCTTCCATGTCTAACATGCTGCTCGAAGCCAAGGAGCTTCATACCTACTACGGCGCCAGCCACATCCTGCACGGCATCGATTTCAACATCCGCCAGGGCGAGGGCATCGCGCTGATGGGCCGCAACGGCATGGGAAAATCGACGCTGATCAAGTCCATGCTCGGCATTGTCCGCCCCAAGCACGGTCGGGTACTGGTGCGCGGAGACGATTTCAGCAAGGCGCCGACCTATCGTACGGCGCAGCGCGGCATCGCCTACGTGCCGGAAGGGCGGGGCATCTTCCCCAACCTGTCCGTCCGCGAGAACCTGCAGATGTCGGCACGCTGCGGCGTCGACGGCCAGCGCAACTGGACCTTCGACCGCGTGATGGCCACCTTCCCGCGTCTCGGCGAGCGCATCAACAACGGCGGCTGGCAATTGTCCGGCGGTGAGCAGCAGATGCTGACCATCGGCCGCGCCCTGATGACCAACCCGGACCTGCTGATCCTCGACGAGGCAACCGAAGGCCTGGCACCGCTGATCGCCATGGAAATCTGGCGCATCGTCAAGGAAATCCGCAAGACCGGCATCGCCACGGTGATCGTGGACAAGAACCACGGGGCGGTGACCTCGATCTGCGACCGGGCGATGATCCTGGTCAAGGGCGAAGTGGTCTTCGATGGCAGCAGCGACGAGGTGCGGGCCGATCCGGAATTGATCCAGAAACACCTGGGCGTTTGATCGCCCGGGGTTTTTTGCAAGGAAAAATCATGAATAAATCTCTCGACATCATCCACGATGAACACCGGGCCCTGGCGGCCATGCTCAGCGGCCTGCGTACCCTGGTCGCCGAAATCGAAGCCGGCCGCCAGCAGCCCGATTTCGATCTGCTCGCTTCGATGATCCGCTACGTCGACGAGGTGCCGGAAAAGGTGCACCACCCGAAGGAGGATCAGTATCTCTTCGCCAAACTGCGCCTGCGCAGCCCGGACGCCTTGCCCGTCATCGAGCAACTGGAAGCCGATCATTTGCAGGGCGAGGCGAGGATCAGCGCGCTGCGTGCCGCGCTGGCCGCCTATCGTCAGCAAGGGGCGGCCGGATTGGCCAGTTTCAAGCTGGCCCTGACCATCTACCTCGAGCAGGAATGGCATCACATGAACACCGAGGAACACAAACTCTTTCCGCTGGCCAAGGCGCATCTGACCGCCGAGGACTGGGCGGAGATCGACGCGGCCTTCCTGGCCAACGGCAATCCCTGGGAGGGGGCTGCCGGCGAGTACGCCGCGCTGTTCTCGAAAATCGTCAATATGGCGCCGGCACCGGTCGGTCTCGGCGGTTGATCGCGCCCCGTTCCCGATCCCCGCATGTCGATGCCTTCCCGTAATCTGCTGGCGACGCTCGCCCCCGGACTGTTTGTTTTCCTGTGGAGCACCGGTTTCATCGGTGCCAAGTTCGGGCTGCCCTACGCTGAACCGCTGACCTTCATGGTCATCCGCTTTGCCGTGGTGATCGTCATGATGCTGTTCCTGGCATGGTCGATGCGGGCACCCTGGCCGCGAGACGGTAGCCAGTGGCTGCGTATCGGTGTCTCCGGTCTGCTGGTGCATGCCACCTACTTGGGCGGGGTCTACGAAGCGATCGTTCAGGGGCTGCCGGTGGGCGTCATCAGCCTGGTGGTGGGCTTGCAACCCTTGCTGACGGCAGTGGGTGCCGCCTTGTTGCTCGGTGAAAGCATCAGCCGGCGCCAGTGGATGGGTTTTGCCCTCGGCCTGGGCGGCATCGCCCTGGTGCTGTCCGGGCGAATCCAGAGCGGCTTTGGCATCGCCGGGTTGCCGGCGGCGGTCACCGCGCTCTTTGGCATCACCGCCGGCACGCTTTACCAGAAACGCTTCTGTCCGCACTTCGATTACCGCAGCGGCGCTGTCCTGCAGTTTGTGCCGGCGGCCCTGATTACCCTGCTCGGTGTCGTCGCCTTCGAGGATTTTCGGGTGGAATGGAACCCGTCCTTTCTCTTCGCCCTGGGCTGGCTGACCCTGGTCCTTTCCCTCGGCGCGGTGAGCCTGCTGAATTACCTGATTCGATCGGGAACGGCCACCAACATGGCCAGCCTGTTCTACATGGTGCCGCCATGCACTGCCCTGATTGCCTGGCTGATATTCGATGAAAGACTCAGCGGCGCCGCGCTGATCGGCATGCCCCTGGTTGTCGGTGGCGTCTATCTGGTCCGGAAATAGAGCGCCATGCGAAGCCTGGTTTTTTTGCCAATCCGGATGCGGATCGCCAACGCGGGCGGCGACTGCGGTTGTGGCGAGCAAGTGAATGTCAAACGCAACGTTGTATTCAAGGAAAACCTCGTGAGGCCATCTCTAAACCGTATTGTTCCTTTTCTGTTCCTGTTCCTGGCTTTGACCAGCCGGTCAGGGTGGGTTGTCGCCGACCTGGGCATCGCGCACGTCGCTCCTTTGACCGGGCCAGTGGCCATTGAAGCGAAGGAGTACAACCTCGGCATCCGACTGGCAATTGCCGCCGCCAATGCCTCGGGTGGCGTTAATGGTCAAAAACTTAGCCTGAAAACGGAAGACGACGAATATACCCCGGAGAAGACGGTGGCCGCCCTGAACCGGGTCGGTGCCAGCGAGGTGCTTGCCGTCCTTTTGCCCATCGGCTCGCCGTCGATGAGCCGGGTGCTGGATGACAGAATTCTTGAGCAGAACAGGCTGCCCATGGTCGGTGTCATTCCCGGAGCCGAACTGTTTCGAGCCAAGACCAATCCCTACCTTTATCACATCAGGGCCGGCGATCATGAGCAATACCGAAAGCTGGTCGAACACGCCTTGACGCTGGGCCTGAAGCGCATTGCCGTGGTCTATGCCGACATCCCCTTCGGCCGGGACGGCCTGGCAGCGGTCGACAGCTTTTTGCGAGAAAGGCAGCAGCCACTGGTTCTGGAAAAATCCATCCCCGTGAAAGGTTCGATCGATTTTTCGGGCGTACTGGGGGGATTGGAGAAAGCGACCCCCGACCTCGTCATCGTCATCACGCCGGCCAAGCTGGCTGGCGAGTTCGTGCAGGCCTATCGCGGACGCGGACTGCCAGGCACGATTGCCATGCCTTCTTACGGCAATGCGCCAAGTATTTGCCAAATTGCTGGTGACGCCAATGCCCGCGGCGTGGTCCTGGCGCAGGTATTCCCGAACATCCGGAATACCTCGCTGCCGATTGTCCGACAGTACCAGGATGCGTTGCGCTTGCACGGTGAGAAAGAGCAGAAGGCCAGCCTTTTTCAGCTTGAAGCATTTATCGCGACCCGCGTGCTGATCGAGGGAATCCGACGTGCCGGCAACGATGTGACACGAGAAAAGCTCATTGCAGCGCTAAATGCCATGAGCAAATTTGATCTCGGCAGCTTTGTGGTGTCTTTTTCAGGCGCCAGGCACACAGGGTCAAATTTTGTCGAGATCAGCATGATAGGCAGGGACTGCCAGTTGGTTTACTGAATCTCCTGCCAGGAACTTTGGCCGTCATTTCAGCTGACAAGGAATTGCTTTGCTAACGCTTTATTTGACATCGCGATGGAAGATAAAAATGAAAAATAGATACTGGGTGGCAGGGGTATTGGTTGCCGCATCCCTGACGATATTGGGCCTGGTTTTCCCCGGTTGGCTCAGCGCATATTTTGTTGTCCTGGGTAGCGTCGGGGCGGCAGGGCTGGCAACGGCATACTGGTTCATGGCGACACGGCGCTTACGTCGTCGTATTGAAGGGCTCGAGGCCGAACTGCTGGTGCGATCCGAACGGGAAGCCGATCTGCTCGCCACGCATGAGGCGCATGCCAGCCATTTGGTGGGGGCTGAGGAGGCGCGCCAGGGATTCGTCGAACGGCTAGCTTCGATCCGCCAAACGCTCCAGTCCACGATGGCCTTGAGTGATGAACTGATTCGCGTGGTCGATCAGGCGCTGAACGATATGGGCACTGCCAATGGCTTTGCCCGGGCCAGCGGGGCGAAGGTCGTCGAAGGCTATGAGCTGATGCAACAGGCCAATCGTGAGATCACCCGGCTGGGAAGCAGCCTGCAGCGGGCCCAGGGCGATCTCGATCTGCTGTCGAGTCAGTCGGCAAAAATCAACGGCCTGGTTGCCTCGATTACGCAGATTTCCGAGCAAACCAATCTCCTGGCGCTGAATGCCGCGATCGAAGCGGCTCGTGCCGGCGATGCCGGACGGGGTTTCGCCGTCGTGGCCGACGAAGTTCGCAAGCTGGCGGAGCAGGCCCGGACGGCAAGCGAGCAGATTGGCGGCATCGCCGCGCAATTGACGGCGACATCCCGCGATGCCGCGATCGCCATGCGTGAAACCGATGGCGTCGTGGCCTCCGGACTGGCGGTGGCCTCCAGCGCCCAGGCGGCCATGGAGGAAATTCAGAAGGGCGCCCATAAACGTGTCGAGATCGTTGGACAGATCACTGCCGCGATTCAGAAGAAAAGAGAGATCGGAACACAGGTTGCATCATTGCTCGATCAGACCCGTGAAATATGTATGGTGGATGCCTGATGGCCCTGCCGCAGAGAACATCGGGGCTTGTTTACGGAACGAACAGATCAGTACAGGAAATAAATAAATGCTAACGCTGGATATCGACCTGCTTATTCATTTGGGCAAAGAAAACCCTGCCGATTTTGAATCCATGAAATTTCTTCTGATTCAGAAGGCGATTCAGTCCTGCGCCAAACCGGAACTTGCTCATAAATTGCAATCGGCCATTTCCACGCTCCAGGGCGATCCGAAAGGTCGTGGGGCAACTAATCTGCGGCAAACGATCGAGGAAATGAATGTCGATCTGCGCCTGCTCAAGTATCAGGGTAGTGTTTCCGGAAATTAGTCAGGAAAGGATGATTCATGGACGAACAACAAGGTTTTGCATGGGACGACCGCTATCTCCTCGGGCATTCGGCGATGGACGAGACGCACCGCGAGTTCGTGGCATTGGTGGATGCCTTGCTGACGGTTGAAGCCGATGGCCTTGAAGCGGCACTTGCCGATTTTGCCCGCCACGCCGAGGCGCATTTCGATCAGGAAAATCGCTGGATGGAACTGGATGGATTCCCGGCGCGGGACTGTCATGTCGATGAACACAACAAGGTGCTTGCCTCGGTGCGCGAAGTGCAGCTCGAGCTGGCGGAAGGCAATGTCCAGTTGGTTCGCGAATTGGCCGTGGCGCTGATGGATTGGTTTCCTGCCCATGCCGACTACATGGACTCGGCGCTGTCGACATGGTTGGTCAAGCGCAGCCACGGCGGCCGGCCGCTGGTGTTTCGACGAACCGGCAGCAAGGCCTAGGTTTGGCCAGTATTGAACGTCTCTACCCGAAACTGTGGTTGGTCGTGGTTGCTTTCCGGATTTTTCCTACGGTTTGTCCGGAAAGGGTTTCGGGTTTTTTGGCTCGCTTCGGCGAGCCAGTTTTTTTCGAATTGACGGGAATTCCTGACGTGTCAGCAGCATCAATACAAAGGGATATCTAAAAGAGCGTGATCGCCATTGGTGTCCTGCGTGCTGCCGCTGTGCCGGTGGCTCGTCAAAGCGGATGAGGCGATCTCGGCCAAGGATTTATTGCTTGAAATTCGCCAACCAAATATTGACCCCAGAAGTTTTGACTGGATTGGAGCAGAGATGGATTACGTGCAGTTTGGCTCGACCGGCCTGAAGGTCTCACGCCTTGCCCTTGGTTGCATGACTTACGGGACGCCCGACTGGCGGCCATGGGTGCTCGATGAAGCGACGAGCCGACCGTTCATTCGTCAGGCGCTCGATCTTGGGATCAATTTCTTCGATACGGCAGACATGTATTCGCTTGGCGTTGGTGAAACGGTGGTTGGTCGAGCCTTGAAGGATTTTGCGCGGCGAGAGGATGTGGTCATTGCCACCAAGGTTTTCTACCCGATGAGCGACAAGCCCAATGATCGCGGCTTGTCGCGAAAGCATATTCTGGCCAGCATCGATGCCTCGCTGAAACGCCTTGGCACTGATTATGTCGATCTGTACATCATCCACCGCTTCGACCCGCTGACCCCGATCGACGAAACCCTGGCTGCACTTGATACCGTCGTCCGCTCGGGCAAAGCCCGCTATATCGGTGCCTCGTCAATGTTCGCCTGGCAGTTCATGGCCATGCTGGCGCGACAACGCGAGCTGGGTTTGAGTTGTTTTGTCTCGATGCAGAATCATTTCAACCTGATCTATCGCGAGGAAGAACGGGAGATGCTGCCCCTTTGCCGCCATGAAGGCATTGCTGTTACCCCGTGGTCGCCGCTGGCACGCGGCCGGCTTGCCGGTGCGCAGCAGGCACAGACCAGGCGCGCGATGACCGACAATTTGGCGCATCAATGGTATGACCAGCAGGCCATGGAAGATGCCATCGTCGCGGCGGTGAATCAGGTCGCGCAGGCCCGTGGCGTACCTCCGGCCCAGATCGCCATCGCCTGGGTTAATAGCCAGCCGGGGATTACAGCGCCGATCATTGGCGCTTCGAAGGCGCACCATCTGCCCGATGCCATCGCCGGCAGCCAACTCCGCTTGAGTGCTGAGGAGCGGGCCATTCTCGAGGCGCCTTACCATCCACGTCCCGTCGTTGGACACGACTGAGGCGGAGTCTGATGTTTTCTCATCTTGAGCGCCCGGTTGCGAAGCTTTCCGGCCCGAGGCAGGTCTTTGCCGATTCTGGCCTGGGGTATATCGCCAACGGCCTGATCGGTTTCATCTTTTCAGCCACCGGTCCGGTCGCCATCATTCTTTCCGTCGGGACTGGCGGCGGCCTGAGTCAGGCTGAGCTGGCGTCGTGGATCTTTGGCGTTTTCTTCATCAACGGACTGATCACCATTGCGATGAGCTGGCGTTACAAGATGCCACTTGGCTTCGCCTGGACGATTCCCGGAACGGTCCTGATTGGTCCGGCGCTGCAACACCTGAGTTTTGCGGAAGTGATCGGCGCCTATTATGTGACCGGTTTTTTGGTGGTCATGCTGGGGGCCAGTGGCTGGGTCAAACGACTGATGTCAGCGTTGCCCATGCCCATTGTGATGGGCATGGTGGCCGGCGTTTTTCTCCGATTCGGTCTGGACCTGGTTCGGGCACTGCATAGCGACGTGGCGATCGCTGCGCCGATGGTTATTGCATTTCTGTTCCTGTCGGCCGTTCCTGCCTGGGGCAAGCGTCTGCCACCGGTGATTGGCGCGTTGCTGGTTGGTGCGATAGCCATCGTTATTCTTGGTCGCATCGGACTATCGACGTTAGAGGGAGTCACGCTGGCTCACCCCGTTATTCAGATGCCAGTCTGGACTCTGGGAGCCCTGGTTGAACTGGTCGTGCCGCTCGCCATCACGGTCCTGGTGGTTCAGAACGGGCAGGGCGTTGCTGTATTGAAGTCGGCACGCCACGATCCGCCGGTCAATACCATCGCCTTTGTTTCCGGTCTTGGCGGACTGCTCAGTGCGGCTGTCGGCGCGGTCAGCTCATGTCTGACCGGTCCGACCAATGCCTTGCTTACCTCATCCGGCGAACTGGATCGGCAATATACCGCCGCCCTGTCTTTTGGTGTTTTCGGCGTGTTGTTCGGCTTGCTGGCGCCAACTTTTACCGGCCTGGCGCTTGCTGCGCCAAAGGAGTACATCATGGTCCTTGGCGGACTGGCCATGCTGAGGGTTTTACAAGGCGCCTTCATTGCCTCTTTCGGTGGCGGGAAATTTACCCTTGGCGCCTTGATCAGCCTGCTGGTCACTGTGGCCGACATCGGCATTCTCAATATCGGTGCGGCTTTCTGGTCGTTGGTCGCCGGCTTTCTCGTCTCATGGTTGATCGAGAAGCGCGACTTCATCGCACTGACCAACACGATGGATGCGCCCTGATTGGCTTCTGTCGATAACGCGGCTGATGGTTACGTTCAAGCAGAGCGCTTTTTAGCAGCGCAACAGCCGTTGCTGGGTGAATCAGTGCTTGTTCAGAGGACTGGCGGTATACAAAAGCCGAGCTTGGCCACGGCCATTCATGGTGGCCGGTGATTTCTACCGCTGCATTGTTGGTATCTGGTTCAGGTCAGAGGCGCACAGGCCGGCCAATTCACCGACAACACGGTTGATCTGCTGCCCTAGCAGCCACCAGCCGCCTGCATATGGGCGGACAGTAACGCCATGGCTGGCGCAAAGCTGCAGCGCTTTCTCTCTTAGTTGCTCAATCATTGCTTTGCCCCGAACGTGAGCCGTTCTGATCTGCTGGCAGACCGAGATAGGCGGCGCTGATGCTCAGGAATTTGGTCGTGGTGTGATTTTGCATGTTGTCTCTCCTGTTTTTGTTTGGTGCGCGGGATTATGGCAGTCAGATGTTAAGGAGATATTTCCGCCAACAAAAAGCCGGGAGTTACCCCGGCCTGATTGTTGCCTTGTTCGGTTAGGCGCGAGGCCGTCCGCCGCAGTGTTGGTTTGATCTTGCTGAAACGGGCGCTCGACTATTGCTGACACTGACCTGATCCGGAAGGCAACGGAAATCAAGCTTCATCTATCACGCTCGGCGGTCGGTTCCAGCTCGGGGGGTTCTTCGGCGGTCAGTGCCTCTGATCTCCCTTACACCACGACCACGCAGAATTAGAGCCGGCACCATGATCAGGATGAACAGCACGATGATGGAGAGCAGCAAGTGGTTGTCGAGAATGGCCTGAAGCACTGATTTCTCCTGCTACGGTTGCATACTTCATATTAGTCCAAAATTCTGATGGGGCTCAAACCACCTATCCGAGGCCGTTGGAGAACAGGGAGCAGGGCTGGGCAAAGCCTAATTGCGGCGGCTTCACAGCTGCTTCTCCTGCTCGACAAGTCCCCGGGCACGGTTGATCGCCTTGCTGCGGTTTGCTTGCTTGCCGCTAGGCAAAAACGAGTAACGCTGAAGACCATTGCTCACAATTTGCGGGATTGGCAGGCAGATGCCTGATATGCGCAACCTCTTGCCCGTTGTTGGCGACCGTAGCGTGCCACCCGTCTGCCATGGAAGCGCCGTCTTGGCGAGCTAGCCGATTCGTTGATGTCTTTGGGGCGACGCAGCAAGGCCGCAAATTCACGCTGATTGCTCTCGGCCGGCTGCAATCAACTATCGTGTTTTATGGATCATTCCGCTGCGCCACCCAGCATCCTGACCTCGTATTGCGGCACGGCCAAGGCAATGTTGCGTGCTGCGAACAGTTCAAGGATCGCCTTATTGACCTCGCTGATTGCGTCATCGTAGTCCGGCACCTTGACCCAGGGGCCAATACCGATGGTGATGCTGGATTCGGACAGTCGACTTACCCCGACGGTTGGCGCGGGATCCTTCAGGATACGGTGATTGGTGCTCAAAATATCGGCAATCAGGTTTAGGGCGGTATCGACATCGGTGCGATAGGAAATGCCTACCGAAATATTGGGTCGCCGGATTTTTCCGTAATTGTGAAGAATCTCGCCAACGATCTTGCGGTTGGGAATCACCACCCGTGAAAGATCCGTATGGCCCAGTGTGGTGGTGAAAAGGCTGATGTCGAGGACTTCACCCTCTTCCTTGGCGATGGAGATGTAGTCGCCGACGTGAAAAGGTCGCGTAAAAATGATGCTCAGACCGGCCACGATGTTGCCGAGTATCCCCTGCATAGCCAGCGCGACACCGGCCCCCGCGACGCCCAGCCCGGCAATTAAGGGCAGTAATTCGATTCCCAGGTTTTGCAGCGCCATGATGGCGAAGATGGCGAGAACACAAATCTGGGCGATGCGAACGAGCAGGGAACGCACAGGTGCCTCCAGATTCAGGCGGACCAGCAGACGCTCCAGAACACGTCCTAGCCAGCGCCCAACCATGTACCCCGCACATAGAATAAGGATGGCCACGACCATTTTTGGACCAAACCGAACCGCCATATCGAGGGCGGAAGCCCTTACTTGATCGAGCGACTGAAATGAAGTGTCCATGGCACGCTTCCTTTATGGATGAGGAGTTTGAGTGACGGATCGCTAACGGTGGCTACATTACCGCACGGATGTTCAAAATTCGAGCTCCATATTCACGAGTAATGTCTGGGTGTGGTCTGGTGGGGCTGAGGGAGGGGAGCAGGGGGCGTCAGTAGTCTCGGTTCGGACAGGAACGGCCTCTGCATAAGGACCGGCATCGGACAACCCTTGCCGTCAGTCCTCTGAGATACCGTCAAAAGTGTCGGTATTTCAAAGGGAGACTCTAGAACGTATAAAACAAGCGGGCATTAAAAAACCCCGCACTGGCGGGGTTCTTCAGACTGCTGTTTATCACAACAGATCAAAATCTGGTGCGTCCTGACGGGCTCGAACCGCCGACATTCTGCGTGTAAGGCAGACGCTCTACCAACTGAGCTAAGAACGCTGGAGGGCGCGCATTATAACCAATATCTACGGTTTGGCGCGTATTTCTTCTTTTTTTACTGGTGATTGAATTTTTTCGAAGCCTATTCTTCGGGGCGGCAGGCCGGGCAGTCAATCAGCCAGCTAATGTCGTTGCATCGTTCAGCAGGTTTTTGGCTCGGGTTTGCCGGAAATTCGGGAGGGAGTAAATCCCACATGCTTTATCAGGTTATACTTAAGTAATATATCGAATTAAAAAAATGTCGTTTTTGTCAAAGATGGCCTCCCCATCGTCAGCCCTGAGTTTCCGCCAGCAGATCATCCGGCCAGTGCTGGTCTCCACCATTGCGCTGGCCATCCTGATATTGCTTAGCTTCGCGGCCTATCTGGATTGGCGCGAAAGGGAGCGCACCGCGCTCGCAACCCAGCAGGTCGAGCGCATCTGGCAGGGTATGGTCGATAATAATGGCCGCTACTTGCGCTGGATGGCGACACAGGTCGCCAATGACCACCGGTTTGTCGAAGCAATGCAGCGTGGCGATCGGGACGCTTTACTGGCCTTGGCAGGACCCAGGTACCGCGAATTGCATGCCCAGTTTGACCTTAGTCACTGGTATTTCATTACGCCAGACCGCAAGGTGCTTCTCCGTGTACATGATCCGGAGCGGAGTGGGGACGAGGTGCGCCGCAAAGGCTTGCTGGATGCCGAGGCGAGCGGCCAGATGACGACCGGCCTCGAACTTGGCACAACTTCCGTTTTTACGCTCAGGCAGGTCATGCCGTGGCGTGTCAATGGCAACGTGATCGGCTATGTCGAGATGGGTATGGAGGTTGAATCCTTTGCTCGCGAGATCAAGCGCCTGACCGGTCTGGATGTGCTGACGGCGGTGCATAAGGCCTATTCATCAGCCGAAGCTTTCGCCAATGGCAAGAAGGCCTTTGGCCTATCGGGGAACTGGGGTGACCATGCCGAGATTGCCCTGCTCAGCCAGTCATTCCCTGGGGTTCCGGCATCGCTGATCGCCTCTTGGCAGGGGTTTGTCCGGGGTAGTGACCCAGGCGTCTTCGACGTGATCAAGGGCGAGCGTATCTGGTCGGCAAAACTGATTGCCTTGGTGGATAACGATCAGCATCCGGTCGCCTCAATGGCCATTTTGCGGGATATCGCGGCTGACCGGGTATCGCGTACCCAGTTGCTCTTCTTTGTTGGCACGGGGTCCGCGCTTTTCATCGTGCTGCTGATGCTTGCCCTCCACCGTCGCGTTGGGAGCGTCGAGCAACATGTCATCCAGGCCAATGACGCACTTGCGGCATCCAATCAACGCTTCCGCGATTTCTCGGAGAGCTCGGCTGACTGGCTCTGGGAAACGGACGCCAATCTTCGTTTCTCTTATTTTTCAGAAAACCTGCAGCGCATTTGCGGTATCGACCCCAAAAAGGTCTTGGGCAAGGCCCGAAGCGAGTTGTGGCTTAACGATGAGATCAATAAACCGGACGCGCTGGCGGGGCACCTGGCTGTTCTTGAAAACCGGGAAGCGTTTCGTGATTTTGAATACTGTCTCCTGAATGATCGGGGGGAACACCTGTGGCTTCTCGCCAGCGGTATTCCGTACTTCGACAAGGAGGGGCACTTTGCAGGCTATCGAGGTATCGGACAAAACATCACGGTTCGGAAAGATCTGGAATTGGCCGCTGAGAAATCGGCCAAGCTGCTGCGGGAGGCCGTTGAAAACGTCTCGGTCGGCTTCACGATCTACGATGAAGAAGACCGGCTGGTTATTTGCAACGAAACCTATCTGGATATTTATTCCGACAGCAGCGACCTGATCGTGCCTGGCATGCACTTCGCGGACATCATTCGCAAAGGTGCCGAGCGCGGCCAGTATCCTGAAGCTCAAGGCGACATCGACGGCTGGGTCAGCAGTCGTGTGGCACAGCACCAGCATCCGGACGGGCTGGCCATTGAGCAGGAGCTGAATGACGGGCGCTGGCTGCTGATTATCGAAAATCGCACTCCCAGTGGCTACATCGTCGGCAACCGGATCGACATTACTGCCCGCAAGCAGGCTGAAAGGCAGTTGCTTTTGCTGTCCATGGCGGTCGAGCAGAGTACCGAGGGCATTCTTATCACCGATGTCGATGGCAATATCGAGTATGTCAATGAGGCTTTCGTCCGTATCTCGGGCTTCAGTCGCGAAGAGGCCATTGGGCAGACGCCGCGCATCCTGGATTCCGGCCTGACGCCGCGGGAAACCTATACTGGAATGTGGGCAGTGCTGTCGCGCGGCCAGCTTTGGCAGGGTGAGCTGGTCAACAAGCGCAAGGGCGGTGAAATCTATACCGAGCGCCTGACGATCATGCCCATGCGGCAGGATGGTCGCGTCACCCATTATGTTGCCGTCAAGGAAGATGTCACCGAAAAGCGCCGCAACGCCGATGAACTCGAACGCCACCGCCATCATCTGGAGGAACTGGTCGCCGAGCGCACTGCTGAGCTGGCCGTGGCGCATGAGGCAGCCGAAGCGGCCTCGCGGGCCAAGAGCGCATTCCTGGCCAACATGAGCCATGAAATCCGGACGCCGATGAATGCCATCGTCGGCCTGACTTACATGTTGCGGCGAACGATCACCGACTCGGGCCAAGCGGACAAGCTGGGCAAGATTGCCGCCAGTGCCGATCACTTGCTTGGCGTGATCAACGACATCCTAGATATTTCCAAGATTGAAGCGAACAAGCTGGTGTTGGACAAGTCGGAGTTCAATCTGGAGGAACTCCTGTCGCGCGTCACGTCAATGGTTATTGACCGGGTTCGCGAGAAAAGGCTGGAGCTGATTATCGATACCGATGCCAGCCTGGGGGTCCTGATGGGCGATGCGACACGTCTTGGCCAGTCGCTGATCAACTACCTCGGCAATGCAGTCAAGTTCACCGATTACGGCAGCATCGTCTTGCGTGCCCGCCTGGTCGAGGAAAGCAGCAACGATGTGTTGATCCGGTTTGAAGTCGAGGATACCGGGATCGGCGTTGCCCCGGAAAACCTGCCCCGCCTGTTCCAGGTGTTCGAGCAGGGGGACAGCACAACAACGCGCCGCTACGGTGGTACCGGCCTTGGCTTGGCCATCACGCGCCGCTTGGCCCAGTTGATGGGCGGTGAGGCCGGGGTCGAGAGCACTTTGGGGGTTGGCAGTACTTTCTGGCTGACGGCTCGACTGGGCCGGGTCCGGGCAGCGACCGGACGCCATCGCATTCCCAGCCTGCGTGGCAAGCGGGCGCTGGTCATTGATGACATGCCGGTGACGCGTCTGGTCCAGTCCCAATTATTGCGGATGATCGGTCTGGAAGGTGAAGGTGCTTCGGGGGGAGCGGTGGCATTGCAGGAAATCGAGGCGGCCGAGCGGGAAGGAAAACCCTACGATCTCGTTCTGGTTGATCTGCTGATGCCCGGCATGGACGGTTTCGAAACCTTGGCCAGATTGCGCGCCCTACCTTTGCGGCAGCAGCCGCTGGCCATCCTGGTGACCGCATCCAGCGATCCCGAGATCATTGAAGACGCTACCAGGATGGGTTTTGCCGAAGCGCTGCTCAAGCCCTTGTCGCCCAGTATGCTCAACGACTGCCTGGTCCGGCATCTCGCCGATATCCCGGGGCAAACCGGTGGCATGCTGCTTGCCGATAAACCTGCCGGATCGGATGCCGAATCAATCCTGAAAGCTGATTTCAGCAGTGCGCGGATTCTTCTGGTCGAGGATGAGCCGATCAACCAGGATGTCGCGCTGGCCATTCTTGAAGAAATTGGCTGGAAGATCGATGTGGCGGCGAACGGGAGGGAGTCGCTGGCTTTGGTTGAGGCGAACGATTACCAGGTCGTGTTGATGGACATGCAGATGCCGGTCATGGACGGTTTGGCTGCGACTCGCCAGATCCGCCGGCTCTCTGGCCACGAGACGCTACCGATCATTGCCATGACGGCCAACGCATTCAGCGAGGATCGTGACCGCTGTGTTGAGGCAGGAATGAACGATTTCCTGTCCAAGCCGGTGGAGCCGGAGGTTCTTTACGCGATGTTGCTGAAATGGCTCAGGCGCTGAGCCGGAGCGGAATATCGTGAGCCTGGGTTGCGGCTTTCCCTAATCGACAAGCCATCAGTCAGCCGCTATTCTCCGGCGCATTGGAGCCAGAGATGATTTTCGCCAGGTGTTAGCGGGAGTGCCTTGTCAAAGCTCTGTGACGTGTTGTTT
>JAGTRV010000345.1 GCA_018262245.1 Pseudomonadota bacterium | reverse complement strand
AGGCTGGGGTTGATTTCTTCCCGTCAGCTGTTGGTGAGAAGCCGGAGGCGATTGCCGCCGATGCCATCGATTGGGCCAAGCGCCATTATCACGACGTATTGCTGGTCGACACGGCGGGCCGACTGGCCATTGACGAAGAAATGATGGCAGAAATCAAACGCCTGCATGCAGCGATTGATCCAATTGAAACGCTATTTGTGGTCGACGCGATGCTTGGCCAGGATGCGGTGAATACCGCCAAGGCCTTCAACGAGGCGCTGCCTCTGACCGGTGTCGTGCTAACCAAGCTGGATGGTGATGCACGCGGCGGTGCGGCATTGTCGGTACGTCACATTACCGGCAAGCCGATCAAATTCGCCGGGGTTGGCGAAAAGCTGAGTGGCCTGGAGGCCTTCCATCCTGAGCGGATGGCGTCCCGTATCCTGGGTATGGGCGATGTGCTGTCGCTGATCGAGGAGGCGCGCAAGGGGCTGGATGAGGAAAAGGCGGTTGCCTTTGCGAAGAAGCTGAAATCCGGCAAAGGCTTCGATCTCAACGATTTCAAGGAGCAGATGGCCCAGATGCGTAATATGGGCGGGCTGTCGGCCTTGATGGACAAGATGCCGGCCCAGATCGCCCAGGCGGCCGGGCAATTGCCAGCGGGGGCTGAGAACAAGATGATTGGCCGAGTTGAAGGTATCATCAATTCGATGACGCCAGCCGAGCGCGCCAAGCCGGAGTTGATCAAGGCCAGCCGCAAGCGTCGTATTGCGATGGGGGCCGGGGTGCAGGTTCAGGAGGTAAACCGCTTGCTCAATCAGTTCGAAACGACCCAGAAGATGATGAAGCAATTTTCCAAGGGTGGTATCGGCAAACTGATGCGCGGTATGAAGGGCATGATGCCCGGCATGGGCGGTATGGGGCGCTGATTAGCGCGCGGCCTGCGCCAAGCGGGCCGTTTTTTCGTAGCCCCACTGGTTTTGCCAGGCAGCGCGAACCATGTTTGGATACTCGGGCTTGCCCAGGCTGCCGTTGTAGCGGCCTAGGGCGCGGAAAAGGTCGCCCTTTTCGATATCTAGATAGTGGCGCAGGATAGTGCAGCCATAGCGCAGGCTGGTGCGCAGGTCGAACAGGTTGTCGTCCGGTCGGCCGATGATCTTGACCCAGAAGGGCATGACCTGCATGTAACCGCGGGCACCGGCTGATGAGACGGCGTACTTGCGGAACCCGGATTCGACCTGCATCAGCCCGAGTACCAGTTGTGGATCCAGGCCGGCCCGCGTCGCTTCATAGTGCACACTGCGCAGCAGGTCGATACGATAGTCACGGTTCGGAATGCGTTTTTCCAGACGGGGTGACATGGCGGCCAGCCAGTCGACCGCCTCCATGGGCGTCTTGAACGAGCTGACGGCCGGGCGTGAGTCCGAAACTGCCTTGTGCAGGGCGGCCTGCGCGCTGGCCGACAGTACCTCGTACTTCTGCGCGCCGGCGTGGGCCACCGACGCGCCACAAAAAAGCAGGGCCGCGATCAGGCGGCGCACAGCTTCCCTTGCAGCAGGGAGATGATGTCGGTTTGGGCAACCATGGTTGGTTCGGCATCCGTCCGGCTCTTGTACTCGAACAGCCCGTCCTTCAGGCCTCGATCACCAATCACCACGCGATGCGGGATGCCGATCAGTTCCATGTCGGCGAACATGACGCCCGGGCGCTCGTTGCGGTCATCGAGCACGACATCGACGCCGATCTTCTTCAGGTCGGCGTAAAGCTGGTCGGCGCTTGCCTTGACCGCTTCGCTCTTGTGGTAGCCCATTGGCACGATACAGACTTCAAACGGAGCAATGGCCGGCGGCAGGATGATGCCCTTGTCGTCGTTACCTTGTTCGATCGCGGCGCCCACGATGCGGGAAACACCTATGCCGTAGCAGCCCATCTCCATGATCTGGCTCTTGCCGCTGTCGTCCAGATAGACACAGTTCAAGGCCTCAGCATATTTTTGGCGCAATTGGAAAATGTGACCGACTTCGATGCCGCGCAGGATTTCGAGCTTGCCCTGGCCGTCCGGCGATGCGTCGCCAGCGACGACGTTGCGAATGTCGAAGACTTCCGGTTCCGGCAGGTCGCGGCCGAAATTGACGCCCGTCATGTGATAGCCGGCCTCGTTGGCGCCACATACGAAATCGCCCATGTTGGCCACGCTACGGTCGGCAAAAACGGCTACCTTCGTCGCGTCGATCGCAACCGGACCAATGAATCCTGGCTTGCAGCCGAGGCGCTCGATCACTTCTTCTTCGGTGGCGAAGCGGAAAGGATTGATGGCGGCAATTTTGCTTGCCTTGATTTCGTTCAGTTCGTGGTCGCCACGCAGCAGCAGCAGTGCGAAGGTCTGGCTGCCATCTTCCTTCTCGCTCATGACCGCAATCGATTTGACGATTCTGTCCAGCGGCAGTTCGAGGAATTTGGCGACATCGGCGCAGGCCATCTTGCCCGGCGTGTGGGTCTTTTCCATCAACGTGGAGGCGGCGGCACGCGCCTCGTTCGGGGCCATGGCTTCGGCCAGTTCGACGTTGGCGGCATAGCCGGAGTCCGGGCAAAAGGCGATGTCATCCTCGCCGGAATCGGCCAGGACATGGAATTCGTGCGAACCGGTACCGCCGATCGAACCGGTATCTGCGGCCACCGCACGGAATTTCAGGCCAAGACGGCTGAAAATACGACTGTAGGTGTCGTACATGTTGCCATATTCGCGCTTCAGATCGTCGAACGAGGCGTGGAACGAGTAGCCGTCCTTCATCATGAACTCTCGACCACGCATGACGCCGAAGCGGGGACGGATTTCATCGCGGAATTTGGTCTGGATTTGATACAGGTGGATCGGCAATTGGCGATAACTCTTCACGTCAC
>JAGTRV010000153.1 GCA_018262245.1 Pseudomonadota bacterium | reverse complement strand
CGTTGCGGAAACGCGCCTGCATGCGGCGAGCCTGGAAGGCACCAAAATTGGAGCAGGACGAAATCTCGCGATAGGTGTTCTGCGCCGGCAGCCAGACTTCGAGGTCGTAGGTCTTGGCAGCAGAAAAGCCCATATCGCCCGAGCACAGCGCCATGCGGCGATAAGGCAGCTCCAGCTTCTCGAGAATGATCTCGGCTTGCCGAGTCAGTTCCTCGTGGGCTTCGGCCGATTTCTCCGGATGCACAACCTGCACCAACTCGACCTTGTCAAACTGGTGCTGGCGGATCATGCCGCGCACGTCACGACCACCGGAGCCGGCTTCGGAACGGAAGCACGGCGTGTGACAGACAAACTTCAGCGGCAGCGCTTCGGCGGAGAGGATTTCGTCACGCACGATGTTGGTCACCGGCACTTCGGCTGTCGGGATCAGGTAAAGCGGATCCTGATCGCCGCGCAACACCTTGAACAGGTCTTCCTCGAACTTGGGCAACTGGCCGGTACCGTACAAGCTTGCGGCATTGACGAGGTAAGGGGCATAGAGTTCGGTATAACCATGTTCGGCGGTATGCGTGTCGAGCATGAACTGGGCAAGTGCCCGATGCAGACGGGCCAGGCCGCCCTTCAGCAGCGAGAAACGGGCGCCGGAAATCTTGGCAGCGGTGCCGAAATCAAGCTGGCCGAGCGCCTCGCCGACATCGGTATGGTCCTTGACCTCGAAATCGAAGACGCGCGGCGTCCCCCAGCGCTTGATTTCGACATTACCGGTTTCGTCACTGCCAACGGGCACGCTGTCATCTGGAATATTCGGCAGCGCGGCGAGAATGGCGTTGAATTGGGTCAAGAGTTCGCCAAGGCGGGCTTCGGATGCCTTCAGCTCATCGCCGATCAAGCCAACCTGCGCCATCACCTCGGAAGCGTCTTCACCCTTGCCCTTCAACATACCGATCTGCTTGGACAGGCTGTTGCGCTGAGCCTGCAGTTCCTGCGTACGGGTCTGCAGTGTCTTGCGCTCGGCTTCCAGTGCAGAAAATTCGGAGAAATCGATAGGCTTGCCGCGCTTGGCCAGGCCCTCGGCAACGGCGTCAAGATTGGAGCGGAGTTGTTGAATGTCGAGCATGCTTGTTCCTGAAAGTCTCGGTCGACCGCAAAAACGGCCAAAAATGAAATTATACGCGACGGAACAGGCGGCCTACGACGCTCCACAGCTTGCCCAGTAAGAAGCCGGCGATAATCAGGAAAATCGCCAGCAACCCTAAAAAGACCAGCGGCGATGCGAGCATCGTCCACAAGCCACCGAGCACCATGCCCTCCTCGCCAAAAGACGCTATCCAGTTGGAGAACGGCTCCGGCGAAGTATTGATCGCCAGGCGACTACCCGCCTTGGCGAAATGCGTTCCGGCCGTGATCGTGCCGCCAATCAGCCCGGCTGCCACCGTCCATGAAGGATCGACATCGCCCATGGCAAAAGCCGCCAGCAGCGCCCCCGCCGGAATGCGGATGAAGGTCTGGAAGCTGTCCCACAGCGAATCGAAGGCTGGCACCTTGTCGGCAATCAGTTCGGCCAAGGCCATGATGCCAGCCAAGACGATGACCAGCGGGTTGTGCAGCACGGCCAGCGTTTCCGGCAAGTGCAGATAGCCAAAAGTCGACAGCAGCCCGGCCAGAAAAACCACGAGATACAGCCGCAAACCGCTCGCCCAGGCCAGACCAGCCGACAGCGCGACGGTCTGCACCATCTCCACTATTTCTTGCCCGCCTTGCGATCCAGATCGCGCAGATGGGCCAGTTTTTCCCCGATCTTGCCCTCCAGGCCGCGGGGTGTCGGCGCATACCAACCTGGCTCGGGCATGCCATCCGGCAGATAACTTTCACCGGCCGCATAGGCTTCCGGCTCGTCATGGGCGTAGCGGTACGCCTTGCCGTGGCCGAGTTCCTTCATCAGCTTGGTCGGCGCGTTGCGCAGGTGGTTCGGCACCGATCGCGAACCATCCTGCTTCACGAAGGCTCGCGCTGCGTTGTAGGCGTTGTAGCCGGCATTCGACTTGGCCGCCACCGCCAGATAGGTCACGGCCTGGGCCAAGGCCAGTTCCCCCTCCGGCGAGCCGAGCCGTTCGTAGGTTTCAGCCGCATCGTTGGCGATCTGCATGGCGCGCGGATCAGCCAGACCAATATCTTCCCAGGCCATGCGAATGATCCGCCGAGCCAAGTAGCGCGGGTCGGCACCGCCGTCGAGCATGCGGCAGAACCAATACAGCGCGCCATCGGGGCTGGAGCCGCGTACCGACTTGTGCAAGGCCGAAATCTGGTCGTAGAAGGCATCGCCGCCCTTGTCGAAACGGCGCAGGTTCTGCGCCATCGTCGATTCGATAAAGGCGCCATCAACCGCCGCAATCCCCGCCGCATGGGCCGCTGTTCGGGCCTGTTCAAGCAGGTTCAGCAAACGCCGGGCGTCACCATCAGCCAGACCGATCAACCGTTCGCGTGCCCCTGAATCGAAGGTCAAATCAGCCAATGCCCGATCACAGGCCCGGTCGAACAAGGTGCCCATTTCGGCTTCGTCGAGCGACTTCAGCACATAGACTGAAGCCCGCGACAGCAGCGCTGAATTCACCTCGAAAGAGGGGTTCTCGGTCGTCGCGCCAATGAAGGTGAACAGCCCGGATTCGACAAACGGCAAAAAGCCGTCCTGCTGCGCCTTGTTGAAACGGTGAATTTCATCGACAAACAGGATGGTCCGCTTGCCCTGCCCGCGCCACATCTCTGCCTGTACCACGGCCTCGCGGACTTCCTTGATACCGGAGAACACTGCCGACAGTGCAATGAATTCGCACTTGAATTGCGTCGCCATCATCCGCGCCAACGTGGTTTTGCCGACCCCAGGCGGTCCCCACAGGATCATCGAATGCGGCTGACCGGACTCGAAGGCCAGACGCAGCGGCTTGCCCGGCCCGAGCAGGTGCTGTTGGCCGATCACCTCATCCGGTATCAACGGGCGCAGTTGCTCAGCCAGCGGGGCATTACGGTCAACGGCATCGGAGGAAAACAAATCGCTCAATCAGGAACCCTATCTAGCAAAAACGCCACCCTATCGTGACTTTCGGCGAGTGTACCCGCAGACTGCCGACAACCCAAACCACCACACTTCCACCGCCGGGTGGCGTAGCTATCAGCGACAGTCCGGGAAGGCGCAGAATGCTGGTTCGTTGACATACTATTTATTGCCAACGGAAGCCCCCGAAACACCGCCGCCTCAACGATCTTGACCGGAGCGCCAGCAATGCCCTCTTTCTCAGCCCTGCTCAACGAAATCCGCCATTGCCAGTTGTGTGCCGAGCACCTGCCACTCGGCCCCAGACCGGTATTGCAGGCCGCCAGAAGCGCCCGCATTCTGGTGGCCGGGCAGGCCCCTGGGCGTAAGGTGCATGCCTCCGGGGTTCCTTTCGACGATGCCAGTGGCGATCGCCTGCGGCAATGGCTGGGGGTGTCACGGGAGATATTCTACGACCCGGCGCGCATCGCCATCCTTCCCATGGGCTTCTGCTTCCCTGGCACGGGCAAGTCGGGCGATCTGCCACCCCGGCCGGAATGTGCACCTGCCTGGCGGCAGCGTGTACTGGCCGAGCTCGGGCAGATAGAACTGACGCTGGTGATCGGCCAATATGCGCAGGCCTACCATCTGCCGGACGCAACGGGGAACCTGACCGACACGGTGCGCGACTGGCGCCGGCACTGGCCGGCCGTGCTGCCACTGCCCCACCCCAGCCCGCGCAACAACCTGTGGCTGAGCAGAAATCCGTGGTTCGAAGCGGAGGTATTGCCGGCGCTGCGCCAACGGGTTGCCGAAGTGCTGGGCTGATTCGGCCCGCCTTTACTCGCCGACCACGTCGGCGCCGGCCGGCGGGGTAAATTTGAAGGTCGTGGCCGGGAGAGCCGGGTTGCGCTCCATCTTCGAGAAGCGAATCTGCGTAGTCTGGCCGAAGCTATCGAACAATTCCATAGCCTTCAGGTCACCACCAGAAAAGCCCAGACGGACTTTTTCGAAGCCGCTGTCACCTGCCTTGGGCGTCGCATCAACCCAGGCCATGCCTTCTGCCTCACCAGCATCCTTGAGCGTGAAGTTCTTTTCCAGATCGTTGTTGCCAGAGAGCAGTGCCGCCGGCGAACTGCCGATGGCCTGCCCGGCCTTGCGCACAGTGACCTGCTGCAACTCGGGATCGTGAATCCAGATTTTCTCGCCATCGCCAACGACCAGTTGCGGGTAGGGTTTGACAATTTCCCAGCGTAGCTTGCCAGGACGGGAAATGGCGACAGTACCGGAGGATTGCTGCGGCTTGCGGCCATTCCTGGAAATCACCGCTTGCGAAAACTCGGCTTTCAGCGTGCGAGTGTTTTTCAGGAAGTCATGCAATTGATCAACCGCGCCAGCATGGGCAAGCAGAGGAAGAAGTACGAAGCTCGTGGCAGACAGGATTTTTTGGACGATGTTCATGCGCATAGCTTACCGCGCCAACCAGTGGCGCGGTGTTTCAGGGTGTAACAAATTGATTGCTTTGCTGCAGACCTTACTCGGCCGGCTTCTTCATCAATACTTCACGGCCGCCACGACCATCCATGGTCGACACCAGGCCGGCCTTTTCCATGGCTTCGATCAGTCGCGCCGAGCGGTTGTAGCCGATGCGCAGGTGGCGCTGGACCAGCGAAATGGAGGCACGCTGGTTCTTGAGCACGATATCGACCGCCTGGTCGTAGAGCGGATCGCTCTCGGCATCGCCACCGCCCTCGCCGCTTTCGCCGCCCTCCTCTTCATCACCCCCCGAACCGGTCAGGATGTCTTCGATATATTCCGGCGCCCCGGTCGCCTTCAAATGCTCGACGACGCGATGCACTTCATCATCGGACACGAAGGCACCATGAACACGGGTCGGATAACCGGTACCCGGCGCCAGATAGAGCATGTCGCCCTGACCAAGCAGCGCCTCGGCCCCCATCTGGTCAAGGATGGTCCGTGAGTCGATCTTGCTCGACACTTGGAAGGACAGGCGGGTCGGAATATTGGCCTTGATCAGGCCGGTAATGACATCAACGCTCGGCCGCTGCGTCGCCAGCACGAGGTGGATGCCGGAAGCCCGGGCCTTCTGGGCCAGACGGGCGATCTGCTCCTCGACCTTCTTGCCGACGACCATCATCAGGTCGGCCAGCTCGTCGATGATGACGACGATGAAAGGCATGGTCTTCAGCGGCTCCGGGGTTTCCGGGGTCAGGGTGAGCGGGTTCGGGATGTGCTCGCCGCGCTTTTCGGCATCACGAATCTTGGTGTTGAGGCCGGCGATATTGCGAACGCCCATGGCCGACATCAGCTTGTAGCGCTTCTCCATCTCGGTGACGCACCAGTGCAGCGCATTGGCCGCCTGCTTCATGTCGGTGACGACCGGCGCCAGCAGGTGCGGAATGCCCTCGTAGATCGACAGTTCGAGCATCTTCGGGTCGACCATGATCAGGCGCACCTGATCCGGCTCTGCCTTGTAGAGCATCGAGAGAATCATTGCATTGACGCCGACCGATTTGCCGGAACCGGTCGTCCCGGCGACCAGCAGGTGCGGCGTCTTGGCCAGGTCGGCCACCACCGGCAAGCCGCCGATGTCCTTGCCGAGGCAGACGGTCAGCGGGCTGGTCATGTCGTTGTATGGCTTGCTGGAAATGATCTCGGACAGCTTGACCGTCTGCCGCTTGGGATTGGGCAGTTCGAGCGCCATGCACGACTTGCCTGGTACCGTTTCGACGACGCGGATCGACACCATGGCCAGGGCGCGCGCCAAGTCGCGGGCCAGGTTGACGATCTGGGCACCCTTGACACCAACGGCCGGCTCGATTTCGTAACGGGTAATCACGGGGCCGGGCATTGCCGCCAACACTTTCACCTGCACGCCGAAGTCGGCCAGCTTGCGTTCGATCAGTCGCGACGTGTATTCCAGCGTTTCGGCGCTGACCGTTTCGGTAGCCGGCGGCGCGGGGTCAAGCAAGTGCAAGGGCGGCAACTGTCCACCAAAAATAGCCTCGGGGAACAGTGCGACCTGCTTTTCCCGTTCGATACGTGCCTCAGCCTTTTTGGAGACCGGCACTTCGGGTGGCGGTGTCTCGATGATGATTGGTTCGTGCAGTTCGACGCGGCGCTTTTCTTCCTCAACCACGACTTCGCGCTGCTGCGCGACTTCCTTGCCGATCTGCCGATCACGCCACGCATCGACGCGGCCGTAGAAAAAGCCGACAAACGTCTCGAGCAGCACACCCAATTGTTCAAAGGCCCACAACCAGGACATGCCGGCAAAAATGCTCCAGCCAGCCGCCATAATCGACAACAGCAACAAGGTCGAGCCGGTATAACCGAGCTGGGTAGACAGAACCCTGCCAAGTTCGATGCCCAGCATGCCACCAGGCGCCAACGGCAGCTCCGCCTTCATCGAATAAAAACGTAGCGCTTCGAGCGAAGAACTGGCCAACAGCAGAAACGAGAACCCGCCCAGCGCAATGAACAAGGGATGCTGCTTGTGCTCTTCCGGTGAATTGAACCGGCGGAACCCCCACCAGACAAACATGCCGAGCAACACAATCCACCACCAGGCGGAGAGACCAAAAATATAGAGCATCAGGTCCGCAATCCAGGCCCCCGCCCGCCCGGCCGGGTTGTGCATGGTCTGCGAGATGACGGCGTGCGACCAACCCGGATCTTCCTTGCTGAATCCCCACAAGGCCATGATCAGGAACAGCGCGATAGCACCAAGCCCCAGCCAGCGTGATTCCTGTAAAAGGTTGCCAATTTTTTCCGGCAACGGGCTGGGCGCTGCCCGCCGATCAACTGCCCTAGCCCCCATCCTCACGCCCCCGGGATGACCGTCAGGTCATTCTCGATACGGATGTAGCCGCTCAATTCCAGGTCGCGCATGACCTTGCTGACCATTTCGCGCGATGCGCCAATCATTTTCGCCATATCCTGCTTCGACATTTTTTTCTTGATGATACGTCGCCCATCAACGACTTCCGACATGTCCAGCAGAAGACGGGCAACCCGGCCATAAACATCCAGCAACGCCAGGCTCTCGATCTTGCGATCCGCCTCGCGCAAACGCAGCACCAGCGTCTTCATCAACTTCTGCGTCACCTGAAAATTGTCCTGCAGGCAGCGTTGCAAGGATTCCTTGCTGAGAAACAGCAACTCGCATGGCTCGGCCGCAACCACGTTGGCTGAGCGCGGACTGCCGTCGATCAGGCCCATCTCGCCAAAAAACTCGCTCGGGCCAAGCCAGGCGAGAATGATTTCGCGACCATCTTCATCGGTATTGGTGACCTTCGCCCGCCCGCTGAGCAGGATGTACAGGGAATCCGTGCTGTCGCCGGCCCTGACCACGGATGCGCCACGTTCGACACGCTTTCGTCCGGAGACCTTGGAGAGTTTCTCCAGTTCGACGTCGTCCAGCCCGGAAAACAACGGTACGTTGCGCAAAACCACCAGACTTAAACCGCAAGGGGTAGTTGCCATAAATCAGTTTCCGTTCATAGAGTTACGAAACAATTATAAACCGCTTTCCCAAATTACATAGGAACTTCGGAAAAATTGGAAGCTCAGACAACGCTATAATTTTCCGATCAGTCACCCAAGAGGATCGTCATGCCCCAGAATGTCCGCCACAATCCCCTCATCATCCTCGGTTCTGGCCCGGCCGGCTATACCGCTGCCGTCTATGCTGCCCGCGCCAACCTCAAGCCGGTGCTGATCACCGGCATGGCCCAGGGCGGCCAGTTGATGACCACGACCGAAGTCGATAACTGGCCAGCTGCCGCCGATGGCATTCAGGGTCCGGA
>JAGTRV010000038.1 GCA_018262245.1 Pseudomonadota bacterium | reverse complement strand
GTGCGCAGCGGCTTCGTCACCGTGGCGCTGATCGAGGATTTCCTGCATGCTGACTACCGCCGCGAGACAATGGAAGAGGCGCGCAAGACGAGCGGTGCCAAGGTGCTGAATGAGCCGTACACGCCGGTGGTGCAGGAAATCACGCTGGCCTATGCTGCACAGTCGCCGGTCGCCGACCTGACTCGCGACGACCAGGATAGCTTCGCCGCCTCGCTCGACCTGCAGTTCTTCCATGTCGGTGCCTTTGGCCCGCGTCGCGAGCACCCCTTCCTGCGCAGCCAACTCGGCTGGGTCGGTGAAAAGAAGATCGGCCTGCTACCGGCCTATCCCGACGAAGGCGAGTTGATCGTCGGCGTCGCTGGACTCGGGGCCGGCGACAGCATTCATCTGCTGCTGCAGGTCGCCGAGGGCAGTGCCGACCCCGAACTGCAGGCACAGCCGGTCAAATGGTCGGTGCTCTGCGACAACCACTGGCGCCCAGCGGCAGCGGAAGAAATCGCCCTCGACACCAGCCGCGGCCTGCGCGCCAGCGGCCTCGTCGGCCTGGTGCTGTCGCGTTCGACGACGACCGACAACAGCTGGCTGCCGGCCGGCCCGGTCTGGCTCAAGGCGGCGGTTAACAAGGACAGCGCGGCGGCCTGCAAGCTGCTCGCCGTGCACGCCAACGGCGTTGAAGTGGTGCGCGACTGGTCGGCTACCGCCACTGCGCCGGCCGTCGAAACGCTGGCACCGGGCAGCATCGCCAAACTGCTCGCGCCACCCGCCGCTCTCAAGCAGGTGGCCCAGCCCTATGCCAGCTTTGGCGGGCGGGCCGGCGAAAGTGCCGCCATGCTCAATCGCCGGGCGGCCGAGCGGCTGCGCCACCGCCAGCGCTGCATCACGCCCTGGGATTACGAGCGCCTGCTGCTCGAGAACTTCCCCGGCGTGCATCGCGTCAAGTGCATTCCGCACGCCAGCGAAACATTGTGGATGGCGCCCGGCCACCTGCTGATCGTCGCCACTCCCGACCTGCGCAACCGCAACCTGCCCGACCTGTTGCAACCCAAGGTCGATCTCGACACCCTGACGCAAATGACCGAACTGGCCCAGGCCCATGCCTCGCCGCAGGTCACGGTGCGCGTTCGCAACCCGGCTTACCAGGCCATCCGGCTCGATTTCAAGGTGCGCTTCCGGGCCGGTTATCCCTTCGACTACACCCGCCGGCAACTGCACGAAGCCATCGTCCAGGCGCTGTCGCCGTGGGCTTTCGCGGCCGGCCGGCAGCTCGATTTCGGCGGCCGCATCTACCGTTCGGTGCTGCTCGATTTCATCGAGGAACTGCCTTACGTCGATTTCGTCACCGACTTCCGCTGCGGTCTGGCCGGCAGCGGCGACCTGTTGCTCAACGATGTCGCCGAGATCGTCGCCGAACGGCCCGACACCATCCTCGTTTCGGCGGCCCGGCATGTGATTGCCGAAGCCACCGACTGACGCGAGAAACGCCATGCTGCTGCAACCCAAGATCTCGCCCCTGCCACCCGCCGACCCGGCGCTCGACCAGCGCCGGCTGGCCGGCATCGGCCTCGACAGCGTGCGCCGCCTGTCGCGCCGCCAGTGGACCGACCACAATACGCACGACCCCGGCATCACGACGCTCGAACTGCTGGCCTACGCGCTGACCGATCTTGCCTACCGGGCGCGTTTCCCGATCGAAGACATTCTGGCCGCGCCAGCAGACAACGCTGTCGAGATGGCCAAATTGTTCGACAGCGCCGGCAGCATCCTGCCCTGCATGCCGGTCACCGAGGCCGACTACCGCAAGCTGCTGATCGACCTGCCCGGCGTCAAGAATGCCTGGCTGCATCCGGTGCCGAAGACGCTCTACGCCGATCCGGCCGAAGGCACGCTGGCCGCCAAACCGACCGGCAGCAAGACCGAGCGCCAGATTCAAGTACGCGGCCGCTACCGCGTGCTGCTCGACTACATGGACGACAAGGACACCGCCGAACTGCGGCAGGGCGTTGATCGGGACGTGCTGGCCACCCTGCATGCCAATCGCGCCCTGTGCACCGATTTCGTCGGCGTCGACCGGATTGCCATGCAGTACTTCAGCCTGTGCGCCGAAATCGATCTGCAGCCGGATGCCGATGCTGACCGCGTCGCCGCCGACATCGCCTTTGCCGTCGACCGCTTCCTGGCGCCGCCGGTGCTCAACTACACGCTGGACGAAATGCGCGCCCGCCGCCGGGCCGATGGCTCGCTGTGGAGCATCCCGGAAATTTTCGAAGGGCCGAAGCTGGTCAATGGCTTCATCGACGACGAAGAACTTGCTGCCGCCGGCCTGCGCAGCGAAGTCCGGCTCTCCGACGTGATCAGCGTGATCATGGACATTCCGGGCGTCGTCGCCATCCGCGACATCCTGCTCAATGCGCTGGATAGCGCCGGCAAGGCCGTCGAGCCGGCCGACAAGTGGCGCCTGGCGGTGCCGGCCGGGATGCAGCCTCGGCTTTCGGCAACGCGTGGCCGACTGGTTTTCTACAAGAAGAACCTGCCCATTCCGCCCGATGCCACCCGGGTCGCTGGCCTGCTCGGCGATCTGCGGCTGGCCGAGCGCCTCAAGCTCGAAGACGGCCTGCTCGAAGACCTGCCGATTCCGCTTGGCCGCTATCGCAACCCGGAAAACTACCGTTCCTTCCAGACGCATTTTCCGGCGATCTACGGCATCTCCGAATTCGGCCTGCCTCCCGGTGCCACGGCCCAGCGAGCGGCGCAGGCGCTGCAGTTCAAGGCCTGGCTGCTCTTCTTCGACCAGATGATGGCCAACTACCAGTCGCAGTTGGCGCATGTCCGCGACCTGTTTTCGACCCGGCCCGAACTGGCGCAGAGCTATTTCAGCCAGCTGGTCGACAGCTTCCCGGATTGGGAAAAGGTCTACGGTGCCGGCTTCGATGCCGGCAAGCTGGGCGAGGTTGTCGAACCGGCCGGTAGCGGGCTGGTGCGCCGCAACCGCTTCCTCGATCACCTGCTGGCGCGTTATGCCGAGGATTTCCAGGAATACACCGCGGTGATGCAGGCGCGTTTCGGCATGGGGCCGGCCCAGGCGGCCAGTGCCAAGTGCGTCTTCCTCGACGAATATCCGCGTCTCGGCGGCCAGCGCGGGCAGGCCTACAACGCGGCGCTGAAGGGCGATGCCGACCTGTGGAACAGCGATAATGTTTCCGGCTTAGAGCGGCGCATTGCCCGTCTGCTCGACATCGGCAACTGGCAGCGGCGCAATCTGTCCGAGGTGGCCTACGACACCTATGCCGAGGTCGATGCGACGCCGAATGACGAATTCCGCTTCCGCGTCCGGCATCCGGTCAGCGCCAAGATCCTGCTGTCGAGCAGCACCAACTACACGACCAAGGCCAAGGCGCGCAACGAAATGGAGCAGGCCATCGCCCGCGCCCAGCGCCCCGAGGGCTATTCACGCAAGACGACGAGCGACGGCCGGCATTACTTCAACATCGTCGATGCCGGTGGTGAAGTCATCGCCCGGCGCATCGAGTATTTCGCCAGCGCCGAGGCGATGGAACTGGCCATTGCCAGCCTGATCGCCCACCTGCGCAACTACTACAGCGGCGAGGGCCTGTACGTCATCGAGCATCTGCTGCTCATGCCCGAGGAGAGCAGCGACCCGTTCATGGACATCTGCGTCGACCCCGGCTGCACCGATTGTGCCGATCTCGATCCCTACAGCGATCGCATCACCATCGTGCTGCCTGCCTTTACCGGGCGCTTCCGCGATTTCGATTTCCGCAACTTTGTCGAGGAAACCCTGCGCCAGGAAACGCCGGCCCACATATTGCCGCGCATCTGCTGGGTGAACAGCGACGACATGGCCGAAATCGAGAAGGCCTATCGCGACTGGCTGGCCATCCGGGCCGGTGCCGCCACGGCCGACCGGGCCGTGAAGATCAAGGCGCTGACCGACGCGCTGACCCGCGCCAAGAACGTTTATCCCTCCAGCGGCCTGCACCCCTGCGGCCAGATGGAGCCTCCACCTTTCGTCCTCGGTCGCACTGCATTGGGCAGTGCCGACGAGGCCCCTGTTTAGTAGTCCGGGAGCACGACCATGGCCGAACCGCTCAAGATCATCCGCCGCCTCAACGAAGTCACCACCGATTACGCCGTGTTCGAGCGCGATCAGGTGCTGACCGAGACGCAACTGAACAGTGTGGTCGAATACCTCGACGACCAGAGCCGCCTGACGCGCACGCAACTGCTCGGCATCGGCATCGTCGGTGGGCTGTGGCCGTCGATCGGCAAGGAGCAACTGGTCGTCAGCAAGGGTGTTGGCGTCACCAGCGATGGTGACCTGATTGGCCTGTCCGCCGACACGGTTTTCGACCGCTGGCTGGCCTACGACGAAAGCGCCCCGGCCTACGATTTGTTCTACGACGGCGAGAAGATGTTGCCGCTGTTTGAATTGCTGGCTGCCGATGACAAGCGTGAGGGCAAGCCGCTGGCCGAAATGCCCGAATCGCCGGAAAAAATGGTCGCTGTCGCCTTCATGGAAAGCTACGAAAACGACCCCGACCTGTGCACCGGTGGTGATTGTGACAACCGCGGGCGTACCGCCCGCAACACCCAGCGTCTGCTGCTGATCAATCGCGAAATTGCCGGAAAAATCGGGTTGGCTGCAAGATTCAGCACTGGCGCCGAGCTGGCTCAGGCGTTGCCGCGCGTCCGTGCCAGCCGTGTCGACCTCGGCACCGGCAGCGATGCCAAGGTCGATGTCACCTCGGCCGAACTGTTCGCCGCCCGTTATCGCACGGCTGCCGAGAGCAGTTTCAAGGCGCTGTACGGGGCCGTGAAGCAACTAATCGACCGGGTCGGCGATGGTGCCGCCCTCGGGCTGCCCAGCCCGGTTGGCTGGACGGCTGGCTTGGACAAGCGTCTGCAGGCCTTGCCCGGCACGGTCGGCGGCATCCAGTATTTTTACGATCATGCCAAGGATCTGGTAGCGGTCTGGAACGACCTGCGCGCCGCCCTGTTCGCCGACGACGGTGTGCTATGCCCGGCCAGCGAGGCCTTTTCCAAGCATCTGCTGCTCGGCGCGCTGGCCGATCCGGCGGTCGATCGTGCTGGCTGCTACCCGGCGCCGTGGCTGGCCGGCGGCATGATCGAACGGCAACGGGTGATCCTGCTGATGCGCAAGTTTTCCCTGTTGCTCGACGCCTTCGAGTTGCCCAAGGCGCAGATCCCCAAGATCATCCCCAGCCGGCGCGAGAGCGTGGTGCTCGATGAGCGGGCCATTCCCGTCTATTACAAGGCCGACGCGACACTGCGCGAACTGTGGAACGACACCCGCCGGCAACGCGGCGAAAGCGAGGACAACACCGGCTACCACTGGACGCAGGCCACTGACCTGCAGCCCATCCTGCCTGAAGCGCCGCTGGCCGAGCGCCAACTGCCCGATCCTTTCCTGAGCGATCAGGGCGGCAACGACTTCTACCGCATCGAGGGCTTCCTTGGCCTGAAGGCCGATGTCGCCGAGCGGGCCATTGAAAAGCTGATCCGCCAGCGCAACCTGCCGATTTCGGTGATCAGCGCCCTGACGCACAACCAGCGGCAATGGATCATCCGCGGCCCGAAATTCAAGAAGACCAGCCTGCACAGCATGCACTACCTGCTGCGCCAGGATCTGACCAGCCACCTCAAGGACAACATCGCCTACAGCACCCGCTTGGTGGCCGATGTCAAAACCGCCCAGATCAACTGGGCGCGGGACGAGGATCTCAAGGTCAAGGCGGGTGGGGCATTTACGCCGCAGCCGGCGCTCAATATCGACTATACGAAGCCGCTCGAAAATGCCAAGGCCCAACTTGAGTTGGCCGACACTGACCTGGTCGGCAGCGCTGACAAGCCCGGGCCGCTGGCGGCGCGCAGCTACAAGGCTTTTGTTGCGCAGGCCAGCCCTTTGCGCGAGCGCCTGAGCAGTGTCGTGGTCAGCGCGGCCGGCGCCAAGGCCAATATCGGGCCCGTCACGCGCAACGACATCATCTCGCCGCTCGACGCCTTTGCCGGCTCCAAGAGCCACCTGTGGGTGGACTGGCTGGGCGACATCCTGAAAAAACGCGAGGACGACCAGAAGGACGGGCTGCTGCTGACCAACATGCTCAACGAGCATCCGGGTCTTGAGCATGCTGGCGGTGTCGTGCCCGGCGGCACTTTCGTGCTGGTCTACAACGATGCCGGCGTGGTCATCGGTGACCTGATGCTGCCCTACTGGATTGACGACAACGATGAAAGCGATTTCCAGGAGCCGGTGCTGAGCTTGCCTGACATCGATTTGCGTCTGCCCAAGGATCTGCTGCCGATCAAGGTCATCAAGCCGCTCGACCTGAGCTTTGATGATTTCAAGGTGACCAAGATTGCCCCCGAGATCAAGCTTCAGGAAAACTACAGCAAGTTCTTCCAGCAATCGCTCGGCAGTCTGGGCGAGGTGCTGAAAACCAAGATCGCCGCCAGCAGCGAACTTGCCGCTGGCGCCAAGGCAGCGACCAACGACCGCTACATGGAACAGATGCTGGCCATCGTCAAGGCTCAGCAGGAGCAGATCAAGGGCCTGCGCGAAGTGGCCGGCGACGACCGGATGACGCCGGCAACGCGCGAGAAAGCGCTCGAACAGGCCAAGGCAGTCGAGGCCCAGCTAGCCCTTTCGGTCGGCACAACGGTCGAATACTTTGCCGTTGCCGCACCGGAGACCGTGCGCTTCGAAGCCGACAAGGCGGCGGTATACGAGACGGTCGGTTCGGCCGTCAATCTGGTCACCGACAAGGATGCCAGCGCCAGATTGCAGACCAACCTCAAGGAAACGGCCATCGCCGCCAACAAGGTGACGACAGGCAGTTCGGGCATGGTCGCCGAGCAGTTGATGAACAAGGTCGGCATCCGCATCGGCTGAACGAGGCACCCTCATGAGCGCCACGCACCGCATCCGTCGCCAGCGCTGGCAGGTTCGCACCGCCAGCGCCGCCGATGCCTTTGCCGTGCGCACGGTCCTGCGCCACGAAAACGAGCTCAGCCTGCTGCCGGCGCTGGAAAGTGCCTTTACCGAGTTCGACGATGGCGAGCGGGAAATCCATGTGCCGCGCCTCGAAGTGTTTATCCGCATTTCATCACCCGAGCAGCTAGCCGAGGAACTGCCGGCCAGGTTGGCCGAGGCTGCCCGTCAGGCGCTGGCCGAGATCATCGATGCCTCGCCGCCGTTGCCGGCTGCCACGTCACGCAGCCTGACGCCGGGCAAGCGATTGCGCCGCTACCTGGGCAGTGGTCAGGTCGACTGGTTCGATGCCGATCGCGAACAGTCCGAACTGCAGCAGCAACTGGCCGAAGAAGCCCGACTATGGAGTGCTGCGCCGGCCGCCGCCTGGCCTTGTCTGCTGGCCGATCTGCCGCCGGGGGGACAGGCGCGGGCCGATGCTTTCTTCCGCTTCCTGCAACTGCTTGATGTCGGCGACCGCCTGCGCTGGTGGGATTTCGCCGCCCGCCTGGCCGAAGCCCACGATGGCCAATCGCCGGCCCGGCTGGCGTTGCTGCGCCAGATGGCGGCGACGCGCCCGGCCGACCATGCATTGCGCCTG
Organism: Pseudomonadota bacterium; assembly: GCA_018262245.1. Lineage (GTDB taxonomy): Bacteria > Pseudomonadota > Gammaproteobacteria > Burkholderiales > Rhodocyclaceae > Azonexus. Next base: position 12,039 of record JAGTRV010000038.1, on the reverse strand, counting down.
CAGGCGCTCGGCTTGCTGGCCCTGTCGGCCGATCCGGTGCGTTCTGCCCGCCATCGCAGCGGGTGTTTGCGGGTCGCCCAGGCCTGTGCCGGGCAACTGGGAACGTTTGCTGCGGTCGACCGGAAAGACTGGCTGGAAATCGAAAACTGGCTCGGCGGCGAGACCGGGTCGGCAAGGCTTGCTCCGGACACTGGCGCCACGAATGCAGCAGCAGGCGCGACGAGCTCGTCGCTATCGGAAGCGGCAGGTGTCGAGAAGAGGCCGAATCTGTCGATGGATCGCGATAGTGAGCCAGACCGGACCCTTGGCCTGCCGCTGCGCTCGGCCGGGCTGATCCTGCTCCATCCCTACCTGCCAAGGTTGTTCGCGGCGCTCGGCTGGATCAGCGCCAGCCATCCGCAAGGCGAGCCTTTCCCCTGGGCGAGACTGCCGCATGCCGCCGCGCTGCTCAACTGGCTGGCCACCGGCCGCAACGAGCCATTCGAATTCGAACTCGGCACCGCCAAACTGCTGCTCGGCCTGCAGCCGGACGATCCGCTGCCGGTCGCTGCCGGCCTGATCGGCGATGCCGAAAGGGAGGAGGGCGAGGCCCTGCTCGGCGCTGTCATCCTGCACTGGTCTGCCCTCGGCCAGACCACCGTCGACGGCCTGCGCGTCGCCTTCCTGCAACGCGGTGGCCTGCTTTATCCGGCGCCTGACGGCTGGCTGTTGCGGCCGCAAGGCGAAACCTTCGACCTCTTGCTCGACCGCCTGCCCTGGGGCTTGTCCATCATTCGCCTGCCCTGGATGCCAGCCTGTCTCCATACCGAATGGCTGAGCGCCTGAACGCCACCGCCCGCGATGTCGAAGCCGACCTGGCGTGGCTGGCGGCCTTGCTGCAGCATCGTCTCGACACCTACTTCGCCGAAAAGCCGGCCAGCCCGGCCTTGCCCGGTGACCGGCCACCACCGAGGCTAGCCGACAGCCCGTCGCCCTATGCCGAGTTCCTGCGCCGCCACGCCTTGACGGACGACGAACGGGCAGTGCTGCTGCTCGCCCTGGCGCCATCGCTTCGGCCGCAACTGCTCGACGTGCTGTGGGCGCGCAACCCGGCCAACCAGCGCGGCTACAGCGAATTCGGCGGGGTACAGGGCGCCGCTTCCGGGCATTTCATCCCGACCGGCGAGACGGCCTGTTTCCTGCTCGCAGGCGACCACCTGCCGGAACGCTTGCGCGTCATTCACCGGCTTGGCGAGCGCGACAGCCTGCTCGCCGGCGACGTGCTGCTGCCCTTGGCGCCGCCGCCCGGTGAGGGCCTGCTGGCCGGACGCCTGCAACCGGCGCCGGCCTTGCTCGCCCTGTTCGGCCTCGACGCGCCGGGCAGCGAGGCTGATGCCCTGCCGGCACAAAGGGTGACGACTGGCTTGGCCTGGGCCGATTTGGTGCTGCCGCCGGCGACGCTGGCCCAGCTTGAGGAAGTGCGCGACTGGCTGGCGCACGGCGACACCCTGTTGCACACGCTGGGCATGGCGGCCCGCATGCGCCCCGGCTATACCTGCCTGTTCTACGGCCCGCCGGGCACCGGCAAGACCTTGTCGGCTTGTCTGCTCGGCAAGCTGTGCGAGCGCGAGGTGCATCGTGTCGACCTGTCGATGGTCGTTTCCAAGTACATCGGCGAGACCGAAAAGAACCTCGCCCGCGTTTTCGACCTGGCCGAACAGCGCGGCTGGATCCTGTTCTTCGACGAAGCCGACGCCCTGTTCGGCCAGCGCACCCGCGTCGATAGCGCCCACGATCGCTACGCCAATCAGGAGGTCAGCTACCTGCTGCAACGCATCGAGGACTTCCCCGGCGTCGTCATCCTGTCCTCCAACCTGCGCGGCAATATCGACGATGCCTTCACCCGGCGCTTCCAGTCGGTGGTCGCCTTCCCGATGCCGGCCGTCGAGGAGCGCTACCGGCTATGGACCGAGTCGATCCCGGCCCTGCTGGAACGTGACCGGGATCTCGACTTCGTCCGGCTGGCCGAAAAGTACGAGGTTTCCGGCGGCACCATCATCAACGTCATCCGCTACGCCGCGCTGCGTTCGCTGGTCCGTGGCGACCGCCGGCTGGCGACCGACGATATCGACGACGGCCTGCGCCGCGAGTTGCTCAAGGAGGGCCGGGGCTTTTAGCCCGGACAGGACATGCGCCGCCTGCCTGCCTTCGCCGCCTTGACGATGCAAAAGCCGGGTCCGGGCTGAGCCGAACGTCATGGAAGCCGCCGCCCGCCTCGTCAATCGCCCGTCGCCACCGATACCGGCGGCTGCAGTCAAGGTGGCCGAGCCGGTGGTTGTGCAGGCCACGCCGACCCGCGTCCAGTGCCAGAGCCTGCGCGTCTCGGCGCCCGGAGATGCGGCCGAGGTCGAGGCCCGGCACGTCGCGCGCAGCATCGTCAGCATGCCGGCGACTGCGGCAGCACGGCCGGCCAGCGTGGTCAGTCCGCCGACGCTGCATCGGGCCAATCCGGTGCGCGGGCCGGCGGTTGCCGCGCCCACCCGGCCGCAGCAAACGGCCGCCAAACCAACGGCCAGCGGTGGCGAGCCGCTGCCCGAGGCGGTGCGCCAGGACATGGAGTCGCGCTTCGGTGCCGATTTCAGCGCCGTGCGCATCCATCGCGATGCCCGCGCCGCGCAGGCCAGCAGCGCCCTCAACGCGGCGGCCTTCACAGTAGGCCAGCAGATTCATTTCGGGGCCGGCCAGTTCAATCCGGCGAGCAGCGAAGGGCGCGAACTGATCGCCCACGAACTGACCCACACCATTCAGCAAGGTGCCGCACCGCAACGGCCCTTGCAACAGATGATCCAGCGCAGCCCGGCGCCGCAAGTTGTCGAACGCAGCCCTCCGGCCGTGCAGCGCCTTGGCCTCGGCGATGCGCTGAACTATTTTGCCGAGCACGCCAATTTCATCCCCGGCTTCCGGATGTTCACGCTGGTGCTCGGCGTCAATCCGATCAACATGCGGGCTGTGGACCGCTCGCCGGGTAACCTGCTGCGCGCCCTTGTCGAGCTGATGCCGGGCGGCGCGCTGATCACCCGGGCGCTCGATGGCTACGGCATCATCGACCGCGTCGCCGGCTGGGTGCAGCAGCAGATGAACAGCCTCGGGCTGGTCGCCAGCAGCATCCGGCAGGCCGTCGACCGCTTCCTCGACTCGCTGAGCTGGACCGACATTTTCGACCTCGGCGGCGTCTGGGAACGCGCCAAGCGCATCGTTACCGAACCAATCGCGCGCATCACCAGCTTTGTCGGCAACCTGGTCTCCGGCATCCTCCAGTTCATCCGCGATGCCGTGCTGCGGCCGCTGGCCGCGCTGGCGCAGGGCACGCGCGGCTGGGATCTGTTGTGCGCCGTGCTCGGCCGCAACCCGATTACCGGCGACGCGGTGCCGCGCACGGCCGAAACGCTGATCGGCGGCTTCATGCGCCTGATCGGCCAGGAAGAGGTCTGGCACAATTTGCAGGAAAGCCGCGCCGTGCCACGGGCGATGGCCTGGTTCCAGGGCGCACTGGCCGGCCTGATGGGCTTCGTCACCGCCTTGCCCGGCCTGTTCATGGACACTTTACGCAGCCTCGGCATCAACGATCTGCTGACACCGGTCCAGACTTTCGGGCGCATCGTCCGCGTCTTCGGCGATTTCGCCGGGCGCTTCGTCGGTTGGGCCGGTGCGCAGGTGATGAGCCTGCTCGAAATCATCTTCGATGTCGTCGCGCCGGCCGTGATGCCCTATATACGCCGGGCGGCCGGCGCCTTCCGGACCATCGTCGCCAACCCGGTCAACTTCGTCCGCAATCTGGTGCGCGCTGCCGTTCAGGGCTTCCGCCAGTTTGCCAGCAACATCCTGACCCACCTGCGTGCGGCGCTGATCGGCTGGCTGACCGGGGCGATGGGCAGTGCCAATATTTACATTCCGCAGGCGCTGACCTTGCAGGAGATCATCAAATTCGTGCTCAGCGTGCTCGGCCTGACCTGGCAGAACATCCGCAGCAAGCTGGTCCGCGCCGTTGGCGAAACAGCGGTAAATGCCATGGAAACCGGCTTCGACATCGTCGTCACGCTGGTTCGCGACGGCCCGGCTGCCGCCTGGGAACGCATCCGCGAAAGCCTCTCCAACCTGCGCGAAATGGTCATGGAGCAGATCATGGCCTTCGTCCAGAACAACATCGTGATGGCCGCCGTGACCCGGCTGGTCAGCATGCTTAACCCGGCCGGCGCTTTCATCCAGGCCATCATTGCCATCTACAACACGGTGATGTTCTTCGTCGAACGCCTGCGCCAGATCGCCCAGGTGGCGGCCGCCTTCATCGATTCGATTGCCGCCATTGCCGGCGGCGTCATCGCGGCCGCCGCCAACCGCGTCGAGCAGACCATGGCCGGGCTGCTGACCCTGGTCATCAGCTTCCTTGCCCGGCTGGTCGGCCTGGGCCGGGTCAGCGACGCAGTGACCAACATCATCAACCGCATCCGCGCCCCGATCGACAGGGCGCTGGACCGCGTGGTGGCCTGGATCGTCAATCTCGGCCGGCGATTCATGACCGCCGCCCGCAGCGCGGCCGGGCGTGTCGCCGAATGGTGGCGCCAGCGCAAGCCGTTCCGGACGGCCGGCGGCGAAAGCCACGAGGTCTATTTCGTCGGCGACGAGCGCAACGCCATCCCGCTGATCGGCGCGACGCGAACGGCTGTGCGGGCCAACGCCGATGATCCCATTGTCGTCACCAACCTGCGTACCCTGTTCGGCATCTTCGACGATCCCTCCACGCCGCGCGTCACCCGCTACCAGCCGCGCACCCAGTCGCTCGGCGGCGATACGGTTGGCGTCGGCATGACCATCGACTGGCTCAACGATGCCTGGCGCCGAAGCCACCCCGGCAGCCCGCCTCGCTCCGGCGCGCAGAGCACGCTGATGAGCAAGTTAGAAACGGATCCCGGTGAATCCAGCCCCGACAAATTCATCCGTGGCCACCTGCTCAACGAACACATTGGCGGCGTCGGCGACGCCACCAACCTGTTCCCGATCACCGGCAACGCCAACAGCCGCCACCTGCACTCGACCGAAAGCCGCGTCAAACGCTGGGTCGATGTGCCTGGCAACTGGGTGTTCTACGAAGTTACGGTAGACGGCATCAGCTCGCGCCTTAATGCCAGCGACGTCACCCAGAACTACGTCAACGCCACGTTCAACTGCCGCGCCGTGCTCAAGGACGACGACGGGACAGAAAAGGAAAGCTACATGACTGCGATCAGTTCAACCTATCGCGTTCGCAACGAAGCACGCGCCTTCCAGGTGCGCTGAGCGCGTTTGGTTTTTCTTCGCGGGCTGGCATTCTTTTTTTGGCAAGTTGCCCAGTTGATTTTGGGCGGTGGGAATTGACCCAAAGCGCTTCTCGGCTATCGCTAACACTTTGCTGCAAAACGGTTATGATAAAGCAATGATTCATGCCCTTCTTCGTCGCCGGAGATAGGTACGACTTGAGGTCCAGCCAAGCGCTAACGGAATCCGTCTCATGACCCAAGATGTTGATGACAACTGGTATTGTCTGATCGAGGAACTGGATCGCGGCAACGTTATCCCCATCGTCGGCCCTGAGCTGCTTGAGGTGCCTGACGCCACGAATGGCGGCATGGCACAGCTTTATGATCTGGTCGCCCGCGAGCTGCTTGCGCGCTACCTCTCTGCCTCTGAGCAGAGCTTTTCCGGGGTCTGGGGTTTGCATGGCTGCATCGCGGCCATCGTCGCCAGCGGCCAGAATCCCGACAAGGTCCGCCGCACCACGGCCAAGACACTGGATGCACTCACGGCTGATTGTCCTTTACCGCCCGCCTTGCAGGCCTTGGCGGCCATCGATGCATTTGATCTTTATGTCAGCCTGAGTTGTGACTCGCTGCTTCTCCGCTGCCTGCGCGAGCCCAATGTGGACCCGCAGGCCGAGTCGTTTGCCTTCGGTATTCGCTCCGACACCAATGGTCATCCGCTTGATATTCCGGTCAGGCCGCGCGGCAGGAAAATCTGCTACCAGTTGCTTGGCTCGGCCGAGAACCTGCTTGATTTCGCCATTCACGAAGGCGACGTACTCGAATACCTGTATCGCCTTCAGTCTGAACAGACGCGCAGCATCAAAAACCTGCTTGGCCGATTGCGCAGCAGCAACCTGCTTTTCATCGGCTGCCACCTGTCAGACTGGTTCGGCCGCTCGTTATTAAGGCTGGTCAATGAAGATCCACTATTCTCGAAAGCCAAGCAGGAGTTCATGACCGACTTCGAGGGGGATACCTCGTTGTCCACCTTTGTCTCCCGTTTCAGTCCGAATAGTCTGGTTTTTCCTGGTACGCCAAAGGAGTTTGTCCGCGAACTGGCCGAGCGCTGGCAAAAATGGCGCCTGACCCATCCGCAGCAAGACAGGAAAGCACCGCCGATAGCCGCTGTGAAGGCCGCTGACAGCCCGCAGGTTTTCATCAGCTATGCCAGCGAGAATGCGGATGCCGCACGAGCCATCGCGGATCGACTGCTGCAGCTTGGCGCCGGCGATGTCTGGCTTGATAAGAAAAAACTGCGCGGCGGTGAGGACTGGTCGAGCAAGCTGGAGCAGGCGATCGCCAGTTGCGACTACTTCCTGCCACTGCTTTCCAGCGAGGCCGATCAGCGCCGCGAAGGCGTTTTTTGGGATGAGTGGGGCAGCGCCCTCGAACGCGCCCGCAAAGTTGCCGATACCTTCATCCTGCCCACCCTGATTGATGCTTCGCCTGACAGCCGCAACAATTATCAGCGGATTGGCAAGCAACTCGGTACCGAGCGTTTCTGGACGCTGCAGCTGTTGAATGCGCCATCCGGAACCTTTGACGCCAAGTCGGAAAGCGACTTGGTCGATTGTTTCGCCAACTTCAGGGGGCATTGATCATGGCGCCCCCGGTCATTGACCGCAACAATCCCTGGCCTTGGCTGGACCCGTTCACCGAAAAGGCTGAAGCCTTCTTCAATGGACGGGATGACGATAGTGCGGCGCTCCAGCGTTGTGTCCTGGCGGGAGTGGCGACGGTGCTCTTTGGCAAGTCCGGACTCGGCAAGACCTCACTGCTCCAGGCCGGGCTTTTCCCCCGGCTGCGCAAGTCTGGCTTGCTGCCCGTGCTGGTCCGCCTCGAACACGGTAGCGCTTCGCCAACGGCCGCAGCCCAGATTCGGACCTGCCTGCACAAGGAATGTACGGCTTACGGCCTGACGATGCCGGGCAACCCACAATTTGCGCCGCAACTGGAAAAGCCAGAAGACCGCTTGTGGCTCGACTTGCATACCAATCCGGTCGGTTTGCGCGATGCCCATGGTCAAACCTGGCAGGTGGTTTTCGTTCTCGACCAGTTTGAGGAAATATTTACCCTCGGCGGCCAGGATAGCGAGCGCCAGAGGCTTGATTTTGGCGCACTCGGTGACCTCGTCGAAAACCGCATCCCCCGCGCGCTGGAAAACGCGATCAGTGTCGACGAGGATCTCCTCGATGAATTACGTCTGGACGTTCAGCCCTACCGCGTCGTCTTCTCGCTGCGCGAGGACTATCTGCCGAACCTGGAGCGCTGGTGCGACCGGATTCCCCGCCTCGGCCCCAATCGCTACCGCTTGTTGCCCATGCAGGAAGCTCAGGCGCTTGACGCCATACGACTGACTGGCGGTGACCTGGTCTCGCCGCAAGACGCCGATCGCATCGTACGATTCGTCTCCAGCCAGCAGGAAGGCCCGGCCGTCGGCATGGCGAGCGGCGAATCGGCCGAGGTCAGTATCGAACCGGCACTCCTCAGCCTGTTGTGTTCCGGCCTCAACCTCGAACGCCAGAAGGCAGGGGCTGCACACCTCGACGCCTCCAACCTGGAACAGAGTGGCGGTCGAATCATGGAGCGGTTTTACGATGACGCGACTCTGGATGTTGCACCGGCGGCCATCGCTTTTGTCGAAGACGAGTTGATCACTCCGGACGGTGTTCGTCTGTTCTATCCACTCAAGTCCATCCTGCAGAATCCCGGTATCACCAAGGCGGATATCGATACCCTGATCGAGCGCCGGCTGCTGCGTCGCCAGCCATTCACCGAAGGCGACCGCATCGAGCTCGTCCATGACCGCCTGGCCGCCGTCGCTCGCCAACGGCGCCGGAATCGGGAAAGCGTGGCCGCGCAGCAGCGTCGGCTGGACGAGGCGCGCCGTGAGGCGGCCGCCAAGGAAGCGAATGTTCGTGCCGATCTCGAAAGCAAGGCGCGGGAGAGCGAAACCCGCGCCCGCCTGCGCGCCGAAAAAGATGCTTCATCCCAAAGGCGCTTGCAAAGAATACTGAAGTTCGTCGTTGCCGCCCTGGTTGTCCTTCTCTGTTTGGCCGGGGCGTCCGCCTGGTTCGCCCGCGAGCAGTCGGCATTGGCACGGGCCGCTGAAGGCAAGGCCAAAAGGTCGGCGGAGGAAGCCAGTATCCGCCGCCTGGTTGCCGAAGGGCAGGCGATGACGACCGGCGCGCAGAGTGGCGGCTCCATCCTCGGCATACTGCAGTTGCTGGCGGCTCACCGCCTGTCCGATGAGGCCTATCCGCAAGCCTCACCGGGGGCCCTGGGCGCGTTGCGGGCCGAATTCATGCGCAGTGCCAGACTGCTCCACCTGAGCGAAAGTGACGAAGCCATCACCACCCTGGACTTGAGTCCGGACGGCCTGCGTATTGTCACGGGGAGCCGCAACGGTAGCCTGCAGCTATGGGAGGCCGCATCGGGAGCCCCTATCGGCAAGCCGCTGATCGGGCACTCGTCGTACGTCAACAGTGTCGCCTTCAGCCCGGACGGCAAGGCGATCGTTTCGGCCAGTCGGGACCACACCCTGCGCCTGTGGGAGGCCGGCACGGGTAATCCGCTTGGCAAGCCGCTGCAAAGTGACAGCGCGGTCTGTAGTGTCGCCTTCAGCCCCGTCGGACAGCGCATCGTCGCGGGTGGCCTGGACGGTAACTTGCGCCTGTGGGATGCCGCTACCGGGCAAATGCTGGGTGAGCCGCTCAAGGGGCATAGCCAACGGGTTTGCGCCGTCGCCTTCAGCCCGGATGGTCAGCACATTGTTTCCGGCGGAGATGACAAGACGCTGCGCTTGTGGAATGTCAGCCCCGGCCAACCTTCCGGCGAAGTGTTGAAGGGGCACACGGAAGCGGTATATAGCGTCGCCTATAGCCCGAATGGCCTGCGTATTGTTTCAGGCAGCAGCGACGCCTCCCTGCGTCTATGGGATGCCAGGACAGGAAAACCCATCGGCGACCCACTCAAGCGACATCGCAAGGCCATTCTCGGGGTCGCCTTCAGCCCGGACGGGCGCTACATCGTTTCAGGGAGTGGCGACTACACGGTTCGCCTGTGGGAAACCGAAACCCAGAAGCCGGCCGGCGACAGCCTGCGTGGACATACGGATGAAATCACCGGCGTTCTCTTCAGCCGCGATGGAGAACGGGTGGTCTCGGGCAGTTACGACAAGACCCTGCGCTTGTGGACGGTTGCCGCCGATGATCCGACGAGTGTCGTACTCAACGGCTCCGACAAGGCGCTCAAGAGCGTTGCTTTCAGTCCCGATGGCACTCGGCTCGTTTGGGCGGGGGAGGACCAGGACGTCCACGTCCTGGATTTGACGACCGGAAAGACCACTGGCAAGCCATTTTCCGGACATCGGGAGGCTGTCTACAGCGTGGCGGTCAGCCCGGATAGCAAGCGCATCGCCTCGGGCAGCAGCGACATGAGTGTGCGCTTGTGGGATGCTGCCACCGGCGCGCTCGTTGTTCCCCCGCTGCAGGGACACCTTGGCACTGTCTACGGTGTGGCTTTTAGTCCAGATGGCGCGCGCCTCGTATCCGGCAGCGCGGATGGCACGCTGCGCCAATGGAATGCCGGCAGCGGCGCCCCGATCGGCAGTCCAATGAGCGGAGAGGGCGGAAGCGTCAGCAGCGTCGCTTTTAGCCGGGATGGGCGACGTATCGTTTCGGCCAGCGAGGATGGCAAGTTGCGCCTGTGGGATACGGCCACCGGGAAGCCGATTGGCAAACCGCTCGTTGGGCACCTAAAAGCGGTCAACAGCGTCGCCTTCAGTCGGGACGGGCGGCTTATCGTTTCAGCCAGCGACGATATGAGCCTGCGCCTCTGGGATGCGAACAGCGGTGCGCCGATCGGCAAGCCGCTGACCGGGCACACTCATTACGTCAACAGCGTCGCCTTCAGTCCGGATGGCCGATACGTCGTTTCGGGAAGCAAGGACCAGACATTGCGCCTGTGGGATGTCCGGACCGGCACGCCGGTCGGTGCCCCGCTGGAGGGGCACAGTGATGTCATTTTTGGTGTGACCTTCAGCCCGGATGGCCGACAGGTGGCTTCGGTCAGTGGCGATTCGAGCCTGCGTCGCTGGCCAGTACTCGAGTCATGGGCTGAACGCCTGTGCGCCAAACTCGGCCGCAACATGAGCGATAGCGAATGGCAGCGTCTGGTGTCACCGGATATCCCGTATGCCAGGCAGTGTCCCGGACTGCCCAAGCCTGGTGATTGATTTGCCGTTAACCGTCCTGTTTTTGCGTAAGGAGCCGATATGCAGAAGGTTTTTCCTCAATTGCTGGTTTGGTCGGCGCTGCTCGTCGCCACCAGCCCCGTCGGTGCCGCTGCCGACGACTGGGTCGCCCAGATCAAGGTTACGCAGGGCAATGTCGTTATTTATCGCGATAACCGAAGCCTCCCCGGGGAACTCGGCAAGCGCCTGAAGGAGAACGATATTATCGTTACCAGCGCTGACAGCGCCGTGGGCATGACCTTCAACGATAATTCCATGCTTGCGCTGGGCGCCAACAGTGAGGTCGTTCTTCGTCGCTATTCCTACGACCCGACCACCTACATCGGTGCCTTCGATGCCGTCGTCAATCGCGGCACCGTCTCGGTGACGACCGGCAATATCGTCAGCCAGTCCGCCGAGGCCATGCATTTGACGACGCCTGATGCCGAATTGCGGCCCGGCAAGCCTGGCAGCTTTGCCATCAGCGTGGACGGGAGATAAGCATGAAACTGCTCACCTTGCTTCTCGGTACTCTGTTCCTTGCCGCTTGCGCACAAGAGCGCTACGTCTTGCTGCCCGATGCTTCCGGGCAAAGCGGCAGGCTGCTGGTTAAGCCCAGGCAATCGCCGCCGCTCACCCTTGATCAACCCAATGCCTTGTCGACCTCCGGTTTCTGGGGGATTGGCCAGCGGCGGGCAGAGGCCGACGAGGTCAAGGCCATTTGGGGCGGCTCCCTGGCGGCGACTCCCCAGCCCCCAAAGAAATTCATGCTGTATTTCCTCGAAGGGACCAGCGAGTTGACCGCGGATTCGAAAAAAGAACTGGACGGTGTTTTCGACGAAATCAAGAAACGCAAGGTGACTGATGTCGTGGTCATCGGTCATACCGACACGGTCGGTTCGCAGGAGTCCAATGATCGTCTGGCCGAGGCCAGAGCCAAGGCCATGCAGGCGGAACTGGAGCACCTCGGTGTTGGTGCCGAGTCGATCAAGGTCAGTGGCCGTGGCGAACGCGAGCCCCTGGTCAAAACTGCCGATGAAGTCGCCGAGCCGCTCAATCGGCGTGTCGAGATTCAGGTGCGTTGATCGGTGCGCACCTGCAGACTCACCGCCGGATAGCCTCCGGCGGTAGTGCTGCGGTCAGCCGGAAAAGCCGGCTTATTTGACGATCTGGTTCAGCTCGCCCTTGGCGTAACGTTCGGCCATCTTGTCGAGGCCAATTGCCTTGATCTTGCTGGCGTTGCCGGCGGTACCGAAGGCTTCAAAGCGGGCCAGGCAGATTTTCTTGGCAGCTTCGCGGGCCGGCTTGAGGTAGTCGCGCGGGTCGAACTTGTCCGGATGCTCGGCCAGGTAACGGCGGATGGCGCCGGTCATGGCCAGGCGGATGTCGGTATCGATATTGACCTTGCGCACGCCGTGCTTGATGCCCTTGACGATTTCCTCGACCGGCACGCCGTAGGTTTCCTTCATGTCGCCGCCGAATTCGCGGATT
>JAGTRV010000344.1 GCA_018262245.1 Pseudomonadota bacterium | reverse complement strand
CGACTCACCAGCTTGGAGAGCGCCGACGGCGTCAGGTCGAGTTCGCGCGCGGCCGCGGAGAACCCGCCGCAAACCACGGAGCGGACGAGAGCGTTCATTTCGGCGGCACGATCCATTCGCCAAGTATGGACGAAAATTCACAAATGTTTTTCCAGTTGCCTGATTGTTCATTCCATATCGCGGAACTACAGTTCGTTTCGTGCCATGTTGCACTGCAATACACGGAGTCAATCATGCAACCCATCAACATCCCCGCCATAGAGCAACACGCCCGCGCCTTGCGCGCCGCCGAAATCCAGCGGCTCCAGGGTCGCAGGATCGCCGCAACTGAGCGACAGCATCCGCCCGGCTATATGACGGCCTCCGGGAAGTGATAGACTTTGCCCCGCAAGGCAATTTCTTCACTTTCAGGAGACGCACATGACCACTCCGCAGGACGACGCCGGCGTTATCGCCGTACTCATCGAACGCTTTGAAGAGCAGCGCCTGCCCCGCCTGCTGGACATCAAGGCCATGGTCGACCGCGGCGAAAAGCTCGCTGACCACGATCTCGCCTTCCTCGAAGAAGTCCTCACTGATGCCGTCGAAAACGGCCCACGGTTCGCCAAGCATCCAGAATACAAGAACCTCGCCGGCAAGGTGACCAATCTCTACCACGAGATCACCGAGAAGGCGCTGGCCAACGAAAAGGCCGGCTGAAGCAGCGCCAGCCCACCCCCGGGCATGCCTCGGGGGCTACAGCACGTAGAGAAGAATGGCGACGAAATGCGCCAGGCTGCCGGCCATCACGAACAGGTGCCAGATGCCGTGCCAGTGGCGGAAGCGCTCGTCGAAAGCATAGAACACGATGCCCACGGTATAGAGCACGCCACCCGCTGCCAGCCAGATGAATCCTGCCATGCCGAGGCTGGCGATCAGCGGCTCGATGGCGACGAGGACGATCCAGCCCATCACCGCGTAGATCACCAGCGACATCACCCGCGCTTCGGAGCGCGGCTTGATCTCCTGCAGCATCCCGACTGCCGCCAGCGTCCACACGATGGCGAACAGCGTCCACCCCCACGGTCCACGCAGCGTCACCAGGCAAAAAGGCGTGTAGCTACCGGCGATCAGCAGGTAGATCGACAGGTGATCGAGCTTCTGCAGGATGGGCTTGGCCCGTCCGCGCACGCTGTGATAGAGGGTCGACGCGCTGTAGAGAACGACCAGCGCGACCCCGTACACCGCAACACTGAAGACTTTCCAGCCATCGCCGCTGTGCGCGGCGAGTACCAGCAGCCAGACCGCGCCGGTCAGCGCCAGCAGCGCGCCGACCAGGTGGGTCCAGGCGTTGAATCTTTCTCCGTGGTACATCGGGTCTTGTGGCTCTTTCCGCCGCCGCGCTCAGGTCATCAGCACGAGGACCAGCCCGATCAGGGCGGGAATCGCCTGGACGAACAGGATCTTCCGGCTGGCGGTCGCCGCGCCGTACAGGCCGGCCACCAGGATGCAGGCGAGGAAGAACAGCTTCACGCTGCTGCCGCCGGCACCCAGGCTCAGACCCCAGAACAAGCCGGCCGCCAGGAAGCCGTTGTACAAGCCCTGGTTCGCCGCCAGCACTTTCGAGGCGGCAGCCGCCTCGCGGGTCTGGCCGAACGCCCGCAGCCCGGTGGGCTTCTCCCAGAGGAACATTTCGAGCACGAGGATGTAGACGTGCAGGAGCGCGATCAGCGCGACGACGACATCGGCGATCACGGCCACCGGCTCAGCCCCGCTCCATCGGCCTGGTCTCGGCCCCGGCCGCCCAGACCCGGTAGCGCACTTCGACGCCCTCCGGCACATAGACCACCACCGGCAGGCGGCTGTTGTAGCGGATCAGGTAGGGTTCGCCGCCAAGCTGGATGAAACGGGCGACCTTCGGCGCATCGGGATCGACCGCCATCAGCGTGCCGGCCATCGGCCCGAGTTGTTCCACCATGTAGCGCGTGAATCCCCAGCCCTGGATCGCCTCCACCTCGATCTTGCCGGCGAAGAAATAGCGGTTGCCCGCTTCGAGCTGGACCGTTTTGCCGACGACCAACTCGACCTTGAAAGCAGACTCGTCGGCCTGCGCCGGAAGCTGCACGACATGGCGGACCATGCCCGGCTCGGCCGGCGGGAATGCCTTCATGTTGTCAGCCGCCTGACCGGGCGGGATGGCGAACATCGTCAGCAGAAACAAGGTCGAGAACAGTTTCTTCATTGGTGCCGTCCGGTTAAATGAAGGTTGAATTGCCGGGAGCCATGAGCGGTAGTGGCTAACGAATGAAAGGGACTTCCCCGTCCCGAATTAGCGGCGGAAGCCGCCGGCATTAGTTGCTGCCATGATTGAGTTTCCACACTGAATCATTCATTCGAAAGGGGAAGTCCATGGGTATTGTTACAGTCGGCATCGATCTCGCCAAGAATGTATTCGCTTTGCATGGTGTTGACCAGAGTGGCAAGGCGGTATTTATCAAACCCAAGGTGGTTCGCGGGCAATTGCTGGAAATGGTCGCCCAGCTGCCGCCCTGCCTGATCGGCATGGAAGCCTGCTCCGGCGCCCACTATTGGGCGAGAGAGTTCAGCCGCTTCGGCCACACCGTCAAGTTGATGGCGCCCAAGTTCGTGGCGCCGTACCGGATGAGCGGCAAACGCGGCAAGAACGACGCAGCCGATGCGGCTGCCATCTGTGAAGCCGTCACCCGACCGAACATGCGCTTCGTGCCGGTGAAGGATGTCGATCAGCAAGCTATCCTGTGCCTGCACCGCACCCGGCAAGGTTTCATCGAAGAACGCACCGCGCTCTATAACCGGTTACGTGGCCTGATCAGCGAATTCGGCATCGTCCTGCCACAGAAGGTTGAACGGCTGCGCCGGGAAATCGGCGCCCATCTCGAAGCACTACCCGGCTGGACCAACCGTTGTGTCGGCGATCTGCTGGTCCACGCCGACCGGCTGAATGAACGCATCGAGGAATACGACCGGGCCATTGCCGAAGCCGCCCGCCAGGACGCCAGAAGCCGGCAACTCATGCAACTGCCCGGCATCGGCCCGACGACAGCCAGTGCGCTGGTCGCCAGCCTGGGCGGAGGGCACGATTTCAAGAATGGACGCCAACTTGCCGCCTGGGTCGGGCTGGTGCCCGGCCAGTACAGCAGCGGCGGCAAAGCCCGTCTGGGCCGGATTACCAAGGCCGG
>JAGTRV010000343.1 GCA_018262245.1 Pseudomonadota bacterium | reverse complement strand
TAAGTCCGCGTTAGACACGAACCTGCCCTCCCCGGCCTACGGAAGCGGACATTCGGCATCACTTGCTCCTTTGGGACCTTTGCTACTTCCACACCCGGCCAGTTAGGGCCTTATTACTCTGCGATATCGATCAGTAGGTTTTGAAGAAGTAGATGGTGGTCAACGTCGCGCCGACGGCAATCACCAGTCGCCGTAGCCAGATCGCCGGCATGCGCTTGGCAACCGCTGCACCAGCCATGCCGCCGATGGTCGCTGTACCCAGCGCGACTAGGGTGTGCGGCCAACTGATTGCGCCGGCAACCAGAAAGGTCACTGCTGCGATGCTGTAATTCACTGCGGAAGTCAGATTCTTCAAGGCATTGAGTTCCTGCATGTCCTCATAACCTTGAATGGATAGTGCAG
Organism: Pseudomonadota bacterium; assembly: GCA_018262245.1. Classification (GTDB taxonomy): domain Bacteria; phylum Pseudomonadota; class Gammaproteobacteria; order Burkholderiales; family Rhodocyclaceae; genus Azonexus. The sequence goes on along the minus strand of JAGTRV010000343.1, from coordinate 2,486 downwards.
CCAGAGTCAGGATACCCATGCCGGCACCAAAGAATCCGCCGTAAATGGCGACGATAAGTTGAAACAAGGCCCCTCCAATACCGCCACCGGGCTCGCCGGTAGACTCAGCTCCGAAGCGCCGCTTGCCCCATGCGACGAGCCGACTGACCCGGGCACTGAAGGCAAACAAGCTGGTGGCGACCAGAAGTAACCAAGGAATCAGTGCCGAAAAGGCAGCATTTGAAGTAGAGAGCAGCAGCAAACCGCCAACGAGACCGCCGATGACGGATACGGCGATCAGCAAGATGGCCCAGCGCCCGTGGCGCATGGCTTCCTTGCGATACGCCCAAGCGCTGGACAAGCTGGCTGGCCATAGAGCGACCGTATTGCTGGCATTGGCCGTAACGGGCGGCACTCCCGCAGCGAGCATGGCCGGGAAGGAAAAAAAGGTACCTCCACCAGCGATAGCGTTCATGCCTCCAGCCAGGAATGCGCCGAGGGCAACGAGAAGGGCTTCATTCAGCGTCATCTTATTGGGTCACCACAAGAAAATTATTGGTGATTCTGTCCAATTTGCCGCCCGTGCGATAGTGTGATTTTCCCGTACGCGCTGCGACTGCCGCTTAGTCCTTGCCATGGTTAATCAGCTGATCAGCTAAGTTCGGCGATGCGCAGCAAATTGGTCGTGCCAGACCTACCGAAAGGCATGCCAGCCGAGATCACAACGCTTTGCCCTCGTGAAGCAAAATGCTGCCTTCTGGCCGTTTCGCAGGCCAAGTCAGTCATTTCAGTCACATCGACAACGTCATGGCACATGACGGCATGCAACCCCCAGGCCAGAGACAGTCGACGGGCCGTAGCCAGTCGTGGCGTCAGAGCGATGATCGGGGCCTTGGGTCGTTCTCGCGCCATCCTCAATGCAGACGTGCCCGAACTGGTATAGGCAACGGTCACGGCAATATGCAGCAGATCGGCGACATGGCGTACGGCAGAACCGATAGCATCCGCCTTGTTGGCCCGTGCCGGTGGTTGTGACGCGTCGATGGCTACCCGATAGTAGGGATCGGACTCGGTTCTGCTGATGATGCTGTCCATCATCTTTACTGCTGCAACTGGATATTTTCCAGAGGCCGATTCAGCGGAAAGCATGACGGCATCGGCACCATCGTAGATCGCTGTTGCCACATCGGATGCTTCGGCGCGGGTCGGCACCGGTGCTGCGACCATGGAATCAAGCATCTGCGTTGCCACAATAACCGGCTTGCCGGCGCTTCTGCAGGCACGAATGATCCGCTTCTGAATCGCTGGCACTTGTTCCGGTGGCATTTCGACGCCCAGGTCGCCACGAGCGACCATGATGGCGTCGCTGACATTGACGATGGCCTCGAGACGCTCGATCGCTGCAGGCTTCTCCAGTTTGGCGATAACACCGGCACGGCCATCGATGATTTTCTTGATTTCCAGTATGTCCTCGGCTCGTTGCACAAAGGAGAGCGCAACCCAATCTATTCCCAGGGTTAAACCAAAATCGAGGTCCGCGCGATCCTTGTCGGTCATTGCCGACATCGGGATAAGTGATCCGGGGACATTGACGCCCTTGCGGTCAGATAGTGTTCCCCCGGCGACAACTCTGGTTTCGGCGAAGTCGGGCCCGCATTTTTCGACGAACAGGCGAATGCGGCCATCGTCAATCAGGAGGCTGGACTGTACGCTCAGCGCCTTGAAAATCTCCGGGTGCGGCATGGGGGCCCGGGTTTGATCGCCCGGCCTGTCACAGTCCAGGTCGAGGCGGAACTTGTCGCCTTCGGCCAAAGTGATGGGGCCATTGGCAAATTTGCCGAGGCGCAGCTTTGGGCCCTGAAGATCAAGGAGCACGCCAATTGGGCGACCGGCTTCTCGCTCGACATCACGGATGGTTTCCAGGCTTCTTTTGTGATCCTCATGGGTGCCGTGGCTGAAGTTAAGACGAAAGATATCGGCCCCATTCAAATAAAGCTTCTGGATCGTGTCGCGATCAGAACTGGCTGGGCCGAGGGTGGCGACAATTTTGGCATTACGGTTACGGTGCATGTTCAGTATCCTTTCAAGCGAGCGGCTCAAGCCGTCTCGCCGGTAATGAGAATGGCGCGAAAGTCATTGACGTTGGTCAGCGTCGGGCCGGTAATGATCGAGTCGCCCAAGGCGCTGAAGAAGGAATGCCCATCGTTGTTGTCGAGGCTGTCCTTGGGACGGATGCCCAAGCCCCAGGCGCGTTGTAGCGAGTGGGGCGCGAGATAGGCGCCGGCAATCTCCTCCTGTCCATCGACACCATCGGTATCACCGGCCAGGGCATGGATGCCGGCCCGGCCTTCGAGGGCCACGCCGAGCGACAAAAGAAACTCGACATTGCGCCCGCCCCGCCCACTGCCGCTGACGGTAACTGTGGTTTCGCCACCGGAGAGCAGAATGCAGGGGGCTTTGAACGGTTGGCCATGACGGGCAACCTGCAAAGCCATGCCCGCCATGAC
>JAGTRV010000342.1 GCA_018262245.1 Pseudomonadota bacterium | reverse complement strand
ATCCAGGAAGGCAACATCGGCCTGATGAAGGCGGTGGACAAGTTCGAATACCGCCGCGGCTACAAGTTCTCGACCTACGCCACGTGGTGGATCCGCCAGGCCATCACCCGTTCCATCGCCGACCAGGCACGGACCATCCGCATCCCGGTGCACATGATCGAAACGATCAACAAGATGAACCGGATCAGCCGCCAGATCCTGCAGGAAACGGGTGCCGAACCCGATCCCGCCACGCTGGCCAAGAAGATGGACATGCCGGAAGACAAGATTCGCAAGATCATGAAGATTTCCAAGGAGCCAATCTCCATGGAGACCCCGATCGGCGACGACGACGACTCGCACCTCGGCGACTTCATCGAAGACTCCGGCACCCTGGCCCCGGCCGATGCCGCGATGTATTCCAGCCTGCGCGGCGTCACCAAGGAAATCCTCGACACGCTGACGACGAGGGAAGCCAAGGTCTTGCGCATGCGCTTCGGCATCGAAATGAACACCGACCACACGCTGGAAGAAGTCGGCAAGCAATTCGACGTCACCCGCGAACGTATCCGTCAAATAGAAGCCAAAGCCCTGCGCAAGCTGCGTCACCCGACCCGCTCCGACAAACTGCGCAGTTTCGTCGACACGAATAACAGTTAAGTTTTCCGGGCCTGTAGCTCAGTTGGTTAGAGCAGAGGACTCATAATCCTTTGGTCCACGGTTCAAGTCCGTGCAGGCCCACCAGCATCATCAAGGACTTAGGGGTCGATCTCTAAGTCCTTTTCCTTTCAACCTCAACCATGTATCACTTTTGTAAGGGCCGGCACGCTACTCGCCGCCCTGTCGACCATACGTAAATGCCCGATGCAGCAATTAACCACCAGTGATCTACACTGAATTTATTGGCCGCTGACCGGCAAAAGGATGTAACTATGCACACAGAATCAGTTCTCACCTACCTCAAGAAGCATGGCCAGCTTCGCGATTCCGAGATTGCTTCGGGTACCGGCTTCGCGCTGCCTGAAGTTCGTGCCTGCCTGAAGGAACTATCGGGCCGAGGCGACATTTCCTTGTGCAGCATGACCGTCTTCGAAAACGGCAAGGCGACCGAGGGATTGTTCAGCCGGGTATCCGGTTACTTCCCCAAGCCTGCCCCGGGCAGAAAACCCGGCGTAAAAACCTAAGCGCACCAGCAACACACAGCTGGCCAACGCAATTGCGGCGGCCAGCTTGAATGTTGATACCTGGCGACAAGTGGCAGCGCTTTTTCTTTTTGGGGCCACAGCCTCACTGAAGTCCTGGCTGGCTGCCTATAATTCACGGCTGAACCTAATTCCCCCTAGGAGTCATGCTGTGCTCTGTCGCAAACTTTCCTCTTTAGCCCTGCTGCTGTTGGCAAGCACCGTCGCGCTGGCGGACATCCGAATTGGCGTGATCGCCTCGTCAACCGGCCCGACCGCTGTCGTCGGCATTCCGCAAAAGAACACGGTCGCCCTGTTACCGACCGAAATCGGCGGCCAGAAAGTCGAGTACATCGTCCTCGACGATGCATCCGACCCGACCAATGCCGTCACTGGCGTCAAGAAGCTGATCTCCGAACACAAGATCGACGCCCTGATCGGGCCGACCACGACGCCGGCGGCGCTGGCCATGCTCGATTTCGTGGCCGAATCCCGCGTCCCCCTGGTCACCACGGTAGGTTCATCGGCCATCATCCTGCCGCTCGACGACAAGCGTCGTTGGGTATTCAAGACGACCCAGAACGATGACCTGATCGCTGGCGCGCTGATCGAGCACATGTTGGCGGCCGGCACGAAGACGGTCGGGTTTATCGGCTTCAACGACCCCTACGGCGAAAACTGGTTCAAGGTGTTCACCGCCATGGCCGAGAAGTCCGGCCTGAAGATGGTCGCCAGCGAACGCTTCAACCGGACTGATCAATCGGTCACTGGACAGGCACTGAAAGTCATGACCAGCAAGCCGGATGCCGTGCTGATTGCGGCGACGGGAGGTCCTGCCGTTCTGCCGCAAACCACACTGCAGGAAAAGGGCTACAAGGGCCGCATCTACCAGACGCACGGCGTGGCGACCAACGACTTCATCCGTATCGGCGGCAAGGCCGTCGAGGGCACGCTGATGGCCGGCGGCCCGATGCTGGTGGCGGCCGACCTGGCCGGCAACAACCCGATCAAGGCCGTCGCCCAGGGCTACGTCAAGGCCTACGAGGGCAAATACGGCGCCGGCACGATGTCCACCTTCGGCGCCAACACCTACGACGCTGGCCTGCTGCTGCAGAAGGCGATCCCGGCCGCCCTGAAGAAAGCCAAGCCCGGCTCGGTGGAATTCCGCGAAGCCCTGCGCGATGCGCTGGAGCAATCGAAAGAAGTGGTCGGCGCCCAGGGCATCTTCAACATGAGCGCGCAGAACCACAACGGCATGGACGCGCGCGCCCGCGTCATGATGGCCGTCAAGGACGGCAAGTGGGTGCTGCTCAAGGACTGAGGATGCTCACCCCGCCATGAAGCAAGGCCGGCAAACTCAGCCGGCCTTTTTATTTGGCGAAGACTCAGCGTTCGCTCAGTCGCTTGCCGAAGGAGACCGCATAAGCCGGCGAACGGAAGCGCAGCACCGGGTCGTCGGTCGGCTGGATGCCGGGGGCCATGACCAGCGGATCGAAGTTGATCGGCTCGCACGGCGCCCCCTTCTGCGCTTCGGCACTGCGGATAGTCAGGGTGCCGGCCTTGATGCGCGGCCGCTCGGCCGGCCAGAGGACAGTCGGATCGGTCTCGCTGTCGCCCGGCTGGCCGATGCTGACCATCATGTCCCAGCGTACCGGCGCCTGCTTGGTCCGTTCGATCAGTGCCAATTCGAGGAAATTGGCGCCGGCCGTCTTCAGTTCGTCATCGCTCA
>JAGTRV010000004.1 GCA_018262245.1 Pseudomonadota bacterium | reverse complement strand
GGCGCCGAATGGCAATTCGACGCAGCAGAGTTTCAAGTTCCAGAGCGAGTATTTCGTGCGCGAGGAAAAAGGTAGTCTTAGTTGTAGCTCGGACGATGCGACCAGCCTGTGCGGAATGCCGGTGGACAGCCGTTACCGAACCCGGCAGTCCGGCTGGTACATGCAGGGCGTCTATCAGTTGATGGCCAACTGGCGGGCGGGCTTGCGCTATGAGCAGCTCGACAGTGGTGTCCGCGATTTCGGAAGCAATGCTGCCAATCTGGTGATCGACAACTATCGTCCGAAGAAGGCGACGGCGATGATCGATTACAGTTGGAGCGAGTTTTCGCGCGTTCGCCTGCAGTTGGCGCAGGACAAGTCGATGCCGGGCATTACCGACCATCAGTTGACCTTGCAGTACGTCATGAGCCTGGGGGCTCACGGCGCCCACAAGTTCTAGGAGCGGACGATGAACAAGATCATTTCAACGGTGCTGCTGACGCTGGCCTCGCTGCCGGCCTGGGCCAATCTCAATATCTTCGCGACGGTGCCGGAGTGGGGCGCCCTGGCCAAGGAAATCGGTGGCGACAAGGTGCGCGTCTATACCGCCACCAACGCCTTCCAGGACCCGCATCGCATCGAGGCCAAGCCGTCGTTGCTCGCTCAGGCACGGCAGGCACAGCTGGTTATCGCGGCCGGGGCCGATCTGGAAATCGGCTGGTTGCCCTTGGTCCTGCGTGATTCCGGGAATTCGGCCATTCAGACCGGCCGGCCTGGATATTTCGAGGCCTCCGCCTTCGTCAATCGACTGGATGTGCCAACCACGCTGGATCGCTCCCACGGCGATGTCCATGCGGCAGGCAACCCGCATATTCACCTTGATCCGCGCAATGTCCTGAAGGTTGGCGAAGCGCTGACAGCGCGCATGGCCGAACTGGATGCGGCCAATGCGGCCAGCTATCAGGCGGCTTTCAAGACCTTTGCTGGCAAGTGGCAGGTGGCCATCGCCCGTTGGGAAAAAGAGGCGGCGCCGCTCAGGGGACTGCCGGTGCTGGTGCATCACCAATCCTTCGTCTATCTCGATAATTGGCTGGGCTTGAAGGAAATTGGCTCGCTCGAGCCCAAGGCAGGTATTGAGCCGACCAGTGGCCATTTGACAGGTCTTCTGACCCGTCAGCAAACCGTTCCCGCCAGGATGGTGCTGCGGGGTGCCTATCAGCAGGAAGGGCCGAGTCAGTGGATTGCCGGAAAAACGGGGATTCCAGCGGTGCTGCTGCCTTATACCGTGGGAGGGACGCCGGAGGCCAAGGATCTGTTCGGACTTTACGACGACACGATCCAGCGTTTGCTCAAGGGGATACGCTGAAATGCTGCGGACTGAAGCGCTCGTCGCTGGCTGGCAAAAGCCGGCGACCCAAGCCATCGATCTGTCACTGGCGGCTGGTGAAATTGTTGGCCTGACCGGTCCCAACGGCGTTGGCAAAAGCACATTGCTCGCCGCCCTGGCTGGGCGGGCCCGGATTTTTTCCGGCCGCATCCAACTGCAACCGGGGTTGCGCCTGGCCTTGCAGACGCAAGATGTGCCGCCGGTCGACGGCCTGCCGCTGTCCGGTCGCGAACTGCTGGCGCTGACTGGCGCCAGCCCGGAAGGCTTGCCCCCCTGGCTGACCGAGCGCATCGACATCCGCCTGGACCGCTTGTCCGGCGGCCAGCGGCACTACCTGGCGCTATGGGCTGTCCTGCAGGCGCCGGCCGATCTGATCCTGCTCGATGAACCGACCAACAATCTCGATGCCGCTGGTGTCCGGCACCTGACGGCGCATCTGCACGAGCGCTCGAAAGGTGGAACGGGCATCATCGTGGTCAGTCACGATGCGGCTTTTGTTGAAGCTGCCTGCGACCGTGTCGTCGTTCTGGAGGCGCGTGATGGGGAATGAGCTTTTTCTGATCCCGTTTCTGACCGGTTTGGGCCTGGCCGTTTTGCTGCCGCTACTCGGTTGCTATCTCAGGTTGCGTGACGAGTGGCTGGCGGCACTGGCCTATTCGCACGTCGCGGCAGCTGGTGCCTTGCTGGCACTGGTCGGTGGTCTGCCGCCTGTTATTGGCGGCATCAGCGCAGCAGGTCTGGCCGGGGCGGGCAAACGCTTGTTTGCCCGCCGTCTGGTCGGCGGGGCCAGCTACGCAATGCTGTTGCTCGGCGGCTGGGCCGTGGCCGTGCTGATGGCGGCCAACCAGCCGATGGCGGAGCGTCTTGGCCATGCATTATTTGACGGGCAGCTCTATTTCGCAGGTCCAGATGAACTTTGGCTCGTCGCGGCCGGTGTGCCGGTGGCCATGATCATTCTTCGCCTGTTGTCTCGCCACCTGCTGCTGGCGCACACCTATCCGGACCTGTTTCGCATCCGAGGTCTGAAGGCATGGCCGACGCAGATCGGCTTCGATCTTCTTGCCGCCTTGTGCCTGGCGCTGGCGACGATGAGTCTGGGGGTGATGGGAGCCTTTGCCCTGGTTTTCATTCCGCCGTGGCTGGCCTTTCGGCGGGCCGGAAATTGGTATTCCGGCCTGCGCTGGGCCTTGGTTCTTGGCGTTCTGGGCTACGTCGGCGCTTTCTTGCTGGCGCTTGGGCTGGATCAACCGTTCGGTCCGGTGCTGGCAATTCTGCTGGTCGCTGTTGGGCTGGTCGTTGCATGAACGCAGGCGCCGTGCTAAAACTCGCATTCTGCATGCGGAGTTGTCATGGTCTTTTCGTTTTTCAAGAAGCAGCCTAACAAGATGCCGGAGCGTCCGGCCGCGCGTCCACGCGTGGCGGAACCGCTACCTGAGCCCGATCTGCCCAAGCCTGTTGTCGGTGAGGCGCCTAGGCCGCTTCCGCAACCATTGCCTGATCTGGAATTTACCTCGGGTAAATCATCAGCGCCTGCTGCTGGCGTCGCTGCAAAGCCCAAGGCTGCAGCGGAGACGGCGAATCTTTCGTCCAGCCAGATCAAGCCGCCGGTGGAAGAGACAGATTTCAGCTTCGACGATTTTGATCGCGACTTTACCGACTCCAGCGTGATGGGGATCGATGTCGACCAAGATGTCGACCCACTGCAAGCCTGTGTCGAGCAGGTGGTCGTGCTCTATGCCAATGGCCAGGAGGGGGCTGCACGTTCGCTACTTGAGACCTTTGTCCGCTCTTATCATGGCACCGAGGGCAAGCGATTCTGGCTGCTTTTGTTCGACCTGCTGCAGATCAGCGGCGACCGGGCAGCATTCGAAAAACTGGGGGCGGACTATGCTGAGGCTTGTGAGACATCGCCACCAACCTGGTGCCAGAAATCTTCGATTGCGCAACAGCCCACCGGTAGTGTCGGGCCGCGCAAGGTATTTCTGCAGGGCGTATTGACCACGGAAGGCGCTTTGCCGGTTACCGAGTTGGCCAAGATCATCGGGCAGAAAGAAGCGGCTACGGTTGATTGTGGCAAGTTGATCGGTTGTGATGATGAGATCGCCAGCGAACTGGCTGATTTGTTGAGCCGGGCTCGCAAGATGCGACTGGCGGTAACACTGCTTGGTCCCGAGGCCTTTATGGACCGCTTGAATGACCGGCTGGTGGCTGGCGTTGCTGAGCATGAGCCGGCGTGGCGGCTTTTGCTCGAGTTGCTGCAGCGACACGGCACCCAGGAAAAATTCGAGGAAAGAGCTGTCGATTACGCGATCACCTTCGAGTTGTCGCCGCCCTCTTGGGAGCCCTTGGCGCCTAGCGTCCAGGCTTCAGCCATGACGCCGAAAACGAGTGACGATGCCCATTATCTGAGCGGCGACCTGAAGGGGTGTCGTTTTGAAGATCTGGGCCAGGTCATCGAAGCCCACGAGCAACCGATCCTGGACTTTTCCGGCGTCAGTCGGCTGGATTTCGTGTCGGCCGGGCAACTGGTTAACCGTCTTGCGCCCTACAAGGCGGCCGGGCGGGACATCATCATCCGCAGCCCGAATCACCTCGTTGCCGAACTAATGGCTGTGGTTGGACTCAATAAACAGGCACGCATCGTCGTTCCCAAGTCTTAATTCAGGAAAAATCATGGAGCAATATCACGGCACGACGATCTTGTCGGTGCGCCGGGGCAATTCCGTTGCCATGGGCGGCGACGGACAGGTCACGCTGGGCAATATCGTCATCAAGGCCACCGCCAGAAAGGTGCGTCGCCTCTACAACGGCCGCATCTTGGCTGGCTTCGCCGGCGGCACGGCCGATGCCTTCACGCTGTTCGAGCGTTTCGAGGCCAAGCTGGATAAACATCAGGGGAACCTGCTGCGCTCGGCCGTCGAACTGGCCAAGGACTGGCGTTCTGACCGCGCCCTGCGCCGGCTGGAGGCAATGCTTTCGGTGGCTGATCGCGAGGTATCGCTGATCATTACCGGCAACGGCGATGTGCTGGAGCCCGAGCAGGGTATCGTCGCCATCGGCTCTGGCGGTTCCTATGCCCAGAGCGCGGCGCGTGCATTGCTGGAAAATACCGAGTTGGCGCCGCGCGACATCGTTACCAAATCACTGGAAATTGCTGGCGACATCTGCATTTACACCAACCGTAATTTCACGCTGGAGGTGCTGGAATGACGACGATGACGCCGCAGGAAATCGTTTCCGAACTCGACAAGCACATCGTCGGCCAGAAAAATGCCAAGAAGGCTGTCGCCATTGCCTTGCGTAATCGTTGGCGCCGTTCGCAAGTGGCCGACCCCTTGCGCCAGGAAATCACGCCGAAGAATATCCTGATGATCGGCCCGACCGGTGTCGGCAAGACCGAGATTGCTCGCCGTCTGGCCCGTCTGGCCAATGCGCCGTTCATCAAGATCGAGGCGACCAAGTTTACCGAAGTCGGCTACGTCGGTCGTGACGTCGAGACGATCATCCGCGATCTGGTCGAAATGGCCATCAAATCGCACCGCGAACGAGCCATGAAGGCGATGCGTGCCCGGGCTGAAGACGCGGCCGAGGAGCGCATTCTCGATGTGTTGCTGCCAACGGCGCGCGGTCCCAACTTTTTTGCCGAGAATTCCGAGTCGACCGCAGCGGAAAACACGACGCGCCAGAAATTCCGCAAAAAACTGCGCGAAGGCGAACTGGACGACAAGGAAGTTGACATTGAAGTGGCTGCGCCAAGTTTCCAGGCCGAGATATTTGCCCCGCCTGGCATGGAAGAGCTGACCCAGCAGATCCAGGGCATGTTTCAAAGCGTCGGCGGCGGCAAGAAAAAGTCGCGCAAGCTGTCGATCAAGGAGGCATTAAAGCTGCTGACCGACGAGGAAGCTGCCAAGTTGGTCAATGATGACGATGTCAATCAGGAGGCGGTCAAGGCTGTCGAGCAGAACGGCATCGTTTTTCTCGACGAGCTGGACAAGATCGCCAGTCGCTCCGAGATGCACGGCGCCGATGTTTCGCGGCAGGGCGTGCAGCGCGACTTGCTGCCGCTGGTCGAAGGGACGACGGTGTCGACCAAGTACGGGATGATCAAGACGGATCACATTTTGTTTATCGCTTCCGGCGCTTTCCACCTGTCCAAGCCATCCGACCTGATTCCCGAACTGCAGGGCCGCTTTCCGATTCGGGTCGAGCTGGATTCGCTGTCAGTGGCCGATTTCGAGTGCATCCTGACGCAGACTGATGCCTGTCTGACGCGTCAATACCAGGCCCTGCTCGAGACGGAAGGTGTCCAGCTTGAGTTTGTGGAAGACGGTATCCGGCGTCTCGCAGAGATCGCCTTCCAGGTGAATGAAAAAACCGAGAACATCGGTGCTCGTCGTCTGCATACGGTCATGGAAAAGCTGCTCGAAGAGGTGTCCTTCGATGCTGGCAAGGTAGGCCTCGACAAGGTGCTGATCGATGCGGCCTACGTCAATACCAAGCTGGGCGAACTGGCCGCCGACGAAGACCTGTCGCGTTACGTTCTGTAAAAGCACGGCTGGCCGGCGGGCCTCAGGGACTTTCCCTATTGCGCCCTGATCGGCCAGCCTCGCACAATGTCTGCCACGTTGCAGACCATTCCCCGGGGTTCTGATTGGAAGACCAAAGCCTGAGTTTCCGCCTGTTGGCCATCCTGTTCCCCATTTTTGGGATCGTGGCGGCCGGCTATTTCTATGGACGCAAGCACAAGCCGGAGATGGCCGTCGCCAATCGGCTGAATATGGATGTCTTCGTACCGGCCCTGGTCTTTGCCGCGATGGCCGGTAAATCCTTTGATCTGGCCGCCTACGCCCCGCTGGCCGTGGGCGGTTTTCTGGTCCTTGCCGCTTGTGGGCTGCTTGCCTGGCCAATTGCCCGCCTGGCTGGCATCCAGCCGAGAACGCTGGTTCCGCCCATGCTGTTCAATAACTCTGGCAACATCGGCCTGCCGCTCGCCGTTTTGGCTTGGGGCGAAAGCGCTCTGCCGGCAGCGGTGATCCTGTTCATGGTTGAAAACACGCTGCATTTCTCCTTCGGTGCCCGTCTGCTTGACCCAAAGACACGGCTGTTGACGCTGTGGCGTATCCCCGTGCTTTTTGCCGCCATCGCAGGTTTGACCGTAGCCCTGGTCAAAATTCCCATCTGGACGCCATTGGTTATCGCGATCAAGATGCTTGGCGACGTGTCGGTGCCGCTGTTGCTCTTTTCACTCGGCGTGCGGATGACGGATGTGAATTTCAGCGAATGGAAGGTGGCGGTCGGCAGTGCTGTGCTGAGACCACTGGCCGGCATGCTGATCGCTGCAGGTGTCATTCAACTGCTTGGCTTGCAGGGCCGAGATGCGGCGATGCTGTTCGTCTTCGGCGCTTTGCCGCCGGCGGTGCTGAATTTCCTGTTTGCCGAGCGCTACAAGCAGGAGCCGCAACGCGTTGCCTCAATTGTGCTGATCGGCAATTTGGCGGCGCTGGTCTACCTTCCGCTGGCGCTGGTCTGGGTGTTATGAGCCGCTGAAGCGGCCAAGCTGGCGGCGGTCGCGCTTGGTCGGTCGGCCGTGGATGTCCGCTGCTGGATCTTGCACGAACTGTCGGCTATCTCTCGCGGCTTCACGGGCAGCGATGCTTTCCGGTGTTTCCTCGTAGAGCAGGCGGGCTTCCGGTGCCGGGCCGCGCTTGTCCGACAGGGCTTGGACGGTCACTTCCCAGCGCGTTTCACTGTTAGCGATGTGGAGCCGGTCACCGACCTTGATGTCGCGGGCTGGTTTGATCGTAGCGCCATTGACCTTCACCTTGCCGCCACTGACGGCATCGCTGGCCAGGGAGCGCGTCTTGAAGAATCGCGCTGCCCACAGCCATTTATCGACGCGCAAACCATTCACAGCGGCAGGATGGACTCACCGGCATACAGCTGTTCGACGGTTTCGCGCTGGCGGATGACGTGAATCTTGTCGCCATCGACCATCACTTCAACCGCCCGTGGCCGGGTGTTGTAGTTCGAGGCCATGGCCATGCCATAAGCGCCGGCTGACATCACAGCCAGCAGATCCCCTGCTTCAACCACCAGCGGGCGGGCCTGGCCGAGGAAATCGCCGGTTTCGCAGACCGGACCGACGACGTCGTACTCGGTGGCCACACCTGAGCGTGGCACCACCGGATTGATGTCGTGCCACGCTTCATAGAGCGCCGGGCGCATCAGGTCGTTCATGGCGGCGTCGATGATGGCGAAATTCTTGGCCTCGCCCTGCTTGAGGTATTCGATGCGGGTGAGCAGCAGGCCGGCGTTTCCGACCAGCCGGCGACCCGGTTCAAGCACGACCTGCAGGCCGCGACCGGCCAGCTTGTCGAGCAGCGGGGTCAGGTAGGAGGCGACAGTCGGTTGTGCCTGTTCGGCGTTGTACTTGATGCCAAGGCCGCCACCGAGGTCGAGGTGATGAATGTGGATGCCTTCGGCCGCCATCTGATCGACCAGGGCCAGAATGCGATCGAGCGCTTCGACGAAAGGCGACGGGTCGAGCAATTGCGAGCCGATATGGCAGTCGATGCCAGTGACTTCTATGCTCGGTAGCGCAGCAGCGCGGCGGTACAGGTCTAGCGCATTGTCGTAGGCCACGCCGAACTTGGCGCCCTTGAGACCCGTCGAAATGTAGGGGTGGGTTTTCGGATCGACGTTTGGATTGACACGCAGACTGATCGGCGCCTTCTTGCCGCACTGGCCAGCGACCTCATTCAGCCGTTCCAGCTCGGCGGCAGATTCGACATTGAAGCAAAAAATGCCGACGTCCAGCGCCAGCTTCATTTCACCAGCCGTCTTGCCGACGCCGGAGAAAACGACCTTCTTCGGATCGGCACCAGCAGCCAGCACGCGCTGCAGTTCGCCGCCGGAGACAATATCGAAACCAGCACCAAGGCGGGCAAAAACGTTCAGGATGGCTAAATTGGAATTGGCTTTAACTGCATAGCAAACCAAGGCGCCCTGGCCGGCGACGTGGTTGCCGAGGACATCGTGGAATTCGCGCAACGAAGCTTCCAGCGCAGCGCGGGAGTAAACGTAGGCCGGAGTGCCGAACTGGTCGGCGATAGCGGGCAGGGCAACGGATTCGGCGTGCAGGACGCCGTTATTCAGGGCAAAGTGGGTCATTGGGCTTTGGGGCTGGTGGTCGTGCTAACATCCTTGGGCGTTGTTTTTCCGCTGCCGAGCAGCGGTTCCGGCGCCGGGCCGGAAGGCCGTTCTAGTTGGCCTTTCATGCCGCAGGCAGTGAGGCTCAGGATGATCAGTAAGGCAGCGATTCTGGACATGTTTGGGGCGCTGTCAGCGAAGAACGGGATGGTAGCACACGATGGATGACAGCGAATTCAACGCATTGGCCGAACAGGCATTAGCCCGGATCGATGCAGCTCTTGAGGCTTGCGATGCCGATCTCGATTTCGAATTGGCACCTGGTGGCGTGCTGGAAATCGAGTTTGCAGATCGCAGCAAGATCATCGTCAATCGCCACAGCGTTGCCAAGGAAATCTGGGTGGCTGCCCGCGCCGGTGGCTTCCATTTCCGCTGGGATGGTGCCAGTTGGCGCGATACTCGCGATAACGCTGAATTGATGGAAAAGTTATCGATGCTCGCCAGTCGGCAGGCTGGCGAGACTATCGTTCTGCGCTGATTAGTCGCTGGGTGGCGTACTCAGGTCCGGTTTGGGCAGAGGCGTCGCATCCTGGCTTTCTTCTTCAGGTGTACGTTCCTTCGCAGCATTCTCAGCATAGATATAGCTCCGGTCACGACCTTCGCCATAGGCGATGAGGCCTTCCGGTGCTTGTGGTACCTGCATCGGTACATCCTTCAGGGCACGGGCCATGTAGCCAATCCAGATCGGCAGTGCGGCCGCGCCACCGGTTTCCTTGTCGCCCAGTTTTCTCGGTTGGTCGAAGCCAATCCAGGCACAGCCGGCAACCGTCATCTGATAGCCGCAGAACCAGGCGTCGACATACTCGTTTGTTGTACCCGTCTTCCCGGCCAGATCCTGACGCTTCAGGATTGCCGATGCCTTGGCCGCCGTGCCGTAGATGGCGACGTCGCGCAACATGGTGTCCATCATGAAGGCGTTGCGCGGGTCGATGACCCGGATATTGTCACTGCCGGCTTCGATCTCCGCAGAGTGGGCCAATATCTGCTCGCGTTCGTCACGAATTTCGCGGACGACGAATGGGCTGACCTTGAAACCACCGTTGGCGAACACGGAGTACGCGGTGACCATTTGCCACGGGGTGACCGAACCGGCGCCGAGGGCCATGGTGAGGTAAGGCGGGTGCTTTGCGGGATCAAAACCGAAGCGCCCGGCGTAGTCCTGAGCATATTGCGTCCCTATAGCCTGCAGAATGCGGATCGATACCATGTTCTTGGACTTGGCCAGCGCGGTACGCATCTTCATCGGGCCTTCGTACTTGCCATCGTAGTTGTGCGGCTCCCAAGCCTGGGTGCCGGTCTGGCTGGCCGGAATGACGATTGGTTCGTCGGCGATCACGCTGTTCGGGCTGAAACCTTTTTCCAGCGATGCGGAGTAGATGAATGGTTTAAAGCTGGAACCCGGTTGCCGCCAGGCCTGCGTGACATGGTTGAACTTGTTGCGATTGAAATCGAAACCGCCAACCAAGGCGCGAATGGCGCCGTCTTTCGGGTCTACCGCGACAAATGCGGATTCAACCTCTGGCAGTTGGCTGATCTGCCAGTTGCCCTTGTCGTCCTTTTGCAGGCGAACGATGGCGCTGCGCTTCAGGCGTTTGTTTGGCGGGGCCTTGTCGTCGAGCATCTTGGCCGCAAATTTCATGGCATCGCCGGTCAGCGTCACCACTTCGCCGCCCTTGCGGTAGACCTTGATCTGTTTTGGATCTGCCGACAGGACCAAAGCCGGAA
The DNA here is from genome assembly GCA_018262245.1 of Pseudomonadota bacterium. Classification (GTDB taxonomy): domain Bacteria; phylum Pseudomonadota; class Gammaproteobacteria; order Burkholderiales; family Rhodocyclaceae; genus Azonexus. The sequence continues at coordinate 31,115 of JAGTRV010000004.1, read as the reverse complement.
TCAGATCGCCGGTATCGGGAATGTCCTGAAGGGCCTCGTCGATAGCTTCGTCCTGATCGGACTTGATGTCCTTCATGTCCAGATAGGATTCGGCGCCCCGGTAACCATGCCGTCGGTCATAGTCCATGACGCCTTTGCGCAGGCTGATATAGGCGGCTTCCTGTTCGGCCTTGATCAGGGTCGTATAAACCTTCATGCCGCGTGAGTAAACTTCTTCCGGAAAGCGTTCGGCGGTGATCTGGCGCGCCATTTCGGCCACATACTCGGCATGAACGGCATAGCCAGCCAGTTCGCGCTTGACGATAAGCGGTTCCTTCAGGGCTGCGGCATGTTGGGTATCCGAGATATGCCCCAATTCATGCATACGGCGCAGTACGTACTGTTGGCGTTGCTTGGCGCGAGTCGGGTTCACGACCGGGTTGTAGGCCGATGGCGCCTTTGGTAGTCCGGCCAGCATGGCCGCTTCGGCAATCGAGATGTCTTTTAGCGGCTTGCCGAAATAAATCTGGGCGGCCGCAGCAAATCCATAGGCACGCTGGCCGAGGAATATCTGATTGATGTATAACTCGAAAATCTGGTCTTTCGTCAGGTTGCTTTCTATCTTGAAAGAGAGAAGAGCTTCATAAAGTTTGCGCGTGTAGGTTTTCTCTCCGGTAAGAAAGAAGTTCCTGGCAACTTGTTGAGTGATGGTTGATGCGCCTTGGCGTTTTCCGCCGCCAATCAGGTTGGCTCCCGCCGCACGCAGTATCCCGGTGTAGTCGATACCGCCGTGTTGATAGAAGCGATCGTCTTCAGCGGCGAGAATGGCCTGCTTCATGATCGGCGGAACGTCCTTGATCGCAACCACGGCGCGACGCTCTTCGCCGTATTCGCCAATCAGGAAGCCGTCAGCGGTATACACGCGTAAAGGTATCTTTGGGCGGTAGTCGGTCAGTACCTCAAGCGAGGGGAGGTTCGGGTAGGCCAGAACGAGGACAATCAATGCTATCGCTATCCCGATGGCCAGAAGTCCGAGCAGAAAAATGACAGGGTAAAGGATCAGGCGCAGCGCTGAGTGGGTTGAAGGCACGGGGAGCGGGGAGGTGAAATTGAAGTTGGGCAGATTATACGCCGGGCAATTTTTCGCTCGTAAAATTGCTTTACATGCCTATAGGTTGTTGTTAGCATCTGAAGTGAATTATTGGTTATTTTCGTAACTTAGTAATCTGTAAGGACTTTTTGGGGGTCTGGTGGGCTTCGATATCTCAGCGTTGTTAAATCCCAAGGCGCGTCCCTTGTTCGGGTTGGACATAAGTTCGTCCGCCGTAAAAATGGTTGAGCTGACCGCAAATGGGAAAGACGGCTATCGCGTTGAGCGCTACACCATTGAGGTGTTGCCGAAGGATGCGGTGTCCGATGGCAATATCGCCAACTTGGATGGCGTTGTCGATTGCGTAAAACGTGCGTGGAAGCGCATGGGTACATCGACACGCAATGTCGCCATGGCTTTGCCGGGTTCTGCGGTTATCACCAAGAAAATCATCGTTCCGGCAGGTTTGAGGGACGACGAGCTTGAGGCTCAGGTCGAAACGGAGGCTAATCAGTACATTCCGTTTTCGATCGATGAAGTGAACTTGGATTATCAAGTAATCGGGCCGGCGCCAGCTGTGCCGGATGAACTTGAGGTTTTGATTGCTGCGTCGAAAAAAGAACGTGTCGAGGATCGTGTTGCAGTTGCCGATGCTGCTGGCCTCAAGGCGCTCGTCGTGGATGTCGAGTCTTTTGCCGTGCTGGCCGCATTTGAGCTGATTGAGCGTCAATTGCCGGATTCCGGTAAAAATCAGGTCGTGGCCATGATCGATGCCGGCGCCAATGTGATGAACTTGACTGTGCTTAGAAATGGCCAGCAGGTATACGCTCGCGAACAGGCTTTTGGCGGCGGTCAATTAACACAAGATATCGCGCGTCACTACGGAATGAGCTTTGAAGACGCCGAGGCAGCCAAAAGAGCGGGAAACCTGCCGGAAGGTTACGAGGTGGAGTTGTTGAACCCGTTTATGGAGAATTTGGCGCTTGAAGTCTCGCGCGCCTTGCAGTTCTTCTTTACTTCGACCCAATACAATCAAGTCGACCACATTGTCCTCGCTGGGGGATGTGCGGTGATCCCCGGGATTGATGAAGTGGTCGCTACCCGTACGCAGGTCAATACCCTTATTGCCAATCCGTTTGCCAACATGGTGCTCTCCGATCGCGTGCGAGCGAAGAGCCTTTTGGCTGATGCATCATCCTTGATGGTGGCCTGTGGCTTGGCTTTGCGGAGGTTTGATCCATCATGATTCGCATCAATCTTCTGCCTCATCGCGAAGAGGCGAAAAAAGCTCGGCGCGAACAGTTTTTTGTATTGGTCGGATTGGTTTCGGTCTTGGGGGCCCTGATCGTATTTGCGGGCTACACCCTGATTGGTGGTGCGATCACTAATCAAGAGAGCGCAAATGACTTTCTCAAGAAGGAAATAGCGGTTCTCGACAAGCAGCTGGATCAGATCAAGCGCCTCAAGGAACAGACGCAGGCGTTGTTGTCTCGTAAGCAGGTTATTGAAAACTTGCAACGTGATCGCGGTGAGACTGTTTATCTTCTCAGTGAACTCGTCAAGCAGGTTCCAGAGGGGATTTATCTCAAAGCAGTCAAACAGGATGGCCTGAAAATCAATATCACTGGTAATGCCCAGTCGAATGCCCGGATTTCAGCGCTGATGCGCAATCTGGAAGCTTCCCCGTGGCTGGAGCAGCCCCAACTGGTCGAAAGCAAGGCCGTGGTCGTCAATGGACGCAGGGTTTATGAGTTTGGGATGAATTTCATCGTGACCCGAGTGAAGCCTGACGAAGGGAAGGATAAAAAATGAACACCAAGTCCATATCCCTCCCAAAATTTGATTTTCAATCAATAGCCGATGATTTCCGTTTCATTAATCCGAATGATCCGGGTGCTTGGCCTCTGATTCCAAAGGCAACTGCGCTTATTGGCTTGTTTGCGGCAATTCTTCTGGCTGGATGGTGGTTCGTCTGGAACGACCAATTGACTGAGTTGGAGTCCAAGGAGCGAGAAGAAGAAACTTTGAAACAGCAGTTTCTGGATAAGAAGCGTCAAGCCGTAAATCTGGACCTTTATATCCAGCAGTTGGCTGAAATTGACCGCTCTTTCGGCGCCTTGTTAAAGCAGTTGCCGGATAAGTCAGAGATTGAGGCATTGTTGATTGAAGTCAATCAAGCTGGTTTGGGTCGTGGTCTGCAGTTTGAACTGTTTAAACCGGGCCAGGAGCAGGTCAAAGATTTTTATGCCGAGTTGCCGATTACCGTAAAGATCAATGGTGGTTATCACGATTTCGGGGCGTTTGCTGCTGATATTGCGAAGCTACCTCGCATCGTTACATTGAACAATATCTCAATTACCTCGGCCAAAGACGGCGGTCAACTCTCGCTTGATGCTACAACCAAGACATTCCGCTATCTGGACGACGAAGAAATCGCCAAGCAGAAAAAAGCCGAGCAGCAGAAGAAGGCCGAGCAAGGAGCGAAGAAGTGAAACGGATATTGCTCATCGCCCTGTGTGGCATCCTCGGGGCATGCTCCGGGGCAGACCATGAAGATTTGAAGCAATGGATGGCGGAAAACTCCAAGGATATGCGGGGCAATATTCCCAAGCTGCCTGAGGTGAAGCCCTATGAGCCCGTTCCCTACGATGTGGAGGGAACGCTTGACCCATTTAAACCCAGCAAGATTGAGCCAGAATCTAAGTACAAACAGGTGGCTGGAAAAGGTGGAGCTTTCCAGCCTGATTTTGAAGCGCGCGAAGTGCGTAACAGCCTACTTGAGAAATATCCGGTCGAGTCCTTGAAAATGATTGGCTACATGAATGTCAATAAGCACCCAATGGCGGTGATTCAAGTTGAAGATAAGGTCAAGCAAGTAAAGGTTGGGGACTATATGGGGCTTGATTTCGGTATGGTGACGCAGATTTCCGATACGGAAGTGCAATTGCGCGAATTGATTCAGGATTCTGCAGGAGATTGGACTGAACGCAAGAGTTCTCTCTACCTGCAGAGCAAGGAGGGAAGCAAGAAATGAAATTTATTAACTATGCGATGGCTGCTGCCTTAACCTGCCTTGCTGTAGTGTCTTCTGCTCGCGCGGAAACATTGCCGTCAAATGCGATCGAGGCGGTTAATGTTGCGCAACAGGGTAATGAAATAGCACTTCGAATTGACTTGAAAGAAGCACTTGCTTCCCCTCCGCCAGGGTTTAGTGTTGCCAATCCAGCGAAAATTGCCTTGGATTTTCAGTCGACTGCAAACGGCTTGGGTAAAAATAGTCAGGCTTTTAACCAAGGTGATCTGCGTAGCATGAACGTCGTTCAGGTAGGTGACCGCACGCGTGTGGTCCTTAACCTCGTCCGGAATATGAATTACAAGACTCGTCTGGATGGAAAGGCGCTCTATGTAACGCTTACTCCGATTGAGCGCTTGGCTGAATCGTCCGCTCAACGTACCACTCGGTTTGCTGAGGAAAGTCTGGTCGGTGGCAAGCACGCAGTCAATGATGTGGTGTTTCGTCGTGGTAAAGGGGGAGAGGGGCGGATAGTAGTCGATCTAAGTGATACAGGAACAGGTATCGATATTCGACAACAAGGATCGAACCTGATCGTCGACTTTATGAAAACCACGGTTCCTGATCGTTTGCGTCGGAAACTGGACGTCACAGATTTCGCTACTCCGGTAAGCAGCGTAGAGACCAAGGCCTTTGGCGATAATGTGCGGATGGTCATTACGCCGATGGGTTTGTGGGAGCACAACGCCTATCAAAGCGACAACCAATTCATCGTTGAAGTGAAACGTGTCGTTGAGGATCCCAATAAGCTGGTACAGGGATCCAAGATTGGCTACCAAGGTCCCAGAGTTAGCATCAACTATCAAAACGGTGATGTGCGTGCCCTGTTGCGCCTGATGGCAGAGGAACTAGGGCTTAACGCGGTAATCAGTGAAACTGTTACTGGAACCACGACCTTGGTGTTGAAGGATGTTCCTGCGGATCAGGTAATTGACATTATCTTCCAGCAAAAGGGGTTGGACATGCGAAAGAAGGGCAACATCATCATGATTGCCCCGCGCGATGAGATAGCAACTCGCGAAAAGCTTGAGTTTGAATCGAAGCAGCAGATAAGCGAGTTGGAGCCGCTCAAATTGGAGCAGTTTCAGTTGAATTACCAGAAGGCGGCTGATGTTGCACGTTTGCTGGCTGGCTTGCCGCCGCTGGGCGCTGGAGGTGCCGCTGCAGCTCCAACGCCAGGAGTCAATGTTGCAGCACAACGTATTCTGAGCAAGCGAGGCAGTGCCGTCGCCGACCCTCAGTCCAACATTATCTTTATCAACGATATTCCATCCAAGCTAGAGGAAATTCGCTCCTTCATTGCCGCGATCGATACTGGTGCCCGCCAGGTTTTGATTGAGGCTCGAGTGGTGGAGGCGCAGGATAGTTTTAACCGCGCACTTGGTGGAAAATTTGGTTTGATCAATTCGAAACCAGTTCAGATAGGTGGATCCGGTATTTATACTGCTGGTGGTAGCATGACGCCGGCAACAACCTCCGGGAGCACCACGACTCCCGCCACTTTGGTGCAGAATCCGATGGTGGGCGTCAATCTGCCTTCCCCTTCGACAGGTGGTTCTCTGGCGTTGTCACTGTTCAATTCAGCCTTTACTCGCATACTTAATCTCGAACTTGCTGCTCTCGAGTCGGATGGCTTGGGCAAGATTGTTTCCAGTCCGCGAGTGATTACCGCAAATAACGTCAAGGCCAAGATTGAAGATGGGACGGAAATTCCTTATGTGACCACCCAGAGCAGCGGGGGGACCACCACTGCAACCGTTAGCTTCAAGCCGGCAAAGCTTTCTTTGGAGGTGACTCCTCAGATTACTCCCGAGGGTACAGTGCGGATGAATCTGGTTGTCAAGAAAGAGGAGGCAGATTGGACCAAGGCTGTAGTTCTTAATGGGTATGCCAATCCGCCTATCAAGAGTTCCATCGTGGAAACGAATGTTGTCGTAGAAAATGGCGGCACCGTAGTGATCGGTGGCGTCTTCATTACCGATACGCAGAACTCAGTTGACAAGGTGCCGTTGCTGGGAGATATCCCGTTCTTTGGCTGGCTGTTCAAATACAAGAACGATCAAGGTAAGCGCCGCGAGCTGCTGGTGTTCATTACGCCGCGAGTCATTTCAGACAAGATGCGTTTTGATTGATGCGACGTAATCGATTGATGAAGGGCCGGCGATGCCGGCCCTTTTTTTGTGTCAACTCAAGACTCAGCTAAAATCACGACCGTGGAACATCGTCGAAACATATATCTTGTCGGTCTGATGGGTGCAGGTAAAACTACTGTCGGGCGCCAACTGGCGAGGCGACTCTCCCGCCCATTTTTCGATACCGATCATGAGATCGTTGAGCGGACGGGCGTGCCGATCCCGACAATTTTCGAAATTGAGGGGGAAGAGGGGTTTCGGCGCCGAGAAGCACAAACGATTTATGATCTTACGGCCGAGAATAATATTGTCTTGGCAACTGGCGGCGGCGTGGTGATCAACCCTGAAAATCGTCGGCGATTGCACGATACCGGATGGGTTGTATATCTGAATGTATCGCCGGTGTTGTTGTATGAGCGTACACGCCATGATCGAAACCGCCCTCTGCTTCGCGTCGAAGACCCTCTGGCAAAGTTGGAGGAACTTCATTCGATCCGGGACCCTCTGTATCGGGAGGTGGCTCATATTGTGGTTGATGGCTCCCATTTGGTTGCCTCGGGCATCGTTCAGTATCTGTTGAGGGAGTTCAACCGTTTATGAAAACCGTGACTCAAACGCTCAATGTTGCGTTGGGTGAGCGTTCTTATCCAATACATATCGGAACGGATGTCTTATCCCGGCCGGAATTGGTTCTGCCCTTTCTCGCCCAGAAAAGAGTGGTTGTGGTAACCAACACGACTGTCGCGCCCCTCTATCTCGACGAGTTTCGTTCCGGGTTGGAAAAGTGCGGAATAGAAACACTACCGGTTGTACTGCCTGACGGAGAGCAGTACAAGACGTGGGAAACGCTAAATCTGATCTTTGACGCTTTGCTTGCTGCCAGGTGCGAGCGCAACACCACGTTGATTGCTCTTGGTGGTGGGGTTATCGGTGATATGGGCGGATTTGCTGCGGCTTGCTATCAGCGCGGAATGCCATTTATTCAGGTTCCAACCACGCTTTTGTCACAAGTGGATTCTTCGGTGGGCGGCAAGACCGCTATTAATCATCCGATGGGCAAAAACATGGTCGGTGCGTTCTATCAGCCAAGGCTTGTACTGGCCGATCTGTCGACGCTCGATACTTTGCCTGACCGGGAATTGAAAGCCGGTCTGGCCGAAGTCATCAAATATGGTCTGATTCGCGATCCGGATTTCTTTGTGTGGCTGGAAGCCAACCTGGAAAAATTGCTGGTCAGGGATAAGTCTGCCTTGGCCTACGCGGTGCATCGCTCTTGTGCCAATAAGGCGGAGGTTGTTGCAGCCGACGAGCGTGAGAGCGGCGAGCGCGCTTTGCTGAATCTGGGGCATACCTTTGGTCATGCCATTGAGACCGGATTGGGCTACGGCGAGTGGTTGCATGGCGAGGCTGTTGCTGCCGGCACATTAATTGCTGCTGAACTGTCTTGTCGGTTGGGCTGGATTGATGCTGATTCGGTGGCGCGGATAGAAAAAATTTTCGTCCGCTCGGGTCTGCCGGTAAAGGCTCCTGATCTTGGCGCTGCTCGTTATCTCGAACTGATGAGCCACGACAAGAAGGTGCAGGATGGAAAATTGCGCCTGGTTCTCCTTCGGGAGATCGGCAAGGCGGTGGTTTCAGATGCGGCCACGACGGCGCAGATGGTTGATGCAATTGAGGCGCGATGCACCTGAACGGGGAAAACGTGACCGTTTAGGGGCGGGATTGGTGCGTCGCAGCATCTTGAATTGACAGGGGTTTACCAGTATATTTGATGGTTGCCTCTAATTTTCGTACAGGCCGCAGCGTTAAATATGACGTTCGGCTTTTTTCATCATTGGCCTTTATTCACCGGCCAAGTTATTTGAAGGAACGCGTGTGATGGAACCGGCAGTACCTGAGCGGCAGGGTTTGTACGACCCAGCCAACGAGCACGACGCTTGCGGCGTGGGCTTTGTTGCCCACTTTAAAGGCCAGAAAAGTCATAGCATCGTCGAGCAGGGTTTGTTGATCCTGAAGAATCTGGATCACCGCGGTGCCGTTGGTGCCGATCCTTTGCAAGGTGACGGTGCCGGTATTCTGATTCAGATTCCGGATCAGTTCTATCGCGAGGAGATGGCCAAGCAGGGTGTTGAACTGCCGCCGAATGGCGAATACGGTGTCGGCATGGTTTTCCTGCCGCAGGAAGCCGCTTCGCGCCACGCTTGCGTCGAAGAGATTGAGCGTTCCGTCAAGGCAGAGGGGCAGGTCATTCTTGGCTGGCGCGATGTGCCGGTCAACGCCGACATGCCAATGTCGCCGACCGTCAAGGCCAAGGAACCGGTGATTCGCCAGATCTTCGTTGGGCGTGGTCCGGACGTCTTCGTGACCGACGCGCTCGAACGCAAGCTGTACATCATTCGCCGTCGTGCCGCCAACGCCATCAAATCGCTGAAGCTGAAGCATGGCCAGGAATTCTATGTGCCGTCTTTCTCGGCGCGCACGGTCAACTACAAAGGTTTGCTGCTGGCCGACCAGGTCGGTGTGTACTACGCCGACCTGCAGGACAAGCGCACTGTTTCCGCGCTTGCGCTTGTGCACCAGCGATTCTCGACCAATACATTCCCGACTTGGGACTTGGCACACCCGTTCCGCTATATCGCCCACAATGGCGAAATCAATACGGTCCGCGGTAACGTCAATTGGTTCAAGGCTCGTGAACAGGCAATTTCCTCGCCGATTCTCGGTGACGACCTGAAGAAGGTCTGGCCGCTGCATTACCCCGGCCAATCTGACTCTGCTTCTTTCGACAATGCGCTCGAACTGCTGGTCATGGGCGGCGGCTACTCGTTGGCCCAGGCTGTCATGCTGATGATTCCGGAAGCCTGGGAAAAGCACACGACGATGGACGAAAACCGTCGTGCCTTCTACGAATATCACGCTGCGATGATGGAGCCGTGGGACGGCCCCGCCGCCGTGGCTTTCACTGATGGCCGCCAGATCGGCGCGACGCTGGACCGTAATGGCCTGCGTCCGGCCCGCTATCTGGTGACCGACGATGACCTCGTCGTTATGGCCTCCGAATCCGGCGTGCTGCCGATTCCGGAAAAGAAGATCGTCAAGAAGTGGCGCCTGCAACCGGGCAAGATGTTCCTGATCGATATGGAACAGGGCCGCATCATCGATGACCAGGAGTTGAAGAACTCGCTGGCCAACGCCAAGCCTTACCGCGAGTGGATCGAAAAGATTCGCATCAAGCTCGACGAAGTGCCGGCCGCCGCCGAAAAGTGTGCCGAGTCCGCGGCTTCCCTGCTCGATCGTCAGCAGGCCTTCGGTTACACGCAGGAAGACGTCAAAGTCATTCTTGAGCCGATGGTGCAGAACGGTGAAGAGGCGACTGGTTCGATGGGTACCGATTCGGCTTTGCCGGTTCTGTCCAGCAAGAACAAGACGCTTTACACCTATTTCAAGCAGTTGTTTGCCCAGGTGACCAACCCGCCAATCGATCCGATCCGCGAAGAGCTGGTCATGTCCCTGGTGTCCTTCATTGGTCCGAAGCCGAACCTGCTGAATACCAACGACATCAACCCGCCGATCCGTCTTGAAGTGTCGCAACCGGTCCTGTCCTTCGCCGACATGGAAAAGCTGCGCAACATCGAGAAGTACACGTCCGGCAAGTTCCGCTCTCTCGAACTGGATATCTGCTACCCGGTCGCCTGGGGCAAGGACGGCATTGAAGCGCGTCTGGCTTCGCTGGCGGCCGATGCCGAGGATGCTGTTCGCTCTGGTGCCAACATCCTGATCGTCTCCGATCGCAAGGTTGATGCCGGGCATGTCGCCATTCCGGCGCTGCTCGCGACTTCCGCGATTCATCAGCATCTGGTCAAGAAGGGCCTACGCACCAGCGCCGGTCTGGTCGTCGAGACCGGTTCGGCCCGCGAGACGCATCACTTTGCCTTGCTGGGTGGTTACGGCGCCGAAGCGGTTCACCCGTATCTGGCCCTCGAAACCATCGAAAGTTTCGCCAAGGGCGATGCCGAGAAGGCCGAGAAGTTCACCAAGAACTTCATCAAGGCAATTGGCAAGGGCCTGAACAAGGTCATGTCCAAGATGGGCATTTCGACCTACATGTCCTATACCGGCGCCCAGATTTTCGAAGCAATCGGTCTGCAGAAGGCATTTGTCGAGAAATATTTCACCGGGACGCCGTCCAATATCGAAGGTATCGGGGTTTTTGAGGTGGCTGAAGAGGCTATTCGTCTGCACGACGAAGCGTTCTCGGCGGACCCCGTGCTGGCCAACATGCTGGATGCCGGTGGCGAATACGCTTACCGTATCCGTGGTGAAGAGCACGTGTGGACCCCGGATTCCATCGCCAAGCTGCAGCATTCGACCCGTTCCGGCAAGTACGAGACGTATAAGGAATACGCCAAGCTGATCAACGATCAGACCAAGCGTCATCTGACCTTGCGCGGCCTGTTCGAATTCAAACCGCAAGGCACGGCGATTCCGCTGGAAGAAGTCGAGCCGGCAAAGGAAATCGTCAAGCGTTTTGCCACGGGCGCCATGTCGCTCGGTTCGATCTCGACAGAAGCGCATACCACGCTGGCGATTGCCATGAACCGGATCGGCGGCAAGTCGAATACCGGTGAAGGTGGCGAGGATGCCAAGCGTTTCCTGCCGCTGAAAGCTGGTCAGAAACTGTCCGAAGTCATCGGTGCCTCGCGTATCGAGCGCGACTATGAATTCAAGGACGGTGATTCACTGCGTTCGGCGATCAAGCAGGTGGCCTCCGGTCGTTTCGGCGTTACTGCCGAGTATCTGGTCAATGCTGACCAGATCCAGATCAAGATGGCCCAGGGCGCCAAGCCAGGTGAAGGTGGTCAGCTGCCGGGTCACAAGGTGTCCGAGTACATTGGCTTCCTGCGTCACTCCGTACCGGGCGTTGGCCTGATTTCGCCGCCGCCGCACCACGACATCTACTCGATTGAGGATCTGGCACAACTGATTCACGACCTGAAGAACGCCAACTCGCGTGCTTCGATCTCCGTCAAGCTGGTTTCCGAAGTCGGAGTTGGTACCGTGGCTGCCGGTGTGGCCAAGGCCAAGGCTGACCACGTCGTGATCGCCGGTTTCGACGGCGGCACGGGTGCTTCGCCGCAATCTTCGATCAAGCATGCAGGTACGCCGTGGGAACTCGGCCTGTCCGAGACCCAGCAGACGTTGGTGCTGAACCGTCTGCGTTCGCGCATTCGTGTTCAGGTCGATGGCCAGATGAAGACTGGTCGCGACGTCGTCGTCGGTGCGCTGCTTGGCGCCGACGAGTTCGGCTTCGCCACAGCACCGCTGGTGGTCGAAGGCTGCATCATGATGCGCAAGTGCCATCTGAATACCTGCCCGGTTGGCGTCGCCACCCAGGATCCGGTACTCCGTCAGCGCTTCTCCGGCCAGCCGGAGCACGTGGTCAACTTCTTCTTCTTCGTCGCCGAAGAAGTACGGGAAATCATGGCTCAGCTGGGTATCCGCAAGTTTGACGATCTGGTCGGTCGTGCCGATCTGCTCGACACCCGTGCCGGTATCGAACACTGGAAGGCCAAGGGTCTGGACTTCTCCAAAGTGTTCTATCAGCCGAGCGTTCCGGCCGAAGTTTCGCGTCGCCATACCGAAACTCAGGATCACGGTCTGGAAAAGGCGCTCGATCACAAGTTGATCGAGCAGGCCAAGCCGGCCCTCGAAAAGGGCCAGAAGGTCCAGATCGAGACCAAGATCATCAACGTGAACCGCACCTGCGGCACCATGCTGTCAGGTGAGGTTGCACGCCGCTATGGCAATGACGGCCTGCCGGACGACACCATTCACGTCAAGCTGACCGGTACTGCCGGCCAGGCCTTCGGTGCTTTCCTGGCCAAGGGCGTGACGCTGGAATTGACCGGCGAAGGCAATGACTACGTTGGCAAGGGCTTGTCGGGTGGTCGTCTGATCATCAAGCCGAGCCCCGATTTCCGTGGCGATACGCAGCAGAACATCATTTGCGGCAATACCGTGATGTACGGTGCAACCGATGGCGAAGCCTACCTGGCGGGCGTCGGTGGCGAGCGCTTCTGCGTCCGCAACTCCGGTGCCACGGCAGTTGTCGAAGGCGTCGGCGACCATGGCTGCGAATACATGACCGGCGGTACGGTCGCGGTGCTGGGTATGACCGGACGCAACTTTGCGGCCGGCATGTCCGGCGGCATCGCCTACGTGCTGGACGAGGATGGCAGCTTCAAGAACCGTTGCAACCTGGCTCAGGTGGCACTGGAGAAGGTTCTGCCGGCCGGCCGTCAGGCTGCTGGTGAGCCGCTGCACGGTGGCGTCGCTGACGAAACGCAACTCAAGGAACTGGTGACCCGTCACGCCGAATACACCGGCAGCGCGACCGCCAAGGCCATCCTGGCCAACTGGGATGCCTACCGCGAGAAGTTCGTCAAAGTCTATCCGCACGAGTACAAGCGCGCCCTCACCGAGATGGCCGCTGCACAGAAGGAGGCCGCATAATGGGCAAGCCGACTGGATTCATGGAGTTCGAGCGTCTCAACGAGAGCTACGACCCGGTTGAACAACGCCTGAAGCATTACAAGGAGTTCGTGCATACGCTGAACGACGAGGATGCAAAGATTCAGGGCGCCCGCTGCATGGACTGTGGCATTCCGTTCTGCAACAACGGCTGCCCGGTGAACAACATCATTCCGGACTGGAATGACCTGGTTTACCGCGGTAACTGGAAGCAGGCGCTGGATGTGCTGCACTCCACCAACAACTTCCCGGATTTCACTGGCCGCATCTGTCCGGCGCCCTGCGAAGCTGCTTGTACGCTGGGCATCAACGCAGCACCGGTCGGTATCAAGTCGATTGAGCATTTCATCATCGACAAGGGCTGGGAATCTGGCTGGGTCGTGCCGCAGCCGCCGAAAGCCAAGACCGGCAAGAAGGTTGCCGTCGTGGGTTCCGGCCCGGCGGGTCTGGCAGCCGCTCAGCAACTGGCGCGTGTTGGCCATGATGTGACGGTTTTCGAGAAGAGCGACCGCATCGGCGGCTTGCTCGGTTACGGCATTCCTGACTTCAAGCTGGAAAAGACGGTGATTGATCGCCGTGTTGCCCAGATGGAAGCCGAAGGCGTTACCTTCAAGACGAAGGTCGTGGTTGGCGACAAGGCCGTGCCGGCCGGCATCAACAACGACGCGATCGAGTTCGTTTCAGCTGACCAGTTGAAGAAGGATTTCGATGCGGTGATTCTGGCTGCAGGTTCCGAAGTGCCGCGCGATCTGCCGGTGCCGGGCCGTGAGCTGAAGGGCATCTACGCTGCGCTGGAATTCCTGATTCCGCAGAACAAGGAAGTCCAGCAGGGCAAGGCCAACCCGATCAACGTCAAGGGCAAGCACGTCATCGTTATCGGTGGCGGCGACACTGGCTCTGACTGTGTCGGAACCTCAAACCGCCATGGTGCTGCCTCAGTCACCCAGTTCGAACTGATGCCGATGCCGCCGGAAGAAGAGAACAAGGCGCTGACCTGGCCATACTGGCCGTACAAGTTGCGTACCTCTTCTTCGCACGACGAAGGCTGCAGCCGTGACTTTGCTGTTGCGACCAAGGGTTTTGTCGATGATGGCAAGGGTAACGTCAAGGCGCTGAAGGCCGTTCGTCTGGACTGGAAGGACGGCAAGATGAGCGAAGTTGCCGGTTCGGAATTCGAGCTGCCGTGCGACAACGCCTTCCTGGCCATGGGCTTCACCAATCCGGTTGGCGGTCTGCTGGATGCCTTTGGCGTCGAGAAGGATGCGCGCCAGAATGCCAAAGCAACGACTGATGGCGAGGGTTGCTACAAGACCAACGTCGACAAGGTTTACGCCGCTGGTGACGTGCGCCGCGGCCAGTCGCTGGTGGTTTGGGCAATTCGCGAAGGTCGTCAGGCGGCTCGTGAGGTCGACGCATTCCTGATGGGTTCGACGACGCTGCCGCGTTAAGCCGAAGCAGGTCCCGAAAAGCCCCGCCATCTGAAAAGATCGCGGGGCTTTTTATTGCTGGTTGACGATGTCGGAGCGCGATGGCCAAAGGCGGACTGTGATCGTGTGAAAACTTCGGCTGTCCGGGCTGACAGACTTCGACAGCCCGCTACAATCGTGTGAAAATGATGAACAAACATAAGGGGGATACATGTCGGCTGAACTGCAACCTGCCCTGCAGGTGACGGCTCCAAGTGGAGCGCTTGACGGGCACATGCTGCTCATTCTGGCCATCATGGTCGTGGCCGGCATTTTGGGCGGTGCCGCGAATTATTTCCTGGCTGACCGCCATGGCGAGCCGGCGCGCCGCGACTGGCTGAAATATCCGGTTTTCGGTGTCGTGGCGGCACTGACCGTGCCGCTCTTCCTGAACATGATTTCCAGCACCCTGCTTGAGGGCGCGCGGACGAAACCGATTGATTTCTACGTTTTTGCCGGCTTTTGCCTGATTTACGTGGTGGCCTCTCGTCGCCTGTTCGAAAACATGGTGCAACTGCTGATGGGGCAGATAGATCAGGTTCGTCGCGATGTTGGTCAAATCAAGCAGCAGAGGCGAGACGAGCCGATCATGGCGCCGACCAGGCTTGAGGCAGAGCCAGCCAAGGTGGCGGAACCCGATCCCAAGGAAGTCCTTTCCTACAATGACGTGGAAATTCTGCGCGCCTTGTCCGAAGAGAGTTTTGTTTACGGCAACCTTGCCGCCATCTGTGACAGCACCGGACTGGCCCGGGATTTTGTCAGTCAGCGATTGACGGTCATGAAGGCGCTGGGGGTTATCGAAACACGGATCAACGACAAGAATGTCCTGCACTGGTTTGTTTCGGCTCGCGGCAAGGCGGTGCTGGGCGACATCCTGGGCGGACAGGAACAGAAGAAGACCGCATGAATTTAGCCGGTGCTTGCCGGCCATTATCCGAAGAAAAAACATGAACATCGTTATTCTCGCTGCCGGTCAAGGCAAGCGCATGCATTCCAACCTCCCCAAAGTGTTGCATCCGATCGCTGGCAAGCCGCTGGCCCAGCATGTGATCGATACGGCGCGCCAGTTGTCACCGGAAAAGCTGATTGTGGTCTATGGCCATGGTGGCGAAGTGGTTCGCTCCACGCTGGCTGCCCCTGACCTTTCCTGGGCCGAGCAGGCACAGCAACTGGGCACCGGCCATGCGGTGGCGCAGGCCTTGTCCGAATTGGGTAGTGCCGCCCAGACGCTGGTACTTTACGGCGATGTGCCGCTGACCACGGTGGCGACACTGAAACGTCTGCTGCAGGCCGGCAAGGATGCCTTGTCGGTGCTGACCGTCGATCTGGCCAATCCGGGCGGCTATGGCCGTATCGTGCGCGATGGCGCCGGCAACATGATCAGCATCGTCGAGGAAAAGGATGCGAGCGCCGAGCAGAAGGCGATTCGAGAAGTGAACACCGGCATCATGGCCGTGCCGACGGCCCGTCTCGCCGACTGGTTGGGCAAGTTGAAGAATGACAATGCGCAGGGCGAGTATTACCTGACCGACATCATCGCGTTGGCGGTGGCCGAGGGCATGCCTGTGCGCACGGCGCAGCCGGAGGGCGAATGGGAAGTGCTCGGCGTCAATAGCAAGGTCCAGTTGGCCGAACTGGAGCGCCAGCATCAGCTTAATCTGGCCAGTGAGTTACTGGTCGCTGGCGTCAGACTGGCCGATCCGGCCCGTATCGATATCCGCGGCGAACTGACGCACGGTCGCGATGTGGCGATCGATGTCGGTTGCGTCTTCGAAGGCAAGGTTGAACTGGCTGACGCTGTCGAGGTCGGTCCTTACTGCGTGCTGAAGAACGTCAAGGTTGGCGCCGGGACGAGAATTGCGGCGTTTTGCCATTTCGAGGATGCGGTCATCGGTCCGGATGGCGTGCTTGGTCCTTATGCCCGCCTGCGGCCGGGTACCGAACTTGGCCCGGAAGTGCACATCGGCAACTTCGTCGAGGTCAAGAAGAGCATCATTGGCGCCCAGTCGAAGGCGAACCATCTGGCCTATATCGGCGATGCCGAGATCGGTCAGCGCGTCAATGTCGGTGCCGGGACCATTACCTGTAATTACGATGGCGCCAACAAGTTCAAGACCATCATCGAAGACGATGTCTTCATCGGTTCCGATACCCAACTGGTCGCTCCTGTCACTGTGGGGCGTGGGGCAACACTGGGGGCTGGCACGACGCTGACCAAGGATGCCCCGCCCGATGCCTTGACCTTCTCGCGCCCCAGGCAGATGACGCTGTCGGGTTGGGAGCGTCCGAAAAAGGTGAAGAAATAATGGATTGGGGATTTACTGCCTTTGCCATCGGCTCGACGCTATCGCTGGCGGCGGGCGGGCTGCTCCTGCTCGTTGGCTACATTGGTACCTTGCCCGCCTCCTTTAGTTTCGGCTGGAAGACCGGTTTGCCCGTATTGCTGCTGCCAGTGATCGGCCCGGTCTGGTTTGCGTTGAGCCGCGGGGCCGAGTTCCGTCGTCCGGCGATTCAGCTGATCGTCGGCGTTGCGCTGCTGGCGCTGGCGACCGCCCTGATCATGGGGCTGGGTCCGTACTTTGCCGACAAGCTGGTTGGCGAAATGCTTGAGGCGGCCAAGAACCGCTGATTCGCCGTTGATTTTTATTTGTTCAGGGAGAAAAAGATGTCCAGATACACAACTGATTCCCTTCGTTCTGTCGCCCTGGTCGGTCACGGTGCTGCCGGCAAGACCAGCCTGGCCGAGGCCTTGCTGTTTGCCACCGGAGCAATCACTGCCAAGGGCAGTGTCGACAAGGGCAGTACCGTCGCCGACTTCGATGCCCAGGAAAAGGAAGCCGGCCATTCCCTGACTTCTGCCGTGGTCAATTTCGGCTACGAGGACACGCACGTTCACCTGATCGATACCCCAGGTTACCCGGACTTCTCCGGGCAGGCCATTGCCGCGCTGGCTGGCGTCGATACGGCGTTGATCGTGGTCAACGCGCAGACCGGTGTCGAATTGATGACCGAGCGCATGATGCGCTACGCTGCCGACCGCAAGCTGTGCCGGATGATCGTTATCAACAAGATTGATGCCGATAACCTCGATTTGCCTGGCCTGGTCGCGGATATCCGTGAGCGTTTCGGCAAGCAATGCATGCTGCTTGATCTGCCCGCGCATGGCGCCGCCGATGTCGTGGAGGTGCTGGAGCACGAGGCTGGCGATGCCGATTTCGAATCCGTCGCCGCCGCTCACCGCGCGCTGATCGACCAGATCGTCGAGGAAGACGAGAACCTGCTCGCCCAATATCTCGAAGATGGTGCCGATCCGAGTAGCGCTGCCTTGCATGCGCCGTTCGAGAAGGCGCTGCGCGAAGGGCATCTGATCCCTATCCTGTTCACCTCGGCCAAGACGGGCGCCGGTATCAAGGAATTGCTGCATGTGCTGGCCTCGCTGGCCCCGAACCCGGCTGAAGGCAACCCGCCGCCGTTCTACAAGGGCGAACCGGGCGACGTGACCGAGCCCTTCCATGCCGAGCCGGATGCCGCCAAGCATGTGCTGGCCCACGTCTTCAAGATCGTGGCCGATCCCTACATGGGCAAGATCGGGGTCTTCCGCGTGCATCAGGGCACGATGAAAAAGGACATGCAGCTCTTCGTCGGCGACAGCAAGCGCCCATTCAAGGTCGCGCACCTGTACCAGTTGCAGGGCAAGGACAGCGTCGAGGTCGATGAACTGCTGCCGGGCGATATTGGCGCCATCGCCAAGGTCGATGAAATCGATTTCGACTGCGTGCTGCACGACTCGCACGATGAGGACCATATTCATCTGGTGCCACTCGAATTTCCGAAGCCGATGGCCGGCCTGGCGGTCGAGACCAAGAAGAAGGGCGACGAGCAGCGTCTGTTCGAAACGCTGGCCAAGCTGGCCATGGAAGATCCGACCTTCGTCGTCGAGCGTCATCCGACCAGCAACGAAACCGTGATTCGTGGTCTGGGCGAAATCCATCTGAAAGCCAAGCTGGCGCGCATGTCTGGTCAGTACAAGCTGGAAGTCGATACCAAGCCGCCGCGCATTCCTTACTGCGAAACCATTACCGGCTCCGCCGAGGCGATGTACCGCCACAAGAAGCAGTCCGGTGGCGCCGGGCAGTTCGGCGAAGTGCATCTGCGCATCGAACCGAAAGGCCGGGGCGAGGGCTTCGAGTTTGTCGATGCGGTCAAGGGCGGCGTCATCCCCGGTGTCTTCATGGCGGCGGTCGAAAAGGGCGTTCGTCAGGGCCTGGAAGGTGGCGTGGTAGCGGGTTACGCAGTTGATGACCTGAAAGTGACGGTATTCGATGGCAAGACCCATGCCGTTGACGGCAAGGAAGTTGCCTTCGTGGTGGCCGGTCGCAAGGCGGTGATTGAAGCCATTCGCGCCGCCAAGCCGATTGTTCTGGAGCCGATCGTCAACATTGAGATCGTTGTTCCGGAGAGCGCGATCGGCGATCTGACCGGCGATCTTTCGGGGCGTCGCGGCCATATCACCGGCACCGATGGCCGTGGTCATGGGCTGGCTGCGATCAGTGGCGAAGTGCCGTTGGCTGAGTTGAACGACTACCAGTCACGCCTGAAGTCGCTGACCGGCGGCCAGGGCAGCTACACGATCGAGTTCGCACGCTACGCTGCCGTGCCGCCGAACATCCAGCAGCAGTTGGCGAGCAAGTTCCAGTTGCACGACGAAGACGAATGATCCTTTTGCTCGGGCGAGTTTTCCCGGGCGCGACGTAGATAGCAAAAGGGGCTGATTTTCAGCCCCTTTTTTCTTCGGTGATTGGCCGAGAGAAAGCCGTGCTAAGCAATATTGAATGCCGACTTGACCCCGTCAAGGACGCGGTTCAGTTCTTTCTCGAAGCGCTCCAGGTTTGCTGAGATATCAGGGCTGCCTGTCGTGATGGCCTGTTCCAGTTCTGCTGCAATGGCGGCCAGCGTATTGGCGCCTATCATGCCGCCGGTGCCCTTCAGGCTATGTGCGCCGCGGGCGGCGCTGACCGTTTCTTCTGAAGCCAGTGCGGAGCGTATGCGATCAGCCTCGCCGATGAAGCGGGTATGGAAATCACGCAGCACTTTTTCGTACAAGGCTGGCCGATTGAGCATGCGGTGCAGGCCGGCCGTCACATCTATGCCGGGAATGTCCGGAATCTGGATCGGCTTCGCCGCCTGGAGCGGAGCGGGAGCGGTTGTTTCAGCGCTGACCGGCGTTGGTCGCCAGCGCTGGATCACGTTGATCAGGTCGGCGGGCTCTATGGGTTTGGTCAGGAAGTCGTTCATTCCCGAGGCGGCGGCGCGTTGCCGTTCTTCGTCAAGGGCGTGCGCGGTCAGGGCGATAATCGGGATGTTGGCGCGTTTCTGCCCGGTCCGGATGCGGCGGGTGGCTTCCAGGCCGTCCATTTCCGGCATCTGGATATCCATCAGGATCAGGTCGATGTCGTCGCCCGCTGCGGCAAGCTGCTCGATGGCCAGTTCGCCATTGTCTGCCATATCGACAGTGGCGCCCAGTGATTCGAGCAGGTCGCGCATGATCAACTGGTTGGTCGGCACATCTTCGGCAACCAGAATGCGCAAGCCGGAGAGTGGTGCGGCAGGGACCGGAACCAGTGTGGCTGGTCGCCGGGGTGGTGCGTCGTCTTCAAGATGGGCCAGCACTTCGCCGATCCGCGCGGCGGTGACCGGTTTTTCAACAATGGCGTCAAAATCTCCCAGGGCATGGCGATAACGGGAGCTGTGTACGTTTTCTCCGGTGACCATGATCAGCTTCGTCGATTGCCCTCGTTCAGAGCGGATGTGCTGGGCTAAAGCAAGGCCATCCATATCCGGCATGTTCAGATCGACCATGATGCAGTCGAATGATGTCATGGCCGATGCATGAAGCGCGGCAAGGGCTGCTTCTCCAGATTCCGCAGCGAGAACGGTGCAGCCATGTTTTTTCAGCAGGCTGGTCAGGACGCTTCTCGCCAGGTTGTTGTCGTCGACAACCAGGACGTGATAGCCGACTTTTCTGAGTGCTTCCGGTTTCGTTTCATCAATCCCCAGCCAGACGCGGAACGAGAAAGTGGAGCCAACTTGCGGGACGCTGTGGGCCCAGATGGTGCCACCCATCATCTCGATCAGTCGCTTGCTGATGGCCAAGCCAAGCCCGGTGCCGCCAAATTTTCGGGTGACGGAGCTATCCGCCTGCGAAAAAGCCCGGAACAGGCTATCAGTTTGTTCGGCCGACATGCCGATCCCGGTATCCTGGATGCGGAACTCGAGTTCGATCCGGTTGTCCTTTTTCGACGCGACATCGATGAAGACGGTGATCGAACCTTCGGCCGTGAACTTGATGGCGTTGCTGACCAGGTTGATCAGTATCTGCGACAGACGCAGGGCATCGCCACGGAGATTCTGTGTGGCGTCAGGGGCAACGACATATTCGAGGACCAGGTTTTTTTCCTGGGCTCGGGTACGAACCAGGCTCGACAGGTTGTCGAGCAGGTCATCGAGCTGGAATGAGCTTTCCTCCAGCTGCATTTTACCGGCGTCGATTTTTGAGAAATCCAGTACGTCATTGACGATGGCCAGCAGCAGTTTGCCAGCCCCTTCAATGCGTTTGACGTACTCCATCTCGCGCTCGCCCAATTTGTTCTGCAGCAGCAAATAGGCAAGTCCGATCACGGCGTTCAACGGCGTGCGGATTTCGTGGCTCATGTTGGCCAGGAATTCTGCTCGGGCCCGGGCAAGTCCTTCTGCTTCCTGGCGAGCTAGTTCGCGCATGGCAGAGAGTGTGCGCTCACGTTCGTTGTTGTAGGCCAGGCGGTTGCGCAGGGATTCCAGCCCCTGGACGACCTGGGCCATTTCATCATTGCCACGAACATCAAGCGCGGTGTCGAAATGCCCGGCTGAAATGGCGTGAAATGTGGGTAGTACCTGGCTGTTCAGCGGGTTCAGAATCAGCTTGCGGAGCAAAATCAGGATAATGACGAAAATGGCGGTGGCCATGGCCAGCCCCCCGGCGATGACCAGCCAGACGATACGGTCGGACAGGGCAGTGAATTCATCGACGGAAGTGCCGCCGGCAACGATCCACTTGGGGTCATCCAGGGTTTCGAAGATGACCAGTTTCTTTCGGGCAACGACCTCTCCTGCCTCTTCATTTTTCCAGCGGTACGAAATTTCGCCGGTGCCGATTCTGGCCATTTCCTCAACCAGCCCCTTGCCGTTATCCATGCGGAAATCCGCGAGGCCTTGCCCTTCCTTGTAAGGGTGGAGGATCAGCGCGCCGAAATTTGCTCCCGGCGTGGTATCGACAATGTAGTAATAACCGGTTTCGCCCACCTGCATCGAGCGCATTTGTCGTTTCAGAGTATCCAGTTGCTCACCAATGTCGATGCCGATGACGGTGGCGCCCACCACTGTCCCTTGTGCATCGAGGATGGGCGTGTAGCGGGTGACATACTGGCGGTTAAAAACCCGGGCCGGGCCGACAAAGGTTTGGCCAGCAGACAACTGCAGATAGGCCGGGTGGTCGGTGGTGAGGTAGGAGCCAACCGGGGAGCTGCCATGGTCGTCAACCGCGGTGGTCATGCGACGCTGGAAGCCCTCTGGGGTCAGAATGAAGATGGTGCCGACTCCGCGCAAATCGTGCAGGAAGATATCAATCGGATTGCCGGGGGAGGCACTCATTTTCTCGATCATGGCCTCGAGGGACTCGCGACTGGCATTCCTCTGGCCACCGATGGCGTCGTAGACTCGTTTGGCCAGCACCTTGGAGTATTCAACGGCTTCTATATTGGCGCCTTCAACACGAGCGGAAACTGCCGCACGAAGCAGGCTGACGTCGTGTTTCAGTTGATTTCGGGCATTTTCATCCAGCGTACGGGAGACATGGCTGGCCAGGAAATAGGTGGTCAGGCCAAGAACCAGCGCCGCTGCGGTCAGCGAAGCGAGGATGAATTTGATGGCGAGCGGGGCATTGCTGAAAGCATTGTGCAGGCTTCTCCAGGGTTTACGCTGGCTCGCCGCACCGTGTTCAAAAACCGGAGCATTGTCGGCATTCTCTTGCATTGCCGCATAGGTCTGTTCAGCCGCCTGGATCTCGCTTCTGCTGGCCTTTCGGCGCATGGACATGTAGCCGGATATTTCATCCTTGTCCCAGATTGGGGAAACATGGGCTTCGACCCAGTAGGCGTCGCCATTCTTGCAGCGATTTTTGATCAGGCCGATCCAGGGGCGCCCCGCCCTGAGGTCTCGCCACAGATCGGCAAAGACTTCGGGCGGCATGTCAGGATGCCGAATCATGTTGTGTGGCTGACCGACGAGTTCTGCCTCGGAGAAGCCACTGATTTCGATGAAGTCGGGATTGACGTAAACGATGCGGCCTTGATTGTCCGTTCGGGAAATGATCAGTTGATCATCCCGTAGTTCGATCTCTTTGCCGCTTACCGCACCGTTATTGCGCATTCGACCCAAATCCGAGAGCGTCCGACCCTGTTTCCAAGGTGGCCGATCAATCAATGATTACAAAAGTGAGCTTCAATTGGGAGGAGGCTCACCCCGTCACAGATAGAACTGACCGTGTTTTTGCTGTCCAGTTTCGTGACAGAAACAAGACTACACAGGTCTGCCGTTGAAGTTAATGCTTCGTGACCCCTAAGTTCGAGAGGTCTTGTTTAAATATATCAGAAAATACAAATATGTCAATGTTTTATTGCGACTGGGGGCTTCAATGTTTCGTCGGGCAAAGGTGCAGACCGAACACCGCGGAAAGGCGCGTTGCGGGTACTCAGTGCTGGCTAGCGCCGGGTTCACCGGACCAGGCGACCGTGGCCAGAAACAGATAGCCAGCGCCGTAGACCGTCTTGAGAAAAGCCGGGCTTTGCGGATCGGGTTCGAGCTTGCGGCGCAGGCGCGAGATGCGGACATCGATGGCGCGGTCGCTGGGGGCAAGGTCGCGCGACCCCATCAGTTTTTCGCGCTGCAGGATGCGGTTCGGATGGCTGACGAAGACCTTCAGCAATTCGGATTCGGCCGTGCTGAGGGCAAGTTCGTCGCCGTTTGGTGCGGTGAGCCGATTGTTGCTCAGGTTGAAGCGCCAGCCGCCGAACTCGGCAATCTGGCGGGCGGGTGTTTCGCTGCTCTCACGCCGGCGCACGATGCTGCGCACCCGGGCGACCAGTTCGCGCGGCTCGAACGGTTTCAGAACGTAATCGTCAGCCCCGAGTTCAAGGCCCATGACGCGGTCGCTGACGTGGGCCCGTCCGGTCAGGATCAGGATGCCGCAGCCAGACTGGGCGCGTACCCGCTGCATGGCTTCGAGGCCATCCATGTCCGGCAGTCCGAGATCGATAATGCACAAGTCCGGCGCCAGGGTGCGCAGACGGCGCAGCAGGTCGCCGGCGCTGCGACACCAGCAGGTGCGGAAACCGAAGTCGCCGAGCACCTGCTCAATGATCTTGGCGACATCGGGATCGTCCTCGACAATGGCGATCAGCTTGGCGGATTCGTTGTCTTTCATGGCGTGCCTCGGTGTGCGCTTTGCAGGGCGCGAGCCAGATCCTGGCGGTCGAATGGTTTGGCGAGAATGGGCAGCGCACTGGTGCCATCCGTTTCGGCTTCATCGGTATAACCGCTCATCAGCACGATGCGCATTTCCGGACGCCGGGCCAGCGTTTGTTCCGCCAGTTGCCGGCCATTGAGGCCGCCGGGCATGATGACATCGCTGACGACGACGGCGATATCGTGGATCTGATCGATCATGTCGAGCGCCTGGGAGCCATCTTCTGCCTCGATGACCGGGTGGCCCAGGTCGATCAGTTGCTGGCGAACGACGCGGCGGACATTCGGATCATCCTCGACGAGCAGGACCAGTTCGCCGCCGTGGGGCAGGGCAGCCTCTTCGCCCGGCAGGTCGATGTCCGGCTCCCGGGCAGCCAGCGGCAGCGCCATCAGCACCGAGGTTCCCTGATCGGGCTGGCTCTGGATCGAAATGCCGCCGCCTGACTGCTTGGCGAAGCCGTAGGCCATGGCCAGACCAAGGCCGCTGCCCAGCCCGAAACGCTTGGTCGTGAAGAAGGGTTCGCAGGCGCGGGAGAGGGTGGCGCCATCCATGCCGCAACCGTTGTCGGCGACTTCGATCAGCACGTAATGGCCGGGCGAGACATCGAAAGCGGTGGCGTCGGTCGTTAGCTCGACGGCGCGCGCCGCGATGTGCAGTCGGCCACCGTCAGGCATGGCATCGCGCGAGTTCAGGGCAAAGTTGAGCAGGGCGCTTTCCAGCTGTCCCGGATCAACCAGGGCATGGATCGAGGCGCCAGCCAGATCGGTCGACACGGCAATCGATTCTGGTAGCGAGCGACGGACCAGCTTGGCCAGGCTGCCAATCAGGCGGCCAATGTCGACGGCCTGCGGTTCCAGCGGCTGTTGACGCGAGAAGGTGAGCAGGCGCTTGATCAGCTGTACGCCGCGCCGGGCCGATTGCAGGGCCGGTTCGACGAATTCATTGACGCCGGCATCGTCCGGCCGGTGATCCTGCAAGGCAGCCAGGTTGCCGATGATGACGGTCAGCAGGTTGTTGAAGTCGTGGGCCAAGCCGCCGGTCAGTTGGCCGATGGCTTCCATTTTCTGGGCCTGGACCAGCGCGGCCTGCATGCGTTTCTGTTCGGTGATTTCGTGCGAGAAGACAAAAAAACCCAGCGTTTCGCCATCGCTGCTGATTTCCGGAACCAGCGTGCTGCGGGCAAAAACGCTCTGGCCCTGGCGTTCCATCTCGTATTCGTAAGTGACCTGCTGACCGGCCAAGGCCCGGTGCACGAAGTCGCGAACCTGGGCGTAGACCTGCGGGCCGATCACATCGAGTACGCCCCGACCGGTGACCCCGCCTTCTGGATGGCCATACCAGTCCGCATAACCCTTGTTGGCGTACTGGTAAACCTCATGCTGGTCCACGTAGCCGATCAGGATGGGGATGGTGTCGTTGATCAGCCGCAGGCGGGCTTCGCTGCGACCCAGTGCGGCGGCAATGCGGACGTTGTCTTCATTGGCCAGGCGCAGGTTGGCATTGGCGTTCTCGAGCTGGGCGGTACGCCGGAGCACGCGCTCCTCGAGCTGCATGTTCTGATGTTCGGTCAGGTGCTCGATATAGCGTTGTTCGGTGATATCGCTGTACAGGGTGACCAGCCCCTTGTGCGGCAAGGGTTCGCCGCGCAGCAGCAGGACCCGGCCATTCGGACGCTGGCGCTCGGTGAGGTGGGGGGTGAAATTCCGGGCGGCTGCCACGCGCTCGGTGATCTGGGACTCGATATCGCCGGGACCATACTCGCCGCGTTCGGCGTTATAACGGATAAAGCTTTCGAACGGGGCGCCGATGTAGGCCAGCGTTTCCGGAAAATCGAGCAGCTTGAGGAAGTTGCGGTTCCAGGCGACCAGCCGCAAATCGGCATCGAATACGGTAATGCCCTGGTCGAGAAGGTCCAGCCCGGCCTGCAACATTTCGTGGCGCGGTGTGGTGGGTGAAGAGGCGTCTTCAAGAAGCATCGGGCGATTCTAGTTCAGGCGGCACGGCTGACTTCATGGTGTAACGATTCGTTACATTCTGCCAATAGTTCAGCAAAAGTATTTTGTCATTCTCAAGAAAAATATAAAAACCTTGCCCCAACGAGAACAGCACATTCGGCAAGAAACGTGAGGAGATTCACTGTGGTAAATCCGTATACCGTTGGGCTGGAGCGTAATCCGGCCAACTATGTTCCGCTGTCGCCGCTGTCGTTCCTCGAGCGCTCGGCATTCATCTATCCCAAGCGTATTTCGGTTATCCAGGGTGCCCGCCAATATACCTGGAAGGAAAGCTACGACCGCGCTCGCCAGCTGGCTTCAGCGCTGAAGAGTCGTGGCATTGGCAAGGGCGATACGGTGGCCGTGATGTTGCCGAATACGGCTTCGATGTTCGAGTGTCACTTCGGCATCCCGATGATCGGCGCCGTGCTCAATACGCTGAATACCCGCCTTGACGCCGAAGCCATTGCCTTCATGCTGGCCCACGGCGAAGCCAAAGTATTGATCACTGATCCCGAGTTTTCCAAGGTGGTGAAGCCCGCGCTGGAACTGCTTGAAGGGCCGAAACCACTGGTCATCGATAGCCTCGATCCCGACTACACCGAAGGCGAGTCCCTGGGTGAAAAGGACTACGAGTCCTTCCTCAACGAAGGCGAGCCTGACTTTGCCTGGCAACTGCCAGAAGACGAGTGGGATGCCATCGCGCTGAACTACACCTCCGGCACCACCGGCAACCCGAAAGGTGTCGTTTATCACCATCGCGGCGCCTATCTGAATTCGGCATCGAACATTATTTCCTGGGGCATGCCGCCGCACTCGGTTTATCTGTGGACGCTGCCGATGTTCCACTGCAACGGCTGGTGCTTCCCATGGACGTTGGCGGCCAATGCCGGGACCAGCGTTTGCCTGCGTCGCGTCGACCCGGTGCTGATCTTTGGTTTGATCAAGGAGCACAAGGTTAGTCACATGTGCGGTGCGCCGATTGTGTACGGCATGATGATCAACGCGCCGGAAACGCTGCGCGAAGGCATCACCCACACCGTCAACGGCTTGATCGCCGGTGCTGCGCCTCCGGCTGCCATTATCGAAGGCGCCCAGCGCATGGGCTTCAACATTACCCACGTTTATGGCCTGACCGAAACCTACGGCCCGGCCTCGGTCTGTGCCAAGCAGCCGGAGTGGGATCGTTTGCCGATTGACCTGCAGGCGGCCCGCAACGGCCGTCAAGGTGTGCGCTATCACATGCAGGAAGCGATTGCCGTGCTCGACCCGGTTTCCATGGAGCCGGTGCCCTGGGACGGTGAAACCATGGGCGAAATCATGTTCCGCGGCAACCTGGTCATGAAGGGCTACCTGAAGAACGAGAAGGCTTCCGAAGAGGCCTTTGCGGGAGGGTGGTTCCATACTGGCGACCTGGCCGTCGTGCATAGCGATGGCTACGTCAAGATCAAGGATCGCTCCAAGGATGTGATCATCTCCGGTGGCGAGAATATTTCGTCGCTGGAGGTCGAGGACGTGCTCTACCGACACCCGGCCGTGATCGCCGCTGCCGTGGTGGCCAAGCCCGACGAGAAGTGGGGTGAAGTGCCGGCGGCCTTCATCGAATTGAAGACCGATGCCAAGTGCACAGAAGCCGAGATCATTGAGCACTGCCGCGCTCACCTGGCTCGCTTCAAGGTGCCCAAGCAGGTGGTGTTCGGTGAACTGCCGAAGACCTCGACCGGTAAAATCCAGAAGTACGTCCTGCGTCAGCACGCCAATTCGGCGCTGGCCATCGAGTAAGTCTTGCTGCGCTTCCCGCCTTGGCGGGAGGCTTCGCCGCACCCCGTCGAGGCGGGGTGATGCCCCCTGGTTTTTCAAAGGAATAAATCTATGAGTACCTACATCGCCCCGATTCGCGACATGCAGTTCGTCCTCAACGAAGTGGCCGGCCTGGAAGAAATCTGTGCCCTGCCCGGTAATGAGGAATGTTCGGTCGAACTGGTCGAATCCATTCTCGACGAAGCTTCCAAGTTCGCCACCGGCGTGCTCGACCCGATCAACAAGGTCGGTGACCGCACCGGTCACGTCTGCAAGGACGGCGTCGTCACCACGGCGCCAGGCTTCAAGGAAGCCTACAAGCTGTTCGCCGAGACCGGCTGGATGTCCATGCCGTTCGATCCGGAATTCGGTGGCCAGGGTCTGCCGGCCGTCGTTTCGATGGCCGTCAATGAAATGTGGAAGGGCGCCAACATGGCCTTCGGCCTGTGCCCGATGCTGACTGGCGGTGCCATCGAAGCCATCGCCCACCACGCTTCCGACGAACTGAAGCAGAAGTACCTGCCGAAGATGGTCGAAGGCACCTGGACCGGTACGATGAACCTGACCGAGCCGAACGCCGGCTCCGATCTCGCCGCCATCTCCTCCAAGGCCAAGGCCGTTGGTGACGGCACCTATCTGGTGAGCGGTACCAAGATCTTCATCACCTGGGGCGAGCATGATGTCGCCGAGAACATCATCCACCTCGTGCTGGCCCGCCTGCCGGACGCACCGCCGGGACTGAAGGGCATCTCGCTGTTCCTGGTACCGAAGTTTCTGGTCAATGACGACGGTTCCCTCGGCGCCCGCAACGACCTGATCTGCGCCTCGATCGAACACAAGCTGGGCATCCACGGCAGCCCGACCGCCGTCATGTCCTACGGCGAGAAGGAAGGCGCCATCGGCTACCTGGTCGGCGAAGAGAACAAGGGCATCGGCTACATGTTCACGATGATGAACCACGCCCGCGTCAACGTCGGCCTGGAAGGCGTCGGTATCGCCGAGCGCGCCTACCAGCACGCCCTGTGGTATGCCCGCGAACGTGTTCAGGGCGCCATCATTGGCGACAAGTCCAGCGAGAAGAAGCCCATCCTGCATCACCCGGACGTCCGTCGTCTGCTGATGGACTGCAAGGCCCGCACCGAAGCCATGCGCACGCTGGCCTATTACGGCGCCGCCAACATCGACAAGGCGCATGCCGGCGATGCCGCCGCGCAGGCCCGCATCGACCTGCTGACCCCGGTCATCAAGGGCTGGAGCACAGAGCAGGGCGTCGAGCTGTCGTCAACCGCGCTGCAGGTCTTCGGTGGTGTCGGCTTTGTCGAGGAAACCGGCGCGGCCCAGTACTACCGCGATTCGCGCATCACCACCATCTACGAAGGCACTACCGCCATCCAGGCCAATGACCTGGTCGGCCGCAAGCTGGCCCGCGAGAAGGTGCCGGGTGCTGCGATGAAGACGCTGATCGCCGAAATGACCGCCACGGCCGAAGAACTCGCCGGCAATGCCCAGTTGGCCAATATCGCCGCCAACCTGAAGGCCGCGATCGCCGCCCAGCAAAAGGCCGTTGACTGGATCCTCGCCAACTACGAAAGCGCCCCGCAGGCGGTCCATGCCGGTTCCGTGCCTTTCCTGAAGCAGACCGGCATTGTGGTCGGCGGCTGGCTGATGGCCAAGTCCGCCGCCATTGCCGCCAAGCATCTGGCTGATGGCAGCACCGACGACTTCTACAAGGCCAAGCTGGCGACCGCTGAGTACTTCGCCACCCACCAGCTGCCGTTCGCCGCTGCCTACGCTGCCGAAGTCACCGGTGGTGCGGCCTCGACGCTCGGCCTGGCCGAAACCCTGTTCTGAAAATGACCATGCGTACCGATCGCGATGCGATGGAATACGATGTCGTGATCATCGGCGGCGGCCCTTCGGGGCTGTCGGCGGCGATCCGCATCAAGCAGCTGGCCGAACAGGCTGGCAAGGAAGTGTCGGTCTGCCTGCTGGAGAAGGGCTCCGAAATCGGCGCCCATATCTTGTCGGGCGCCGTGCTGGAACCGCATGCCCTGAACGAACTGTTCCCGGACTGGAAGGAGCGCGGTGCGCCCCTGAATACGCCGGCCGGTGAGGATCGCTTCCTGTTTCTGACCGAAGGCGGTTCGTTCAAGCTGCCGACCCCGCCGCAGATGTCCAACCACGGCAACTACATCATCAGCCTGGGCAACCTCTGCCGCTGGCTGGGTGAGCAGGCCGAGGCGCTGGGTGTCGAGATCTACCCGGGCTTCGCCGCCGCCGAGGTGCTCTATCACGAGGACGGTTCGGTCAAGGGCGTCGCTACCGGCGACCTGGGCATCGGCAAGGATGGCCAGCCGGGCCATAACTTCCAGCCGGGCATGGAGTTGCATGCCAAACAGACCATCTTCGCTGAAGGCTGTCGCGGTTCGCTGACCAAGGAATTGTTTGGCCAGTTCAACCTGCGCGACGGCGTCGATCCGCAAACCTACGGCATCGGCATCAAGGAACTGTGGGAAATCGACCCGGCCAAGCATCAGCCCGGCCTGATCGTGCATACGGTGGGCTGGCCGGTGGATTCGGCCACCTATGGCGGTTCCTTCCTCTACCACCTGGAAAACAACCTGGTGGCGGTGGGCTATGTCGTCGGCCTCGACTACAAGAACCCGTGGCTGTCGCCGTACGAGGAATTCCAGCGCTACAAGACGCACCCGGCCATTCGTGGCTTCTTCGAGGGCGGCCGGCGCATTTCCTACGGTGCCCGCGCGCTGTCCGAAGGCGGTTACCAGTCCGTGCCCAAGCTGCATTTCCCGGGCGGCCTGCTGGTCGGCGATACCGCCGGCTTTCTCAACGTGCCGAAGATCAAGGGAACGCACATGGCCATGGAGTCCGGCATCGTTGCCGCCAAGGCGGTGTTCGAGCACCTGTGCAAGGACAACGCCGGGGCCGAAGTCGTCGAGTATGGCGAACAGATCAAGCAGAGCTGGCTGTGGGCCGAGTTGTACAAGGTCCGCAATATCCGTCCGGCCTTCAAGTGGGGCTTGCTGGGTGGCCTGGCCTACGGCGCCATCGACACCTTCCTGTTTGGCGGCAAGGCGCCGTGGACCATGCGTCATCACGACGACCACAGCCAGCTGGGCGACAAGAACGCTTATCCGAAAATCGATTACCCGAAGCCGGATGGCAAGATCAGCTTTGATCGCCTGTCCTCGGTTTTCCTGTCGGCGACCAACCACGAGGAAAACCAGCAGACGCACCTGCGCCTGAAGGATGAGTCGGTGGCCATCTCGGTCAATTACGCCAAGTACGGTGCACCGGAAACGCGTTATTGCCCGGCCGGCGTGTACGAAATCCTCGGCGAGGAAGAGGGCAAGCCACGGTTGCAGATCAATGGCCAGAACTGTCTGCACTGCAAGACCTGCGACATCAAGGATCCGACCCAGAATATCAACTGGACGGTGCCAGAGGGGGGCGGCGGGCCGAATTACCCAAAC